>OY782680.1:881500-1202250 GCA_963678085.1 Aliishimia sp.
CAACCAAGCCATGTCGATTGTGCCGCCCAGCAGGCCTTGGATCACGCCGTTATAATCGGCAGGGGCAAAGAGCTTGGTCTCAACGCCCAGAACTTCGCTGGCATAATCAGCAAGACACTGGTTGTTGTTCAAACGGTCCTGAGCGTTTTCGCCGCCGAGGATGCCGATGCGGAACTCTTTGATCTCTTCGGCAAATGCGCCGGTGCTCAGAGCAGTCGTGGCGGCAAGCGCCAATGCGAAGGTCTTTTTCATCGTTTTCTCCAGGTTTTTGCCCTTGGGCCGTTCGGCGCTTTGAGGGCAGGGTTGATGAAGGTGGCCCGCATGAGGCGGGGGTTCAAACTGGCTCAGGCATGCGCTTCGAGAAGCTCGGGCCTGTCCAGTGTTTCGATCTCGGTGGAGGTTGCGGCCTCAGAAAAACTCGCATCCGCACCATAAATATCGCGCGCGGCGCTCGCGGTGAGTTGCTCGGTGGTTCCATCAAACACGATCCGCCCATCCCGCATTCCGATGACCCGATCACAATAGCGTCGCGCCGTGTCGAGCGTGTGCAGGTTGGCAATCACCATGCGCCCGTCCTCTTCGTGAATGGTGCGCAAGGATTGCATGACCACCTGCGCATTCATCGGATCAAGCGAGGCAATGGGTTCATCCGCCAGAATGATCTTTGGATCTTGCATCAGCGCCCGCGCAATGGCGACACGTTGCTGTTGCCCTCCTGACAATGCCTCGGCGCGTTTGGGGGCTTGCTCGGCAATCCCAAGACGATCAAGGATCTCAATCGCTCGATGAATGTCGGCCTGCGGATAGAGGTTAAACATGGTCGCTAAGGTCGAGCGCTTGTTGAGCGTGCCATGCAACACATTCGACACCACATCCATGCGTGGCACGAGGTTGAATTGCTGAAAGATCATCGCGCAGCGGGACTGCCAATCACGCTTTGCTGCCCCGCGCAACGCCGTGATCTCTTCGCCCTCAAAGATGATCTTTCCTTCGGATGCATCGCTCAGTCGGTTGAGCATGCGCAGCAACGTAGATTTGCCCGCACCCGAACGCCCAATAATCCCGATCATCATCGGTTTGTCGACGGAGATATTGGCCGCATCCACGGCAATCTTATCTCCGAAGCGCTTTGTCAGCGTGTCGATTTTCAGCATATCGCCCCCTTGGTCGGCAGCGCTATGCGGGCGGGAGACGACAGTCAGGTGACAGTCTTGATTCTGATTTTTGAAGATTTTGTAACTGAATTGTAACGCATCGGCAGATCACCCGCCGCCGGAGTCACCCGGAGTCACAAAGAAAGGCTGCTGCCAGCAATCGCATGAACAGCATTATTTCGCATCAAGCAGGGGGCAGTTTAGGTGAGTTGCGTTGGCATATCTGCGATGAACTGTGCCTTGCTGGTCGCGTAACAGCTAATGATGGCCTCTGTATCAATCTTGGTTGACGCATCCGAAGCACAGGCTGATTCCCCATCGCGGCAGAGCTGGGAAAAATCTTTGAAGCCAAGGTTTAACGCAGCCCCTTTCAGAAAATGCAGATCATGCTCAAGCGAGCGACCGGGCTGTCCAAGCTGGGAAATCGTTTCATCGACCTCCTCTAAAAACAGCTCAAAAACCTCGTCGAAATCTTCCTCTCCGACCTCTCCACGCAGCTCTCGAACCTTATTCCAGTCAATCACGTCACTCATACTCTACTCCGGCACTCGAACTTGGTCAGACTAGAAGCCCAGGCGTTAAAGAGAGCTAAATAGCTCAATTTGTTAGGTTTAGAGTTTTATCTTTCAAGAAAAATTTACGCCCTTGGTCCTAGGGTGAGGCGAAATGTGTGGGACTCTCTATGACTGCTTTACCAACTCCAGACCTGCCCGGTGAGACTGTGCCAAAGGCTGAAACGCGTACTGTTTTGGTTGTCGATGACAGCCGCTTGCAACGTAAGATCTTAACCTCGTCGTTAAAGCGGTGGGGCTACATTATTAAAGAAGCGGAAAGCGCTGAAGAGGGGCTGCGTATGTGCGCCGAATCAGTGCCGGACTTCGTGCTCAGCGACTGGATGATGCCAGGGATGAGCGGCCCTGAATTTTGCCAGCAGGTCCGCGAGCGCTTTGATGGCTCTTACGTTTATTTCATTTTGCTCACCTCGAAAAGCGCCGTGTCAGAGATTACGCTTGGCTTGGATGCGGGGGCCGATGATTTCCTTACTAAGCCCGTCGATGTGCATGAGTTGCGCGCGCGCATCAAAGCGGGTGGGCGCATTTTGGATATGCAAGCGCGGCTCCAGGAGAATAACCGCGCATTGACGGATGCCTTGCAGGAGGTGGAGCGCTTGCATGATGCGCTCAACAAAGATTTGCGCGAGGCGCGGCAGTTGCAACAATCCTTGTTGCCTGAGCGCACCAAAAGCTTTGGCCCTTATCAGATCACATTGCATCTGCAATCTAGTGGCTATGTTGGCGGCGATCTTGTTGGGTTTTTCCCAGCCGGGCCGCGTCATATCGGGCTCTATTCAATTGATGTGTCCGGCCATGGGGTCAGCTCGGCCTTGATGACCGCGCGGCTTGCGGGGTTCTTATCCCCCGTTGCGCCGGATCAAAATGTCTCGCTGCGCCGTTGTCCTGATGGCACCTATGCGCCGGTGCCGCCACGAGAGGCGATTGAAAAATTGAATAATATGGTGCTCGATGAGATGGAAACCGAGCATTATTTCACCATGGTATTAGGCAATCTTGAGCTAGAGACCGGGATTTTGCGCATGGGCCAGGCTGGGCATCCGCATCCCGTTCATCAAAAGGCCGACGGGAGCATGACGCAAACCTCGCCAGGGGGCTTTCCGGTTGGCTTATTGCCCGATGTCGAATTTTCAGAGTTCGAATTCCAGCTCTCGCCCGGCGATCGCGTTCTATTCCATTCTGACGGGATCACGGAATGCCCGGACCCAGAAGAGGGTATGCTCGAAGAGCAGGGGCTCGAAAAGATCATGCGTGACTGCAAGGAGATCTCGGGGACAGAGTTCTTTGACGCCTTGATGTGGAAACTCACGGAATTTGCGGGACAGACAAAACTCCCTGATGATGTTTCAGGGGTTCTGCTCGATTTCAAAATCTGAACGCGGCCCTGCTTTAACTCAGCTTTCGCGGGCCCCAGCCCAATGTGATCTTCTCCCCGTCAACGGCCAAGGGACGTTTCATTAATGCCGGGTGGTCTTGCAACAGCTGCAATGCGGGCTTGGCCCGTTCTTCCTCGCTTAGCCCCCGCCATGTGGTCGAGCGGCGATTCACCAGGGCGTCACCAAATTTCTCAAGCGCGCGTTTCAACACGTCTTGAGGGACGGGCGTGTCACGAATATCGGTGATCGCTATGCCCGTCTCAGTCTTGGCTTTCCGACAGGTATCACAGGTCTTTAACCCATAAAGTATCACGTTTTGCCCCTTTTTGCGTATATTTGTAGCTAGACTGCCACATTTTCCTTGATTTTTCTGGACCACGAGCAACATGGTAGGTAGTACGACACCCGGCGCTGCAACTAAAAGCTGAGCTTGGGCGCGTATGACCACCCTATCGCTTTGCGCTATAGTGGCGCGAAGTTGCGAAAGACACAATATTAAGGAGCACGGGACAGATGCCAAATGGCACCGTGAAGTGGTTCAATACCACAAAAGGCTATGGATTTATTGAACCAGAAGGCGGCGGAAAAGACATTTTTGTCCATATCTCCGCAGTAGAGCGTTCTGGGATGAAGACACTTACCGAAAATCAAAAAGTCACCTTCGAGCTACAAGAGGGCCGGGACGGCCGCACTATGGCTACGGATTTGCAGGGCGGCTAATCTGGCGATGTAAATAGGCTGGCTAAGTTAAACCAACCTATTTCTGTGTGAATTAGCTACAGCCTTTGGTGCCAGCTGGGCAGTCGCTCGCGGCATGTGCCTTGGTGACTGTTGCCCGCTTCGATGTTGAATAGGCCATGGCCTGATCATAGGTCATGTCCTGGTTCGGCACGCCGCAGCAGATTGCACCATTGCTTGTGACCGGTTGCAGCCCGGAGGGGCAGAAATTTTCAACCGATTGCACCGGGTAGAGTTTGGGCTCTGCCATGCCTGCGCCTGTGCCGATCACAAGGCCAGCAATGCTCATGCCGAAGAGTTTGGTCAGTCTTTGCATATGTCACCTCAAGGTTGGTTGCTTCCCACTACCCTATGGTGAATATGTGCCCTGAATTTTCCCATCAGTCCAGAAAAAAATGATTGGAAATCCGCTATTTACGCAGCAAGATCTCTTGAAACTCGCGCCACTCGCCTGCGCTCATGCCGGAATTGTCTTTTGTGACGTCCTCTCCGGCCAGCATCCGGCGCACGCAATCCAGGGCCCGCCCCGAAAGCGTCGCCCCGCCCAGCCGGTAATCTTCAAAGGCGCGATAGGCAAAGGGCACCCAATCGGCCACAAGGCGGCAGATTTCTTCGGCATAGACGCGAATTTCATATTGCGCATGGCTATCGGCGCGCAGCCGCAGGAAATGCAGCAGGTTATGGAGGTCAACTTTCCAATACCATTGCGTGTAGATATTGGCGGGCAGGTTCATCCGGGCCAGCTCTCGCGCCAGCCCTTGCTGCCCGTCTTGCCCGATCATCTCTTCGTAATGGTCATAGGCGCGTGCGCTATCAGCTTTGAGATATTCCAGCACCCGCGCGGCCTCGTCTCCGGTTAGCGCCGCGCCGCGCCCTTGGTTGTTGACCACCGATTGCGCCGCAAGATGCTCCGGGGCTGGGATATAAAATTCGCGATCCAAAATCGAATAGCGCGCCGAATATTCGTTCACATTGGCGGTGCGGTGCCTAATCCATTGGCGCGCCACGAAAACCGGCAGTTTCACATGAAGCTTGATCTCGCACATCTCAAAAGGGGTCGAGTGCCAATGCCGCATCAGATAGCGGATTAGCCCTTCATCATTCTGGACAGATTTTGTGCCTTTGCCATAGCTCACCCGCGCCGCTTGGCAGATCGCTGCATCATCGCCCATATAGTCGATCACCCGCACAAACCCATGATCCAGCACGGGATGCGCGGTGTAAAGATGCGCCTCCATCGCCGGGACGGTGGCCCGCATGGTGTCGTGGCGGAGAGCGCGCTGCGCTGCGATTTCACTTTCTTGTTCTGGCGTCAGGGGCATGGCGGGTCCTTTCTGGACAATCTTTAGTTGTTTTTTCATATTTGGCCTGAGGAGACCAGTCATTATAGCGGCTGGCGCCTGCGGTGAATTGTTCTACACTCTCCTCAAACAACAGGAGATCCCGAACATGAAATACCTACACACGATGGTGCGCGTCAAAGATCTTGAGGCTTCGATGGCCTTTTATGCGCTGCTTGGCCTCAAGGAAACCCGCCGCTATGACAGTGAGCAGGGCCGCTTTACCCTGGTATTCATGGCCCCGCCCGGTCAAGAGGACTGCCCCGTGGAGCTCACCTATAATTGGGATGGGGATGAGGGCCTGCCCGCCGATAGCCGTCATTTTGGGCATTTGGCCTATGCGGTCGAGAATATCTATGAGACTTGCCAGCATCTGCAGGATAACGGCGTAGTTATTAACCGCCCCCCGCGCGATGGGCATATGGCCTTTGTGCGCAGCCCTGACAATATCTCCATCGAGCTGCTGCAAGAAGGTGATCGTCTGGAACCTGCCGAGCCCTGGGCCAGCATGGAAAACACAGGGCACTGGTAATGCTAAGATGGCTCGCGGTTCTGTTGGCCATCGCGAGCCCCGTGGCGGCCCAGCCCTGTCGTCTTGCTTTGGCGCTCGCGCTCGATGTTTCCGGCTCGGTTGATGCGCGCGAATATCGGCTGCAAACGCATGGCATCATTACTGCTCTTGAAAACCCGCAGGTGCGCCAAGCCCTTTTTGCGCAGCCCCCCGTCGCGCTTTTTATCTATGAATGGAGCGGCACGGGGGCTCAGCGTATTTTGCTCGATTGGACACTGATTGAGAACCAGGCGGATCTCGCAATCGTACTGGAAACATTGCGCCAGGTTAGACGCCAAGATAACGCGCCAGGCACGGCCATCGGCGAGGCGCTGCTTTTTGGCATGCGCGCCTTTAAGAGCCAAAACCACTGCGCAAGCCATGTGATCGACATCTCGAGCGATGGGTATTCCAATCAGGGCCCAGAGCCCGCTCAGATCAAGCCAGCACTGAATGCGCGAGGGGGGATAACGGTCAACGCTCTTGTGATCGGCACCGATAGGGGTAGGCTGGTGTCCTATTTTCGCAAGGAGGTGATCACTGGCCCAGACGCATTTATCGAAACCGCTCGTGTTTATGAAGATTACACTCGTGCGATAACGCGTAAGCTGGCTCGTGAGCTTGGTGCAGCGTTTCTATCTAGCCGAGCAAACTGAGCCACCGGCTGCTACCAAAACATGAAGTTAACCATAGGTTAGCTCTTTTGGTTGCAGCGCAGCGCCGCATGCGCCAAGTAGAGCGGATGTCACATCGTATTTCCGCACTCTCCGTCCATCTGTTTACTGCAACCGGCGCCGTGTTCGCTATGCTCGCTATGCTTGAGGCGGTGCAGGGCGACTGGGCCATGATGTTTGTTTGGCTCGTTGTGGCCTTCATTGTGGATGGGCTCGATGGCCCGCTTGCGCGGCATTATGATGTAAAAACCCATGCGCCAGAGATCGACGGGGTGACACTGGATATTTTGATCGACTATCTGACCTATATCTTTATTCCGGCCTTTGCGCTGTTCTCATCAGGGCTTATGGCGGGCTGGTCCGGCTGGGTGATGATTATCCTAGTGACCTTCGCCAGTGCGATTTACATGTCTGACACGCGCATGAAGACAAAGGATAATTCGTTCTCTGGTTTTCCGGCGTGTTGGAATATGTTGGTGCTGGTGCTTTTCGCGCTTGAGCCGATCTGGCAGGTGAGCCTTGCACTCGTGACTGTGCTGACCATCGCGATGTTTGTTCCGATCAAGTTCATTCACCCCGTGCGCACAGAGCGTTGGCGCTGGCTGAGCCTGCCGATGATCTTGGCCTGGACCTTCTTTGCGGGCTGGGCCGCCTGGGTAGATTTCCACCCCGAAAGCTGGGCGCATTGGGGTCTCTTGATCAGCTCCGCCTATCTGATGTGCGCAGGCGCAGCGCAGCAGTTGATCTATGGGGTGGATGGGTAGGTTCTCGGGTTAAATCAACCACCCGGCCCCTTCATGGCGCAGGAGGGCGAGTTTGGTTTCGACGCCCCCTGCGCCGGAAAAGCCCACGAGCTTGCCTCCGGCCCCGACAACGCGGTGACAGGGGATGATCACGGGGATGGGGTTGCGCCCGCAGGCTTGGCCGACCGCTTGGGCAGAGGCACCGACGGCTTTGGCAATATCTCCGTAGCTGCGGGTTTGCCCATAGGGGATTTTGCGCATCTCTTCGCAGACGGCCTGGACCAGAGGCGGGCCCTCTACGTATAGGGGGAGATCGAACTCTTGCAGCTCTCCGCGTGCATAAGCTGCGAGCTGTTCAAGTGCCGCGTCCAGCACAGAGTTTTCGCTTCCGGCGACCGTTTCCCAGGTCACATGTGTGATGGAGCCCCCCGTTTCTGTCACGCAGAGGGCTCCAAATTGGGTATCAAGCGAGGCGCGCTGGGGGCTCACGCCGCCCCATATCCAAGCTCTTTCAGGGCAGCGGCGCAGCGCGCGCTCACATCTGGGGGATCGAACTGGCCGACCTCTGGCAGGATTTTCCAGGAGCGCTGACATTTATTGCCTTGCGCCTTTTGGAACACAACGCCCACATTGCTGGTATCGTCCAGGGTAAAGGCCCCGGCCGGTGCCTCTCCTGCGATGATTTCGATTTGCGAAGTGATGCAGATATCCTCAAAATCAATGCCTTGCAGCAGTTCAGCCATGTCCGCATCCACATAAACCTGGGGCGCGGCTTCAAGGCTGGAGCCGATGGTTTTATTGCGCCGCTCGACCTCTAGCGCCCCTGTTACAACCCGGCGCACGCGGCGGATTTTGACCCATTTCTCGGCCAGCGCTTCATTGCGCCAACTGCCGGGCGTTTCCGGGATATCTTGCATATGGACCGAGCCTTGGCCCCCGCTGCGCTCTAGCCAGACCTCTTCCATGGTGAACACTAAGATCGGCGCAAGCCAGGTGCACAGCCGCTCTAGGATCAAATCCAGCACATGACGCGCTGCCGCCCGGCGCTGCGTGGAGCCATCACAATAAAGCGCATCTTTGCGGATATCGAAGTAATAGGCCGACAGATCCACCGTGGCAAAGTTAAACACCGCCTGGAACACGCCCTGGAAATCAAAGCTCTTATAGCCTGCGCGCACGGTTTCATCCAGCTCCGACAAGCGATGCAGCACCCAGCGTTCCAGCTCTGGCATATTCGCCGGATCAACTGCAGGGGAGCCATCCACCCGCGAGCCCAGCAAAAAGCGGAAGGTGTTGCGCAAGCGGCGATAGCTGTCAGACACGCCCTTAAGGATCTCTGGCCCGATGCGTTGATCTGCGGTGTAATCGGTCTGCGCCACCCAGAGCCGCAGGATATCCGCGCCATATTGCTTGATCACCTCTTGCGGCACGATGGTGTTGCCGATGGATTTGGACATCTTCATGCCCTTTTCATCCAGCGTAAAGCCATGCGTGACCACATTGCGATACGGCGCGCGCCCGGTTGTGCCCACCGATTGCAGCAAGGAGGAATGGAACCAGCCCCGGTGTTGGTCGGTGCCCTCCATATAGACATCGGCAATGCCGTCCGCCGTGCCATCCGCGCGATCACGCAGCACGAAGGAATGGGTCGAGCCGGAATCAAACCACACATCGAGAATGTCGAACACTTGATCATAGTCGTCCGGGTTCACGATACCGCCCAGGAACCGCTCTTTGGCGCCCTCTTCATACCAGCAATCCGCGCCTTCGGCTTCAAATGCCTCAACAATGCGGGCATTGACCGCCTCATTGCGCAGCAAGAAATCATCAGCGGTTGGCAGCACGCCTTTGCGGGTAAAGCAGGTCAGCGGCACACCCCAAGCGCGCTGACGCGAGAGCACCCAATCGGGCCGCGCCTCCATCATGGAATACAGCCGGTTGCGACCCGATTGCGGGGTCCAGTTCACCTTGTCGATCTCATGCAAGGCGCGGTCTCGGATGGTGAAGGTGTCGTCCCCGATGCTCAGATCGTTGTCGATCGCGGCAAACCATTGCGGCGTGTTGCGATAGATCACCGGAGCCTTAGAGCGCCAGGAATGCGGATAAGAGTGCTTGATCTTGCCCCGCGCCAGCAGCCCGCCGGTCTCGGCCAGTTTGTCAATCACCGCCGTATTGGCGTCACCCTCGCCTCCTTTTCGGGACAGGATATATTTGCCACCGAAAAACGGCAGATCCTTACGGAAAGAGCCATCATCCATGACGTTATAGGTGATCACCTGTTGCAACATACCCAGATCGCGGTAGAGCTCATATTCCTCCATCCCGTGCGAGGGTGCGCAATGCACAAAGCCGGTGCCTTCGGTGTCGGTGACGAAGTCAGCAGGACGGAAATCGCGTTCATCGTCCCACTCACCATCAGCTCCCTCCAAGTTCGCAAACGGGTGCGCCAATCTCACATGGTACAGCTCGTCTGCAGTCGCATCATGCAGTCTACGATACATTGTTTCGTCAAGTCGCGCCTTTCCAAATACATCATTTGCTGTTTTATCAGCTAAGATGTATCTGTCTCCAATTCGCGCCCAACACTCTTGAGGACGTCCAATAACTTCATACAAACCATAAGAGATGTCTTCGCTCCAAACTACGGCTTTGTTCGATGGAATAGTCCATGGGGTTGTGGTCCAAATTACCACATGGGCACCCGCCAATCGTGAAGCCCTATTATTTACGTCTTCTAAGTCCGAGCCGCTCGCTCCTGTCGCAATAACCCTAAACTTCACCCAGATCGTAAAGCTTTCCTTTTCGTGATACTCCACTTCCGCCTCAGCCAGCGCGGTTTGCTCGATGGGGGACCACATCACCGGCTTAGAGCCCTGATAGAGCGTGCCATTCATCAGGAATTTCATGAACTCTTCCGCGATCACCCGCTCGGCGTGGAAATCCATCGTGAGGTAAGGCTGCTCCCAATTGCCGGTGATCCCGAGCCGTTTGAACTCCTCGCGCTGCACACCGACCCAATGCTCGGCAAAGGCGCGGCATTCGCCCCGGAACTCATTGATCGGCACATCGTCCTTGTTCTTGCCCTTTTTGCGATATTGCTCTTCGATCTTCCACTCGATGGGCAGACCATGGCAGTCCCAGCCAGGGATATAGCGGCTGTCATAACCCATCATTTGATGGGAGCGCACGATGATGTCCTTGATCGTCTTGTTCAGAGCATGCCCGATATGCAGGTTGCCATTGGCATAGGGCGGCCCGTCATGCAGGCAAAACACCTCGCGCCCCTCTTGCGCGCGCAGCTGGTCATAGACCTTAAGCTCTTCCCAGCGTTTGAGCCAATCGGGCTCGCGTTTGGGCAGGCCCGCCCGCATGGGAAAGTCGGTTTCAGGCAGGTTCAGTGTAGTCTTATAGTCAGGCGTATCGGCGCACATTGGCTTGCGTCCTTTGAAAAATAGTCATGTCACGAGAGGATGCGGTTCGGTGCGATGGCTCAAGCACCTTTGCCCGGCGTCTGCGTCTCACAGCGCCGGGGATGTAATTCGTATGATGAAGCGTGTCGTCATGCCCGCGTTATAGGCCGTGCACGCGCGGCTCGCAACCCAAAGACCCCAGCAAAACGATACCCGCAAATATCCTGTCCATCGCGCAGGCCGCCCCCTTCATTTGGCTAAAAATACCTTGCGGGGGCGCTAGGGTGCAAAACCCCCACTTTGCTGAAATTCGGATTTTCGTATGAGTTATTTTGAACGTGCCCAGCCCAGCTATTTACCCGGCGAAAACAGCCCGGTCAGCGCGCCTTTCACCAATGTACTGGCCTTGGGGCGGCGTGTTTGGGAAAAGGGCAGGGGGCGGCATACCTCTATTGCGGCAACGCCAACGCGGGCGGTGAGGGCGCCGTTGACCAGCCCTTCGCCAAAGCGGCGCGAGAGTTTGCCCAAGAGCGAGCCGCCCAAGATCGGCTCAAGCATATCATCGCCCACCGCAACCGCGCCCGTTGCAACAAGATGGGTCAGCACCGCGCGGGTGAGCCGCCAAGAGCTGAGCAACCCGCCCCGCCCCCCGTAGACTTCTGCAATGCGCCGGATCATACGCAGATTGGCCGTCAAAGCCGCAATCACATCAGCCAATGCCAAAGGAACAAGCGCTGTTACCGTCGCCACCTGCCGCGCTGCCGCTTGCACTTCGGCCTCTGCGGCGCGGTCCAGCGGGGCAAGCAATTCGGTTTCGGCCAAGGCAAAGAGGCTATCTGCATCAAGTTGATCGGGTTGCAGCTCGGCAAATCGCTCGCGGCCCCAACGCATCTCTTCGCGCGATTGATAAAGATGCGATATGCGATCAGTCACATCGCGCGCCGTTTGCAGGTCTTGCGCATTTTCAGCGGTACTGCGCAAATCATCGACCCGCGCCAGACGCCTCAGCGCAATCAACTCGCGCCCAGAGAGGGTCAGCAGCGCAAAGAGCACCAGCCCCACAAGCCCAGCTACCGTATAGCCCAGAGCCGGCGCGCGGGCGATCAAGCCCATCACAAAATCCCAAGCGGCCACAGAGATCATCGCCCCAATCAAAGCCGCAAGCGCGCTCCAAAAGAGCTGTGCGATACGTGATCTGGGCCGCGCGGCGATTTGCGCGATAGCCTGCATGGCTTGGCCCTGAGGGGCAGGATTGGGCACTGGATTGGGCGCAGGATCGGGTACTGGGGGCGCTTTGGTCACGTCCGGCAGCGCGTCATCTTCGTCAATGTCAAACAGGATTGGTCCCTTAGCCATTAGCTCTGCTCCCACCGGTAATAGATATCTGGCAAACCTTCATCATTCTCTGTGCCCTCTGTGCGGCGGACTTCATAGAACCCGTGCCCGAGATAAAAGGCTTGCGCTGGGGTGTTGGCCTGAAAGGTCCAAAGCTCGATTGACGCGGAGCGGGCCATACAGTCCTCTAGCAAGGCGGTGCCAGCGCCAGCACTGCGGTTTTCGGCTCTGACATAAAGCGCATGCAAGTTGGGCGGGGCAAAGGCGCAAAACCCGATCACGCGCCCCTGTTTTTCGGCGACACGCACCCAGCCGCGATCAATCATAGTGCCTGCAAAGCTCAACTCTTCAGCGCGGCTGTAGAGGCGGGGCATCCAAGGGGTTTCGTCGATGAAGTCAGAGAGGATCACCCCAACAGCACCCGCATCGGTTGGGCGCGCGGGGCGCAAGGTCAAATCGCTCATAGCCGATCCCCGATCAAGAATTGCGCGGCTTGGTCAAGACGCAGATGCGGCGGGCCATCCCCTGGTTTGAGGCTAAGCGGCGCGGGGGCGAATTTCATCACCTCGTAATCTTGCTCAAGCCAGGTTTGCGCACCGCTGCGTGCAGGGGTTAACAGATGGCCGGGATCATCGGGTAGCGCACCGGGATAGAACGCCGCCTGCCGCCCGGTATCCAGCAAAGTGCCGCGCACAACGCCCAGCTCTGTGCCATTATGGGGCATCATCTCTTCGGTCGTGGCTCTGAGCGCCGCAATCGCCATCGCCTCGGTTTGCGCCCCGGCAAATTGTGCCCGGTCCCGTGCCTCGCGGGTCAGCGCTTGAACAAGCCCTGTGAGCGCGCCATGCTGGCTATGATGGATATGATCGGCCTTGGTGGCGGCAAAGAGGATCTTTTCCACCTGCCGCCCAAAGAGCAGTTTTGAGAGAAACGCATTGCGCCCAGGGCGAAACGCGCTGAGAATATCCGCCATGGCAGCGCGCAAATCCTCCACCGCAGGGGGGCCGGAATGGATCGCGCCCAAGAGATCCACCAGCACCACTTGCCGATCTATGCGCGCGAAATGATCGCGAAAGAAGGGTTTGACCACGCGCGCCTTATAAACCTCGAAGCGGCGTTCAAATTCACGGGCCAGCGAGCGGCGCGGGCTTTGTGAGGGTGGAATCGGCGCAAAGGTCAGCACGGGCGAGCCCGCCAAATCCCCCGGCAACAAAAACCGCCCAGGCGTGCAATCATAATACCCATCTGCTCGCGCGGCGTTCAGATAGGCGGTAAAGGCTGCCGCTAGGGCTTTCGCCTGGGGCTCATCTAGCGGTTCTGTAGGATCCAGGCTGCGCAGCTGCGCCAGATAGTCTTGTGCCTGAACGCGATGCTCTATGCGGGACAGCACATCCGCTGACCACTCAGCAAAGCTCTTGTCCAACAGTCCCAGATCTAAAAGCCACTCACCAGGGTAATCGACTATATCAAGATGCAGGGTGCGCGGGCTTTGCCAGCCGGACAACAATCCCTTGGGCCGCACACGCAGGCTCAGGCGCAGCTCAGAAATCGAGCGCGTGCTCTCGGGCCAAACGGGCTTGCGCGCGGTGAGAGCGCCAAGATGCGCCTCATAGTCGAAACGGGGCACGGTATCATCGGGCTGGGGTTGCAGATAAGCGCTCTCAATCCGGCCCTGCTGCGCGGCGATCAGCCCGGGCATCCGCCCGCGATCCAGCAAATTGGCAATCAGCGAGGTGATGAACACGGTCTTGCCCGCCCGCGCCAGCCCGGTCACCCCAATGCGCAATGTGGGCGTGCCAATCAGGCTCTCCCCGGCATCACGCACACCTTCGGCGAAATCCATAACTCCGTTTGTAATTGTTGAGATGACCAATGCGCGCTCCCTCGTTGCCAGACCTACATAAGCATGCGCGCGCCCGCTTGAAAGCCGCGCCGTGCCCAGATACCAGCGCGTCATGCCTAGATATGCTCTAAAAGTCGAATATCACGGAAAACCCTTTGCCGGATGGCAACGCCAAAAGGATCAGCCCTCGGTGCAGGGCGCGATTGAGGCGGCGCTGGCCAAGCTTGAGCCGCGCGATCATACCATTGCGGCGGCCGGGCGCACGGATGCGGGGGTGCATGGGCTGGGGCAAGTAGCGCATTGCGATATGGATAAGGACTGGGATCCCTTCCGCTTAAGCGAGGCGTTGAACCATCACCTAAAGCCACTGCCCGTGGCGATTACCGATTGCGCTCAGGTTGAGGGCGAGTGGCATGCCCGGTTTTCTGCGTTAGAGCGGCAGTATCTCTTTCGGCTCCTCATGCGCCGCGCACCGGCCACGCATCTGGATGGGCTGGTCTGGCAGGTGCGGCACGCGCTTGATGTCGGCGCGATGCAAGAGGGGGCGGATATGCTGCTGGGTCGGCATGATTTCACCACCTTTCGCTCGTCGATCTGTCAGGCTGAAAGCCCGGTGAAAACCCTGGATGAGCTGCGCGTGACACAAATCGACACCCCTTGGGGCCCAGAGATCCAATTCCGCGTGCGCGCCCGCTCTTTCCTGCATAACCAAGTGCGCAGTTTTGTGGGCACGTTAGAACGGGTCGGGGCCGGAGGCTGGTCCCCCGAAGATGTGCGCAACGCGCTTGAGGCCAAATCCCGCGCCACCTGCGGCCCCGTCTGCCCGCCCCAAGGGTTATATCTGGCGCATGTGGTCTATCCGGTGGATGTATTTGAGTGTTATTCCCCATCGCCCCGAAAAGTGGACACCGGTTTTCGGATAAGGTGATGGGCAAAGCAACACCAACAAGGAGATAGCATGAGCAAAATGATCTGGAGATGGGGCCCTGCCCTAGTGGGCTTCGCTGGGTACTATGCCTTTATTTTGATTGATAAACCCGATGTCCCGCTGCTCGATCCCGTGCTTATGGGCCGCGCCTTTGGTGCCGCCTTCGCTGGTTTGGTGATTGGTATCATATTGGCGGAAATTTTCGGAGGAAAACCACCGCCGCCGCGTATTTAGTGCCTTGTCACCGGATTATGCTGAACGAGATTTACTCCGGGTCTGACGCATAAATCTGGCGCGGATCGCAGGGGGCGACGCGTAGGATGTTGGTGGTGCCGGCGACGTTAAAGGGCACGCCTGCGATGACGAGCACCTGATCGTCGATGGTTGCATAGCCCTCGCTTCGGGCTGCTTCGGCGGCGTTGACCACGGCCATTTTGAAGCGGTTGAGGCTGCCTGTGATCACACAATTTGTCCCCCAGCTCAGCGCTAGCCGCCGCGCCGTGCTGTGCAGCGGGGTCAGGGCCAGGATCGGCACGCGCGGGCGTTCGCGCGCGGTGAGCAGCGCTGTGGTGCCTGAATGGGTAAAGCAGCAAATCGCCTTGATCTCGGTGGTCTCCGCAATCTCGCGCGCGGCCGCAACAATCCCATCGGCAACAGAGGTGCGGGCCGCGATACGGGAGGCCTCAACAATCTGCGTGTAGGTTGGGTCTTGCTCGACCTCAATTGCGACATTGTTCATGGTACTGACCGCTTGCAACGGATAGCTGCCCGCCGCGCTTTCGGCGCTGAGCATCACCGCATCGGCCCCTTCATAGATCGCTGTGGCCACGTCCGAGACCTCGGCCCGCGTGGGCATTGGGCTCTCGATCATGCTTTCAAGCATTTGCGTGGCCACGATCACCGGCTTGGCGGCTGTACGGCATTGGCGAACCAAGCGCTTTTGGATGGGGGGCACGTTCTGAACGGGCAGCTCAACCCCCAGATCGCCGCGCGCCACCATGATGCCGTCAGAGGCTTCAAGGATTTCATCAAAGCGCTCCACGGCATTGGGCTTTTCGATCTTGGAGAGCACGGCGGCGCGCCCCTTGATCAGCGCGCGCGCCTCTTGCACATCGGCGGGGCGTTGCACAAAGCTGAGCGCAACCCAGTCCACCCCAAGGGTGCAGGCAAATTCCAGGTCGGATTTGTCCTTTTCGCTGAGCGCGGCAAGGGGCAGCTCGACATCCGGGACATTCACGCCTTTGCGGTTCGAAATCACCCCGCCTGTGATCACAGTGCACTCGGCGAAATCTGGCCCGCAGCTTTCGACCTTCACGCGGATTTTGCCATCATTCACCAAGAGCGTGGCGCCGGGCGTGAGGGCTGCGAAAATCTCAGGATGGGGCAGGCAGACGCGGGTGGCCGTGCCCTCGGCTGTATCCAGGTCAAAGCGGAAAGATGCGCCTTCGACCAGCGTTTCTTCACCGTTTGCAAAGACCCCGACCCGCAGTTTGGGGCCCTGCAAATCGGCCAGAATGCCAATTGTTGTCCCTAAATCTGTCTCGACCTGCCTGATAATGCTATGTTTGGCGGCGATCTCTTCCTGAGTGCCGTGGGACATGTTGAGCCGAAACACATCGGCCCCGGTCTCATGCAGGGCGCGGATCATGTCATAGGTTTCAGATGCGGGTCCTAAAGTGGCGACGATTTTGACATTGCGATTGCGCTTCATGCTGCAGCCCTCATAGCGGATTTGTTAGCGTTATCAAAAATTCGCCGCCGCGCTGCAAGTGTTCATTGTGCCGGTGCGTTGGTTTTATTTGCGATGATTGAGCACGGCATGCGCGCGCCGTACTGAAGAGCCCAGCAAAACGATACCCGCAAATTTCTTGTCCGGTGCGAAGCGCTGGACGCGCCCGACCCTCCCCCCGGGCTATCAGATTCACACATTTTGATTGCCTCTCGGGATCATGCTTTTTTCAAGGGCAGCGCCGTGTTTGAGGGTTTGGAACTCTGTCCATCCGCGCAGGATGACAATGGGGCCAGGCTTGCCGTAGTAGCCGGTCCAGCCGCCCAGCCTTGCGCAGACCCATGTGGCGAAGGCGAGGCTTCCTGGCGGATGCGGGTTCTTCTGCCTTGCTGTTGCGCCCTCGAGATCGCGGCTGGTGGCTTCGAGCAGTGGCAGGTCCTGCGGATCGAAGGCGTCCGTCATCGGGCGCAGGGCCGGTCCGCCGCGTTCGCCGGTCATTTGCATGACGACGCAAGCGGCGATGAAACAGGCCAGCACGAGGCGGTTGCGGGGCTCTTCATCTCGGATCCGCAGGCTTTCAATATCGAAGCCCTTGCGTTTCATTGTGCGGAAGACGTCTTCGATTTTCCAACGTTTGGCGTAGCGGGCGGCGATATCGAGCGCGTCTGCCACGGTGTCGACTGGCAATGTGGTCAACAACCTCCAGTGCAGCGGTTTTTCCCCCTCCGGCGGGGTTTCCTCGCACAGATCGACATAGGTCATGTGTACCGGATTGGGGCAGGTTTTGCGGTTTTCGCGCGGTGGCCGCAGCTCGAGCCGAGCGAAGCGCACCGAAAGCTGGGCTTGGCGCGCCGCGCGACCGGGCCGAGCGGGCAAGTCGAGCGCCGCATAGCCCAGACGCGGGCCAGAGGCGATCTGCTCCGCCAGCTTGCCGCCGCCCACGAGCACGCGGTCATGCATGGCGCGCACCAGCAGATCTATATGGGCCGGACGGTGAGCGAAGAGTTCGAACATGTCGGCCTCTCGGTCGGCAACCACCGTGACCCGTGCCGCGCCCGCCATCTGCCCGGCCTTTTGCGTCGCGTGCAGCCAGCGCACGCTCTGGCGGTCCGCGAATTCCCGACTGTGGCGGCTCGCCTTGCCGCCCGTCGTCCGTTCCAAGAACTGCGCATCCAGCGCGCCCAGAACCGCCCCACTGCCCGCATCCACCGCGATCATCGCGTGCAAATAACTGCCACCTCCCCCACAGGATTGCGTCACCGTGGTGTCCCAAGCAGGTATTCGAGGCTCCCCCCACAAATACCTGCTTAGTGTTCTTTGATTTTGCAGGATTTTTACCCCAAAACCGGTGTCCACTTTTGGGAAATCCTGCTTAGATCGCCAGAATGTCGCGGCCTTTACAGGCGCCTTGAGCGCGTTCGAATGCCGTCGCGGTCATCTCATCCAGCGTCACGGCCGGGTTGCGCAGGAACCGCGTGAAGCGGATCTCACCAGCGCGATCCCCGCCCAGACGCCGCCCAGACGCCGCACCCGAACCCCGCGCCCACCATGCGACACAAGCCGCGCCAACAAATCGGCCCCCCTTTTTCCAGCCGCCGATCCCCGAAACCGCCTAAGCTCAAATCCATGACACCCTCCATTTTCCGAAAGGGAATCAGAGCCATTCACCAATTGCAACATAGATGTGTGAACTTCATAGCCCCCCGGGAGGGCGCATTGCGATGCCTGCTAAAAGCTTTGAGGTCTCAGTGTTTTGCGATATCTCAATTTGCGGCGCGTGCGGAGCGCCCACCCAGGCTCGGGCGCGTCCAGCTTGAGCAGACTCGTCGAAACACGGGCCGAACCGCTCAGCTATGCGTAATCCTCCATTGGGGGGCAGGTGCAGGTGAGGTTGCGATCGCCCCAGACATTATCGACGCGGTTGACCGGCGGCCAGTATTTATCCACGCGGAAGGATCCGGCGGGGAAGCAGGCGCTTTCGCGGCTATAGGGGCGGTCCCAGTCGCGCACCAAATCCTCCATCGTGTGCGGTGCGTTTTTCAGCGGGTTGTTTTCGCCGTCCATCTGCCCCTCTTCGATGGCTTGGATTTCGGCGCGAATGCCCAGCATGGCCTCACAAAACCTATCAAGTTCGGCCTTGGTTTCGGATTCGGTTGGCTCGATCATCAGGGTTCCGGCAACGGGCCAGGACATGGTTGGCGCATGAAACCCGCAATCCGCAAGCCGCTTGGCGATATCATCCACCGTCACATGCGCGCTTTCTGCAAAGGGTCTTGTGTCGATGATGCACTCATGCGCAACGCGCCCTGTTGGCCCCTTATAGAGCACGTCAAACGCCCCTTCGAGCCGCTTGGCGATGTAATTGGCATTCAGGATGGCAACGCGCGTGGCTTGGGTGAGACCTTCCCCGCCCATCATCAGACAATAGGCCCAAGAGATCGGTAGCAGCGAAGGTGAGCCAAAGGCGGCTGCGCTCACCGCGCCCTCCCCCCCGTTCGGATCGCCGGGCAGATGCGGGGTCAGATGCGCCTTGACCCCGATGGGCCCCATGCCAGGACCGCCGCCGCCATGGGGGATGCAGAAGGTTTTGTGCAGGTTGAGGTGGCTCACATCCCCGCCCAAATCCCCAGGACGGCTGAGACCCACCATGGCATTCATATTCGCCCCATCAATATAGACCTGTCCGCCCGCCTCATGGGTGATTTGGCACACCTCAATCACGGTTTCTTCAAACACGCCATGGGTTGAGGGGTAGGTGATCATGCAGGCGGCGAGAGTGTCGCGATGCGTCTCAACCTTGGCCTTGAAATCCGCCACGTCGATATCGCCATTCTCAGCGGATTTCACCGGAACGACTTTCCAGCCCACCATATGCGCAGAGGCGGGGTTGGTGCCATGGGCGCTCATCGGGATCAGGCAGATATTGCGGTGTCCTTGCCCGTTGGCGCGGTGATAGCTCGCGATGCTCAAGAGCCCGGCATATTCACCCTGCGCGCCAGAGTTCGGCTGCATCGAAATCGCATCATAGCCGGTGATATCGCAGAGTTTAGAGGACAGATCCCCGATCATCTCGCTATAGCCTGCGGCTTGGTCTTTGGGGCAATAGGGGTGCAGCAGCGAGAATTCGCGCCAGCTGACGGGCATCATTTCCGCTGCGGAATTGAGCTTCATCGTGCAAGACCCCAGCGGGATCATCGCGCGGTCCAACGCCAGATCGCGATCCGCAAGCCTGCGCATATAGCGCATCATTTCCGTCTCGGCGCGGTTCATATGAAAGATCGGATGCGTCATGAATTGCGAGGTCCGCACCAGATTTTCCGGCATGTGGTAATGCGGGGTGTAATCTTTGTCCTTGCGATCAATCCCAAAGGCGCGCCAGACAGCCTCAATCGTAGAGCGGCGCGTGCGCTCATCCAGGGTGATGCCAATGCGGGTCTTGCCCACGGCGCGCAGATTCAGCCCTTCATCCAGCGCTGATTTCATGACCGCCGATTGCAGCGGGCCGACATCAATTGTGATCGTGTCAAAGAAGGTCGCCGGGCGCACATCAAACCCCGCTTGCTTGAGCCCTTCGGCCAGCCGCGCGGTTTTGCGGTGGATGCGCTGTGCAATGGCGCGCAAGCCCTCCGGGCCGTGAAACACGCCATAAAACCCGGCCATCACCGCCAAAAGCGCTTGGGCGGTGCACACATTTGACGTCGCTTTCTCGCGGCGGATATGTTGCTCGCGGGTTTGCAGGGACAACCGATAGGCCCGATTGCCATGGCTATCGACAGAAACGCCCACGATGCGGCCCGGCATATTGCGCGCATAGCTCGATTTGGTCGCCATATAAGCTGCATGCGGGCCACCATAGCCGATAGGAACGCCAAAGCGCTGGGTCGAGCCAACAGCGATATCAGCCCCCATTGCGCCGGGTTCTTTGAGCAAGGTCAGCGACAGCGGATCGGCCGAGATAATCCCAATGGCTTTGGCCCCATGCAAATCTGCAATTTGCTGGGTGAAATCGCGAATATGCCCATATGTGCCGGGATATTGGAAAATCGCGCCAAAGACCGCGCTTGCCTCCAGATCATTCGGGTTGCCCACAGTGATCTCAATACCCAAAGGCCGCGCCCGCGTTTTCATCACAGCGATATTTTGCGGATGGCAGTTTTCGTCGATGAAGAAGCCCTTTGCCTTGGACTTACTCACCCGCTGCGCCATGGTCATCGCTTCGGCGCAGGCGGTCGCTTCATCCAGCAAAGAGGCATTGGCAATTTCAAGCCCGGTCAGATCCGAAACCATGGTTTGAAAGTTCAAAAGCGCCTCAAGCCGCCCCTGGCTAATCTCGGGCTGATAGGGCGTATAGGCCGTGTACCAGGCCGGGTTTTCCAAGATATTGCGTTGGATTGCGGGCGGCGTGACCGTTCCGTGATAGCCTTGCCCAATCAGCGAGGTCAGCACCTTATTCTTTGAGGCTACCTCGCGCATATGGTGTAGCAATTCACGCTCTGATTTGGCCTTGCCGAAATCCAGGGGCGCGTCCTGGCGTATGGCTTTGGGCACCGTGTCCTCAATCAGCGCATCCAGATCCTTCGCCCCCACCACTTGCAGCATCTCGTGCATCTCCGCAGGGGAGGGGCCGATATGCCGCCGGTTTGCAAAGTCATAGGGCAGATAGTTGGTGGGTTTGAAGGTCATCGCGGTGCCTCCTTAGCTGATCATTGCGTTATAGGCGGCTTCGTCCATCAGCTCATCAAGCTGGGCAGGATCCGAAGGTTTGATCTTGAAAAACCAGCCATCCCCAAGCGGGTCACTGTTCACCTTGCTGGGATCTTCAACAAGGGCGCTGTTCACCTCGACAATCTCACCATCTACGGGTGCCATAATGTCAGAGGCCGCTTTCACGCTTTCGATCACAACGATCTCGTCATCTTTGGCAACCGTGGTCCCCTCTTCGGGCAGCTCCACAAAGACCAAATCCCCCAATTGCGAGGTTGCATGTTCGGTGATGCCAACGACATAAGCCTCGCCATCGGCGCGCAGCCATTCGTGTTCTTCGGTGTATTTCATGTTTTGTCCTCTTTCGTTATCGTTTGAAATTGGCTGGGATAAAGGGCAGCTTGGCAACTTTCACAGGCAAGCGTTTTCCCCGCAATTCCCCATAGAGCTGAGCTCCCAGTTCAGCATGTTCCGCGCTGACATAGCCCATAGCAACAGGTGCGCCGACGCTTGGTCCAAAAGCGCCCGAGGTGATCGCCCCAATCGGTGTCTCATCTTCAGGGCTTGCAAAAAGCTGCACCCCCTCGCGCATGGGGGCACGTCCCTCGGGGCGCAGACCAACCCGCTTTTTCGTGGTGCCTGTCGTCAAATCATCTTGGATGCGCGCGGCCCCAGGATAGCCGCCCGCCCGCGCCCCGCCCAAGCGGCGCAGCTTTTGAATGGCCCAGCTCAGGCCAGCCTCAATAGGCGTGCTCGCGCTGTCGATATCATGCCCGTAAAGACAAAGCCCCGCCTCTAAGCGCAGCGAATCGCGCGCCCCAAGGCCAATCGGTTCCACATCAGGATGATCGAGCAACGCGCGCGCGACGTCCTCAGCACGCTGCGCAGGAACAGAAATCTCATAGCCATCCTCGCCCGTATATCCAGAGCGCGACACCCAGGCCTCTATGCCCATAAGATCTAGCGTCGCCACATCCATGAACCGCATTTCAGCCGCGCGCGGGTCCAGGCTTGCCAAGACTTGCTCAGCACTCGGCCCCTGCAACGCGAGCAAAGCACGGTCGGTGATCTCTTGAACCTGCACATCAGGCTCAAGTGCAGCTTTCATCGCGGCGATATCGGCCGCTTTACAGGCGGCATTAACGACAACAAACAGATGATCTCCGCGATTGGCCAGCATCAAATCATCCTCAATCCCCCCATCGGCATTGGTCAAAACCCCATAGCGTTGACGGCCCAGCCCAAGGCCAAGAATATCGACGGGAATAAGGGTCTCAAGCCCAAGTGCCGCCGCCGCGTAAGTCTCGCCGCGCACAATCACTTGCCCCATATGGCTGACATCAAATAAGCCAGCCTTGGCGCGGGTGTGCAGATGTTCTTTCATGACACCAAGCGCATATTGAACCGGCATTTCATACCCGGCAAAGGGCACCATCTTCGCGCCCAAAGACATATGCAGGCTATGCAGCGGTGTTCGCTTCAAAGGCATCATCTCATCTTCCCCCTTTTGAGGCCGACGAGATCGGGTCAAATCAAGCGGCACCCTTTGCGACGCAGAGCGAAATCTGCGCGTTGGTGCCTCCTCTGTCCTTTTCGCCTGAGATCATTATCCCTTCGGCGGATGCTCCTGCATCACTCTCCAGAGTATGTTACTTGAAAGCTGGTCCTGTGGCCTGAGAGTTTCCGAGGCAGTTGCTCCTTCGGCACCAGTAAACTGGTTCTCCCAGCTTCAAGCATCCTATGTTGCGTATGGCAATCACATGAGGGTCTTTAAGTCAAGCCTTTCGCGCTGCGCTAAAGCGGTGCCCCCATCATCAAGCGGGGCAGATCGCCCGTTTGACCGGCGGCTTCGCGCATAAAGCCGCGGCGCAGATCCGGTAGGGATTGCACCAGCCCCATGCCGAGCCCGCGTATGCTGCGCAGCAGAGAATTGTCATTGGAAAAGAGCCGGTTGAAACTGTCTGTGGCCAGAGCAAGTGAAGCGATATCAAAGCGCCGCCAACGCTCATAATCTTTCAAAACCAGCGGATTGCCAATGTCTTCGCCGCGCCGCTTGGCATCTGTCAGCACCTCAGCCAGCGCCGCCACATCCCGCAGCCCCGCATTCAGCCCTTGCCCCGCAATCGGGTGCATCCCATGGGCCGCATCTGCGATCAGGGCAAGACGCGGGGCAATCAGGGATTTTGCAAGGGTCAGATTCAGGGGGTAGGAAAAGCGCTGTCCGGCCAGCGAAATCTCTCCAAGGAAACTACCAAATCGCGGGCGCAGGTGATCTAGGAAAGCGTCCTCGGGCAGGGCAAGAACATGCGCCGCGTGACTGCGCTTTTCCGACCACACAATAGAGGAACGGTTCTCGGTGAGCGGCAGAATCGCAAGCGGACCTGCGGGCATAAAGAACTGATGCGCAATGCCGTGATGGGGCTCCTCATGAGCAATCGCGGCCACCAGCGCGGTTTGCCCATAGTCAGAAACCATCCGGCCAATGCTCGCGCGCTGCGCCGTGCCAGATTTGCGCCCATCCGCCCCAACAAGCAGCTTGCCGGTCAAAGTTTTGCCCGAGCCTAGGGTGACGCTGACACTTTGCGGGCCGACCTCTTGGGCAATCACCGTCTCGCCCGGCAAATGGGTGATATTGGGCGCATGCGCGACGGCCTCTAGCAGGGCAGGGCGCAAATGGCGATCCTCAACCATATAGCCCATTGGGCCCTCATCCAGCTCTGCTTGATCGAAATGCAAAAAGAAGGGCGAGAGCGGACCTTGGCCGGGGCGCCCATCACTCACCTTGATTTCCATCATCGCTTGCGCATTTGGGGCCAGGGCGTCCCAAAGGCCAATGGCGCCGAGCAGCTTTTGTGAGCTGAGCGCAATCGCGTAGGCGCGCCCGTCAAAATCGGTGCTGAGCTGCGCGGTATTGGGCAGGCTGTCGATCAAAGTGACCTGATGGCCAGCGTTGGCAAGGGCGAGGGCGAGGCTCGTGCCGCTCAAAGAGCCGCCGGTGATGAGAATATCTGTGTCCATGAGGGTGATATTGGGGCGCACCAAGGGATTGTCCAGGGGGCAAGGCGTCGCTACCGTGGGGCAAAACGGGAGAGGCGATTATGCAAGACTGGCTTAAGATGACAGCGGCGGATTTGGGGCGCGGGATTGGCGCGGGGGAGATTGATCCGGTGGCTCTGACAGAGTGCTATTTAGAGGCGATTTCAGAGCACCCGACGAGCGCGCGGATCTATGCACGCGCCACGGATGCACGGGCATTGTCAGAGGCGAAAGCGGCTAAGGCACGCGCGGATCTGGGGCAAAGGCGATCGCTTTTAGATGGGGTGCCGATCTCTTGGAAGGATCTGTTTGACACTGCTGGGGATGTGACCGAGGCGGGCTCTAAGCTGCTAGAAGGGCGCGTGCCAGATCAAGATGCGCTTGTGCTGCGCAATGCCAGCGCGGCGGGGCTGGTCTGTCTGGGCAAAACCCATATGAGCGAGCTGGCCTTTTCGGGCCTTGGGCTGAACCCATGTGCTGCAACGCCGCCATGTGTGAATGATGCGGGTGCTGCGCCGGGGGGCTCTTCTTCGGGGGCTGCGGCCTCGGTGGCCTTTGATCTGGCAGCGGCTGGGATTGGCTCGGATACAGGGGGCTCGGTGCGTGTGCCTGCGGCTTGGAATGATCTGGTGGGGCTGAAAACCACCCATGGGCGGCTGAGCTTGCAAGGCGTTGTGCCACTGTGTTTGCGTTTTGATACGGTGGGCCCGCTTTGCCGCTCGGTTGAGGATGCCGCGCTTTTGCTGGGGGCGATGGAAGGCGGGCCCGCAGCGGATCTGCAGGGCGTTTCGCTGAAAGGCGTGCGATTCGGGGTACTGAAAACCGTTGGTTGCGAAGATCTGCGCGAGGCACCGGGCGCAGCGTTTGAGAGCGCTTTGAGCCGCCTTAGCAATGCGGGCGCACATATTGAGCGCTTTGAGGTGCCCGAAGTGAGCGAGGCTTTAACAATCGGCGGCGGGCTTTACACGGCAGAGGCCTATGGTCTGTGGCGCGATGTGATCGAGGCGGCCCCAGAAAAGATGTTTGATCAGATCCTGGAGCGTTTTCGACTTGGAGCGAATGTCTCTGGCCCGGATTATGTCGCAACTTGGGAACATATGGAGAGGCTGCGCCGCGCCTACGGCGCGGCCTCGACTGCCTATAACGCGGTGCTTATTCCAACTGTGCCAAGCGTGCCACCAAATGTCGAGCGGCTTGAAGCCGACAAGGACTATTATCTGGAAGAGAACTTGCTGGCTTTGCGCAATACCCGGATCGGCAATTTGATGGGGCTCTGCGGACTCACACTCCCTACGGGAGTGCCGAGCTGCGGGATTCAGCTGATGTGCGCGCCAGGGCAAGATCGCAAACTGCTCAGGCTGGGCAAGGCGGCTGAAGCCGCCTTGAGCTAGCGCTGATCAGGCGGGGCCGCCTTCGGCGGCACATGATGGTGTGCGCACGCTTCGCGTGCGCATTGGCGCGAAAGACACATTGAGGTTGTGTTAACCCTATTTCCCTAGACGTCTGCTGGCTGCTTCTGTTAACTTAGCCAAAAGCAGGGCGAAAATGACTCTGCATATGAGGCAGATTTATGAACTTTCCCGAGCGGTTTTCGGACCTTCCGGCTTATGCGTTTCCGCGTTTGCGTGCGCTTTTGGATGGTGTCGCGCCTGGCGGCGCGCCTATTCAAATGACGATTGGTGAGCCCAAGCATGCCTTTCCTGCTTGGGTGCCAGAGGTGATTGCGCAGCAATCTGCCGGGTTTAACTCCTACCCCCCCAATGATGGAACGCCCGAGCTTCGCTCGGCGTTTTGCGATTGGGCGGCGCGGCGTTACGAAGTAACGCTGGACCCAGACCGGCATGTAATGCCGGTCAATGGCACGCGCGAGGGGCTTTATAATGCGGTGATGGCCTTTTGCCCTGAGCGCAAGGCGGGGCGAAGCCCCGCCATCTTGATGCCTAACCCGTTTTATCAGGTCTATATGGTCGCCAGCCTGTCCGGCTCGTCAGAGCCGGTTTTTGTGAATGCCACTGAGGAAAGCGGGCATTTGCCGGACTTTCACGCGGTGCCCCAAGAGCTTCTGGCCCGCTGCACAGCAGTGTATATTTGCTCGCCGGCCAACCCTCAGGGGGCTGTAGCTACAGAGGGCTATTGGTCTGATCTGCTTGATCTTGCGGAGCGCTGGGATTTTCGCATTTTCGCCGATGAGTGCTATTCCGAGATTTACCGCGATACCCCCCCCGTGGGCGTTTTGCAGGTTGCCAAAGCGCGCGGCGTTGATCCTGAGCGGGTTGTGGCGTTTCATTCTTTGTCTAAGCGCTCCAACCTGCCTGGGCTGCGCTCGGGCTTCATTGTGGGCGGGCTTGAGACCATCAAAGCGGCCAAGCAGTTACGGGCCTATGCAGGGGCGCCTTTGCCATTGCCTTTGCAGGCGGCGGCTGCGCGGGTTTGGGCCGATGAGGCGCATGTGGTCGAGAACCGCGCGCTCTATGCGGAAAAATATGCAATTGCGGATCGTATTTTGGGCAATGTTCCGGGCTATCGCGCGCCTGAGGCTGGGTTTTTCCTGTGGCTTCCTGTTCCCGATGGCGAGGCCGCGACCCTAAAGCTTTGGCGTGAAACCGGTGTCAAAGTTCTGCCCGGTGCATATCTGGCGCAAGAATCGGGCGGGGTGAATCCCGGTCAGGGCTATATTCGCGTCGCGCTTGTGGCCCCAAAAGATGAAACGGAAACGGCGTTGAGCGCGCTCAAATCCTGCCTTTACGGCACATAAAAGAGGCAAGAGAGATGGCATATCCCACACGGCCGCGAGAGCCGCTTTTGGACCAGGAAACCGCTTTGATGCTAGAGCGGCGCGGGCTTGAGCTTTTGGGGCTTGGTCTTGTGATCCTTGGAGTCTTAAGCGCGGCGATGGCTTGGTCTTATACACCGGATGATCCCAATTGGTTTGTGGCTACGGACCGCCCTGCCCAGAATATGCTGGGGCGCACGGGGGCGTCTATTGCGGGAATTCTGTTTACTGTCATCGGCTGGGGCACCGCATGCCTGGCTGTTATCTTCGCGGTTTGGGGCGCGCGTTTGACCTTGCATCGTGATCTAGATCGCGTGTGGCGGCTGGTTCTTGCACCCGTTTGGATTGCGGCAGTAGCAGGTTATGGGGCCACTCTCCCTGCCAGCCAAGCTTGGGCAAGCGCGCATAATTTCGGTATGGGCGGGCTCCTTGGGGATACTGCAATTGGGTTTTTGTTGACGGTTTTGCCCATTAGCACCGTATTCAGTGTAAAGCTTGTGTCTTTGCTTTTGGCGTTTGGCGCGCTTTGGCTCGGGGCGTTTGTGCTGGGCTTTAGCCGCGGGGAGGTCAAAACAGGGGCGATTTGGCTCTTGGTTGGTGTGTTGCGCACATTGCTCATGGGGTTGAGCGTGCTCAAATGGGTGTCAGATCGCATCGGGTTTGCCTGGGGCAGCTATTCAGAGCGGCGCGCTCAGGCGCGGGAGGCGGCACAAGAGCATGAAGATTGGGAAGCCCAGCAAAGGGCCTTATCCGTAGCGCTTGGCGCGCAGGCAGAGCAGGAGGTAAAACCTGGGCTCTTGGGCCGGGTTCCGGGGCTGCGCAAACGCGCGGATGAAGCGCCTGCCCAGCCCGATACGCTTGACGCTCAGCCAGAAACCCGTGTTCAGGCCCGCATCGCTGATGCGATTAAGGCGCGCGTGCGTGCTGGCATGGTGGTGCGCCCCGCTGAAATTCCGCGCGCCACTAAGCTGGAAGAGCCGCCTTTGACGCGGGATATGGCTGTGACTTTGCCGCCTGTCCCTGAAGATGCTCCTGGGGGTATGCCTGACTATGTACCGGCGGACATGTCAGGGGAGGTGCTAGAGTTTGACGCACAGCCAGTATTGCCCGCCAGCCCGCCCGCCATTCCTAGGGCAGAGCTGAAACGGGCCACGATCCAGCAGCCTACGCGCAAACCCGTGCCCGTCTCTACCCGCGCCAAGGCAGAGGCTGAGCCGCGATTGGCGTTGCAAGACACGGTTTCCGATTTCGACCTACCGCCGCTTGAGCTGCTTGCCAGCCCCGATTCGATCACCCGCCATGTGCTGAGCGACGAGGCGCTGGAAGAAAATGCCCGTATGCTCGAATCGGTGCTGGATGATTACGGGGTAAAGGGCGAAATCACTTCGGTGCGCCCTGGCCCTGTGGTGACCATGTATGAACTTGAGCCCGCACCGGGGCTGAAAGCTTCGCGGGTGATTGGCCTGGCCGATGATATCGCGCGCTCTATGGCGGCGCTCTCGGCGCGGGTTTCGACGGTGCCGGGGCGCTCGGTGATCGGGATCGAGCTGCCCAATGAGAAGCGCGAAAAGGTGATCCTGCGCGAGATCTTGGCGACGCGCGATTTTGGGGATGGCACGCAGAAATTGCCGCTGGCTTTGGGTAAAAATATCGGCGGTGATCCGGTGGTGGCCAATCTGGCGAAGATGCCGCACCTGCTAATTGCGGGGACCACGGGCTCGGGCAAATCTGTGGCGATTAACACGATGATCCTGTCTTTGCTCTATAAGCTGGGACCGCAAGATTGCCGCCTGATTATGATCGATCCCAAAATGCTGGAACTCAGCGTCTATGACGGCATCCCGCATCTGCTCTCGCCGGTTGTGACCGATCCGAAAAAGGCGGTGGTCGCGCTGAAATGGGTCGTGGGCGAAATGGAAGAGCGCTATCGCAAAATGTCCAAGATGGGCGTGCGCAATATTGATGGCTATAATGGCCGGGTGAAAGACGCGCTAGACAAAGGCGAGATGTTCTCGCGCACCGTGCAAACTGGCTTTGATGATGACACTGGCGAGCCGGTGTTTGAAACAGAAGAGTTCGAGCCCAAAAAGCTGCCCTATATCGTGGTGATCGTCGATGAGATGGCCGATTTGATGATGGTGGCAGGCAAAGAGATCGAGGCCTGTATCCAGCGCCTGGCGCAAATGGCTCGGGCCTCGGGCATTCACTTGATCATGGCCACGCAGCGCCCCTCGGTGGATGTGATTACAGGCACGATTAAGGCCAACTTTCCGACACGGATTTCGTTTCAAGTGACCTCAAAAATCGACAGCCGCACGATCCTGGGGGAGATGGGGGCCGAGCAGCTCTTGGGCATGGGGGATATGCTGTATATGGCGGGCGGGGCGAAGATCACCCGCTGCCATGCGCCGTTCGTGTCCGATGAAGAGGTGGAAGAGATCGTGAATCACCTTAAGGCCTATGGGCCGCCCGACTATGTCGGCGGCGTGATTGACGGGCCCGATGAAGAGAAAGCTGGCGGCATTGACGAGGTGCTTGGGCTGGGCGGCAATACGAGCGGGGAAGATGCGCTCTATGATCAGGCGGTGGCGATTGTGATCAAGGACCGCAAATGCTCAACCTCCTATATCCAGCGTAAGCTGGCTATAGGCTATAACAAAGCCGCAAGGCTTGTGGAGCAGATGGAAGATGAGGGGGTGGTCTCCCCCTCCAACCACGTGGGTAAGCGCGAGGTCTTGGTTCCTGAGCCTTGAGGGGGGGGCGCGCCTTCGGCGCGCGTCCCACGCGAGCGCCGCGCTTCGCGCGGCGCTGTGTTATCGCATAACGGCGCGATAGCGCCTATATGCTTAGGTGTAAATTTGGAGAATAAGATGTCACGATTAGTTTTTGGAGCCATTGCCGCACTGACTTTGTCAGTGCAATCCGCTTTCGCGGATAAAATCTCACTGCCGCAGCTCTCGGAGTATTTGAACGCCTTGCGCGTCGCGCAAGGCGCGTTCACGCAAGTGAACGACGATGGGACCTTGTCAACCGGAACGGTTTACATAAAGCGCCCTGGGCGCATGCGGTTTGAATATGATCCCCCGGTGACCACGAGAATCGTGGTCAGTTCTGGGGCGATTGTGATTGAAGATCCGCGCTCGAATGAGCGCCCCGAAAGCTTCCCATTGCGGCGCACGCCGCTCTCTATCATTCTGGCGCGGCATGTGGATTTTGGCCGGGCAAAAATGGTCACGGGCCATAGCTATGACGGCACAGCTACGATTGTCACAGCGCAAGATCCTGAGCGTCCCGAATATGGCTATATCCAGCTTTACTTCACCGACAACCCGGTGGAGCTGCGCCAATGGGTGACCCATGATGGGGATGGAGTTGAGACCACGGTGATCCTGGGCGAGATGAGCCGCCCGGCGAGCCTGCCAAATTCGCTTTTCCGCCCGCAAGAGCGGCCCGAGTCGAGCCGCTAATGCAGAGGCGTGGCTCCACCTGCCTGGTGCCGCGCCTTGTGTTCTTAGAGTAGAAAATGATCACGTTGAGCCTGTCTTCGCTGCCGAGCATACCGGCACGCTTGACCCAACTGGATCTGTTTTCACTCTAGATCAGGCAGCTGTTCAGCTGGGATTGGTAGGTTCGCGCGCGCTGGGCCAGCTCGTTTGAGACACGCATGAGCCAGGCTTTTCTGCGATACGTGCCGCGAGCATAGCCTGTATGGCCCTCGTGATAGGCCAGATATTGCTTGCGTGTATCGTTCAAGGGGATGCCATTACGATCCTGCGTTTGATTCATATACCAGCCCATAAAATCCGTCGCATCGCGGATATTATCTCGCCGTGCACTGCGCCGCCCGGCTGAAGCGCGATACTCATCCCATGTGCCATCCAGCGCTTGCGAATAGCCATAGGCGGAGCTTTGCCGGCCCATCGGGATCACCCCGGCCACATAGCGAAACGGGGTGCGGGCATTGGCGACGAATTTGCTCTCTTGATACATCATGGCCATCATCACCGCAGGGGGCACACCCCAGCGTCGCTCAGCCGTCGAAAAGGCGCGGGCAAAATCGGGGTTTTGCTGCAAAATCTTGCACGCATTATCAAGATTGCTTGGGGCTGACGAATAGTTGCTGCCGCAAGAGGCAAGAAAGCTGAGCAGCAAAAAAGTTGTAATATATCTATGCATTTACTCTACTCTAGCGTGGTTTCGAGTCATGCGCCCATCTTATCACAAACCGCCCGGCAGCTAAAGCAAGAAGGCAAGCAACACCGGCAGGGCAATGACCGAGAGCAATGTTGAGGCCACCACCAGCCCCGCAACCGCATTGGCATCGGCGCCGTATTTCTCGGCCAGCAGGTAAGAGGTGACAGCAACGGGCGTGGCGATTTGCAAAACCAATACGCCAAAGGCGGCCTTGTTCAGCTCAAAATACAGCCCCGTGCCCCAGGCAATTCCCACACAGATCAGCAGTTTGAACAGGGACAGCGCTGTTGCCTGCAAGGCACGGTCCGGTTTCAGCCGCGCCACCGCGACCCCAAGGGTGATCAGCATCAGCGGGATGGCCATCTGGCCCAAAAGCTCCAGCGTATTGGTCAAAAATACCGGCGTTTGCCAGCCCTGCCACAGAAACAGCCCGCCTAAAAGAGTTGCTGCGACCATGGGCTCTTGCAGCACTTTCAGCGGCGATCCCCCGCCCGAAACCAGCCAGACCCCATAGGTGAAATTCCAAATCGCCATGATCGCAAAGATGATCACAGCATAGCCCAGCCCTTCATCGCCAAAGGCAAACAGCGCCAGCGGCAGGCCGATATTCCCGGTATTCCCAAAGGTTAAGGGCGAGGTGTAGCTGCGAATATTCAGACCCAATAGCGGCACGGCCCCAGCAATCACCAAAGTCACCAGCCCATAGGCCACAAGCCCGGCTAGAGCCACAGATTGCAACGCGCCCGCCTCCATCTCGGCCTGCATAAGCGCGACAAAAATCAGACAGGGCACCGAGACGGTCATGGCCATCTGCGTCACAAAGCGGATTCGATATTCAACCCCGATCTTGACCCAAGCAAAGCCCAAGGCGGCCAGCAGAAAGACCGGGGCGACGATCTCGACAACTTTAAGCGCTAAAATCAACACTGTGTTTCCCCCAAAACGTGCGTGATCATTGGACATTTACCTCTTGATGCGTATAGTGACAGCCCATAAGGGGTTGGTATGACAGTTCACACGCATGCAAAGTATGGTCTAGGTCAAGTGGTTCGCCACAAAAAACATCCCTTTCGGGGTGTTGTCTTTGATGTGGACCCGGAATTTTCCAATACGGAAGAGTGGTATCAAGCGATTCCCGAAGACAGCCGGCCTGTGAAAAATCAGCCCTTTTACCATTTGCTCGCGGAGAATGAGCAAAGCTATTACGTGGCCTATGTGTCAGAGCAAAATCTGGTGGAGGATCGCTCTGGGGAGCCAGTGGATCATCCTGATATCAGCGATTTATTTGGCCCGTTTCAGGATGGAACCTATCCGCTGGACTTCAATCTGAATTGAGTTTCTGGCATCCGGGCAGCACAAAACGCCCCGCATGGAGCCATTCCACCGGAGTTGCACATCAATATAGGGGAAAAGTGAGTTCGGACAGGGAACGGGCCCGTCAGACATCGATGATCACCGCGTGTCAATAGCGGAGTACCGTTGGTTGCTCATCATTTTCCTATCCGCGCCATCGTGACGAAAGAGATCTTAGTAGGTGCCACTACACCCGTGCTCCAGCCACATTGACAGCGCGCGTCTTAGAAGCTTCGTGCGAGGAGTTCTACGCGGGATTGGTTAAGATCTGGTGAGGATGCCGTGCGCTGCTATTCCCAACGCGCGAGGGAACCCAGTCCAGCGCCGTGGGGGTTTTGCACCCCCACACCCCCGCAAGGTATTTTTAGCCAAATAAAGGGGGGCGCTGCCCACCAGTTGACTCCAACTGCTAATTCCCTGAAACAGTTCACGTATTCCAGCGGGAGAGGCACTGTGATCCGGTTTCTAAGCACGATTTTTGGCATTTTTCTGCTCACTCTCTCAGTGGCGCAGGCTGATATTGCTAAGCCCAAAGCGCTGAGCGACACGCTCGCCTTGATGGCGGATGCGCTGCAACAGGAGGATCTTATCAGCGAGGTCACCATCGACCACGCGGATCAGTCACTGGCCGTCACATATACGGACGATAGCGAAATCACCGCCTTTCCGGATAACCTACATGCAAAGCTTTCATCAGCGGGCAGCGATGCGGAGCGTCAGACGATCTTTGATGAACATATCGCCACCATCATTGCGGTTTATCATCAGCAAGACGAAGCCCTGAGCCCTGCCGATCATGCGCAGATCTATCCCGTCTTGCGGCACAGAGATTACCGAACCTTCACCGACTCCCAGTCCCCTGAGGCAAAACTGGTCACGGCAGGTAGTATCGGTGACACAGATATTTTGTTTGTTTTGGACAGCCCGAAAAGCGTTCAGTTTATCAAAGAGGGCGATCTTGCAGCGCTTGAGCTGGATATGAAAGCCCTAGAGGAGGTCGCGCGCACAAATCTGGCCCGCAAAAAGCAAGAGCTGCGGGTTGAGGGAGGCGGCCCCTACATGCTTATTCTTGATGGGTTTTATGAGGCTTCAATGCTGCTTGATGACGCACTATGGGACTCGATCGAAGACCAAGTGGGCGCGGTTCTGCTTGCTATGCCCAATCGTGATTTGATTTTCTTCTTACCTGCGGCCACGCCAGATGCGGAGAAAACCCTGCGCGGTTTGATCGCTGAATATGGCGCAGCGCTTCCCTATCCCCTCTCTGATCACGTATTTCGCCGAAACGGTTCAGATTGGGTTGTTGTGCAACCGTGATGCGCCTTATTTCGGGGTCTGATCGGGATGGGCGGCGGCGAAGGCGGGGAGCTTGGAGAGGCTCTGTGCGATCTGGCTGAGGCGGGGCATGGCATCGAGCGCGATCCCCCAGCGCTCTGCGTTATAGAGCTGGGGCATTAGGCAGATATCGGCGAGGCTCACCTTATCGCCGTAGCAATAGTTTGGCCCTTGCACCATCTCTTCTACGGCTTTTAGGCCGGGGGCGATGAACTGCTGCATCCAGCTTTCCATCGTGATCCCGCCGCCTGATTGCGCCACGGCAAAGCGCGCAGTGCCGAGGTTACAGACCGGGTGGATATCGACTGCGATGGCATGTGCGATTGCGCGGGTTTTTGCCTTGGCGACCGGATCACTGGGCAATAGGCCGAGGCCGCGCGTTTCATCCAGATATTCCACAATCGCCAGGGATTGGGTAAACAGATGCCCATCAATCTCTATCGCGGGAACCAGCCCTTGCGGGTTGCGGGCAAGATGCGCGGTGTCTTTATGTTCGCCCTCTAGCAGGTTCACGGGCATGGTGGTCCATTTCAGGCCCGCAAGACCCAGCGCGATGCGCACGCGGTAGCTGGCCGATGAGCGCCAGTAATCATAAAGTGTGATCATTGCGTTTCCTTCAAGAGTGCTTCTAGGCCCGCCTCAAGCTGCTGAAAGGCCGGCCCTAGACGGTGTTCCAGTTCAGCTTGGTGGGCTTTGGCCATGGGCAAAAGCTCGGCCATCATGTCCCGGCCCTTGGGCGCAAGTGACAGGATAATCAGCCGCCGATCCTGCGGGTTCTCGCGCCGTTCGATCAACCCCGCTTCGCGCAGACGTTTGGCGGCGCGGCTGACCTCATATTTCTCCATCGCTACGCGGGCCTCGATATCGCGCACCGAGACCTCGCCGGAATGGGCAAGATGCACCAGCACGCGCCATTCTGGAACGGAGATACCAAAACGCGCGCGATATTGGCGGGCCAGTTCATCACTGGTGTGTTTTGCCGCGACTGCCAGCCGATAGGGTGTGAAGCCAAACAGGTCGAACGCGGGCAGGGGCGGGGGGTCCTCTTTTGTCATAGGTTCCTATCTTTGCGATTGTGGGCCCTGGCTGCAAGCGGTTTCGTTGCAATTGCGATAAATCCGTTGACTTCGTTGCAAGTGCTACGTTTATTAGGTGCCAATGATTCAAAACGCCCCGTTGGGCGAGAGCGAGCATTCGGGAGGATCCGCGATGAGCAAACATGAGCTGCCCCAGGGCATGATCCGTGCAACCGACACAACCGGCACGCATGCGGGCTATATGCCCGGTTTTGGCAATGATTTCGAAACCGAGGCGCTGCCCGGCGCGCTGCCCCAAGGCATGAATAGCCCGCAGAAATGCAATTATGGGCTGTATGGCGAGCAGCTTTCTGGCACCGCTTTCACCGCGCATCCGCCCGAGCGCACCTGGACCTACCGCATTCGCCCCTCGGTCAAGCACTCGGCGCGGTATGAGCGGATTGATTTGCCCTATTGGAAATCCGCCCCGCATATCCCCGAAGATGTCACCAGCCTTGGGCAATATCGCTGGGATCCGATTGAGGCGCGCGGCGAAAACCTGACTTGGCTGACGGGCATGCGCACCATGACCACGGCGGGGGATGTGAACACGCAGGTTGGCATGGCCGCGCATATCTATCTTGTGACTGAAAGCATGCAAGATGCCTATTTCTTTAGTGCTGATAGTGAGCTGCTCGTGGTGCCGCAACAGGGCAAGCTGCGGTTTTCTACTGAGCTGGGTATTCTTGACATTGAGCCGCAAGATATCGCGATTATTCCGCGCGGGCTGGTCTACCGGGTCGAAGTGCTGGAAGGGCCCTGCCGCGGCTTTGTGTGTGAGAATTACGGGCAGAAATTCGAAATGCCGGGGCGCGGCCCGATTGGGGCCAATGCGATGGCCAATCCGCGTGATTTCAAGGCACCTGTAGCCGCGTTTGAGGATCGTGAAGTGCCCTCGACCCTGACGATCAAATGGTGCGGGCAGTTCCATGAAACCAAAATCGCGCAAAGCCCGCTGGATGTGGTGGCCTGGCATGGCAATTACGCGCCCTATAAATATGATCTGAAAACCTATTGCCCGGTGGGCGCGATCTTGTTCGATCATCCCGATCCGTCGATTTTCACCGTGCTCACTGCGCCCTCTGGCGTGCCCGGCACCGCCAATATTGACTTTGTTCTGTTCCGCGAGCGCTGGATGGTGGCCGAGAACACCTTCCGCCCGCCTTGGTATCACAAGAACATCATGTCAGAGCTGATGGGCAATATCTATGGCCAGTACGATGCCAAGCCACAAGGATTTGTCCCCGGCGGAATGAGCCTGCATAATATGATGCTGCCGCACGGGCCGGACAAAGACGCCTTTGAGGGCGCATCAAACGCGAACCTAGGCCCCGACAAGCTGGACCGCACCATGTCCTTCATGTTCGAAACCCGCTTTCCGCAGCATCTGACCGAGTTCGCGGGCAAAGAGGCCCCGCTGCAAGATGATTACATTGACTGCTGGGAGAGCTTAGAGAAGAAATTCGACGGCACGCCGGGTACAAAATGATGGGTCATTGGCTGGGTTCTAAAAGTTTTGTGAAACCCGTTCTCACGTTGATTGCGGGTTTTGGTTTGGCGGGCACTGCGCTGGCATGTCCTGATAAAGGCGATCTGAAAGAGGGTGTAACGCTGATACGCACCGAGCCCTATCTTTCTGCGTATTTTATCATGGGCTCGAACGGTATCTTGACCGAAGACCGCAGCCAAATCCGCAACGGCGATACTGTGTATAGTAAATTGGAGTACATCCATCCGCTATTGAGGATAAGTCACGAAGATCCCGATATCCCGTACTTTGATGTCGAATATGATCGAGCTGGCGCAGGTTTAGATCAGCTGCCCAAGGACAAACATTGGTCAACGGCTGGCAATCTGGTATCTCAGGAAGGGCTGAAACAACCTCTGACCGTCGATTTTCATTATCTGGGACATGGTAGCGAAACTGTGGGCGAATGCGTTTATGAAGGTTGGTATATTGAAGAGGTCGTTGATATTTATCGACTCTCGTCCTCGCGCAGCAGAAAATTCTACGCACCTGATCTGGGCCTCGTTCTTTGGAGGGCTCGCTATGACAGTGGAGGGCAACCAATACCCAGGATGAGTATAAGCTATGATTCAATCGAATAGAAACGTTTTGCGACAGGAAACCGGTGCGGATAGGTAGTCCCAGCACCAATGAGGAAATCTAGTATATGACACTTCTGCGATCCTGGGTCAGCTCGGCCAATTCCCCTGAAACCGAGTTTCCCCTGAACAACCTGCCCTATGGCGTCTTTGATCTTTGCGATGGCTCCGTGCCCCGTTGCGGCGTTGCCATTGGGGAGATGATCTTTGATCTGTTTCGGGCCGAGGGTGATGGGCTCTTGGGGGATTTGGCCCCGGTCTTTGATGTGCCCCATTGGAATGATTTCATGGATCTTGGGCCGGATGCCTGGGCCGAGCTGCGCGCGCGCCTGATTGAGCTGCTCAAAGAGGGGGCCGAGGCGCGTCCTGATTGCCTTGTGGCGCAGAGCGATGTACAAATGGTGATGCCGATCACCGTCGCGGAATACACCGATTTCTATGCGGGCAAGCATCACGCAACCAATGTGGGCACCATGTTCCGGGGGGCGGAAAATGCGCTGCCGCCCAACTGGCTGTCGATCCCGATTGGCTATAATGGCCGCGCCTCCTCGGTGGTTGTGTCGGGCACAGATGTGCGCCGCCCTTGGGGTCAGCTCAAAGCCCCTGATGCTGAGTTGCCGGTGTTTGCGCCCTGTAAGCGTTTTGATCTAGAGCTGGAAATCGGAGCCATTGTCGGCCAAGCCAGTGACGGGCCTGTGAGCGTGCAAGAGGCCGATGACATGATCTTTGGCTATGTGCTGCTCAATGATTGGTCCGCGCGCGATATTCAGGCCTGGGAATATCAACCGCTTGGCCCGTTTCAGGCCAAAGCAACCGCAACCACGATTTCCCCCTGGATTGTGACCAAGGCAGCGCTTGAGCCGTTTCGCACCTCCACCCCCGAGCGTGAACGCGCGCTTTTGCCCTATCTGCAAGAGCCCGGAGCGATGATCTATGATGTTGATCTGGAAATCGCGCTGGCCCCGAAAGGCGCGGGCGAGAGCGTGATTTCGCGCACCAATTTTAAAGAGCTGTATTATTCCGCCGCCCAGCAATTGGCGCATCACAGCACCAGCGGTTGCCCTATGCGGGTGGGCGATTTGCTTGGATCGGGCACGATATCGGGGGTTGAAAAGGAGAGCCGGGGCTCGCTGCTTGAGCTGAGCTGGGGTGGGAAAGAACCGATCACACTTGACAGCGGCGAGGCGCGCAGCTTCCTTGAGGATGGCGATCGGCTCACCTTGCGCGGCGCGGCCAAGGGCGATGGGTATCACATCGGTTTCGGCAGCTGCTCGGGCACGGTCATCGCCGCCTTGGACGATCCATATAAGCGATAGGAAACACCCCCATGAAAAACCTCATATCCACCGCGCTAATTGCTCTTGCTCTGCTTGTTGGCGCAAGCACCGCAGATGCGCAAAGCCGCAAACAGCTTGCCAGAGAATATGTTGAACTGCCCGCCATGCAAAGCATGATGCGCGAAATGTTCTCGGCAGAAAACATGTACCAGCAATTCAGCTCTGGTAAGCCTGACCACGTAAAAATCACAAAAGCGCAGCAACGCCAAATCGGTGAGGTGATGTCCAAAGAGATGATGAAGATCCTGCCCGAATTTAACCGAATCATGATCAAGGAAAGCGCGCGCGGTTTCACCAAGGACGAGCTGAAAGCCATGATCGCGTTTTACTCCACGCCCGAAGGGGCCGCGATCCTGTCAAAAACCACCTCTTTCATGAACCGCGCGATGCATAGCCTCCAGCCTAGCATGAAAGAGGTTTTGGCGGCGATGACACCTCAATTGCTCGAAATTCTAAGGGACTAAACGAAAATGGCAAAAGCATTCGCATCCGCAGGGGATATGGAAGAGAAAAAGATCAGTTTCACTGAGGTAGGGGAGGGGCTTTATGCCTTCACCGCCGAAGGGGATCCAAATACCGGTGTGATCATCGGGGATGAAAGCGTGATGATCATCGAGGCCCAAGCCACTCCGCGCCTTGCGCGCATGGTGATTGAAAAGGTGCGCTCGGTCACGGATAAGCCGATCTCGCATCTGGTTCTCACCCATTACCATGCGGTGCGGGTGCTTGGGGCCAGCGCTTATGGGGCGCGCGAGATTATCATGTCCGATACCGCCGCCGCCATGGTCGAGGAACGCGGGCAAGAGGATTGGGACAGCGAGTTCGACCGCTTCCCGCGTCTGTTTCAAGGCCATGAGGAAATCCCCGGTCTGACCCGCCCAACTACCACCTTTAGCGAGTCCATGACCGTGATGCTAGGCAAGCGCCGCGTCGATATCATGAAGCTGGGCCGCGCCCATACGGCGGGGGATGCGGTGATTTGGGTGCCTGATCAAGAGGTGATGTTCACGGGAGATATCGTGGAATATCACTCGGCTTGTTATTGCGGCGACGGGCATTTTGGTGATTGGGAAGACACCTTGATGAATATCGCCGCCTTTGAACCCAAAGCCATTGCGCCGGGGCGCGGCGATGCTCTGGTGGGCGAGGAAATGGTCGCCAAAGCCATTGCCAGCACCGCCGATTTCGTGAACTCAACCTACAAACCCGTGGCCAAGGTCGTCGCACGCGGTGGCAGCCTCAAAGAGGCCTGGGACGCCTGCCGCGCCGAATGTGATCCCAAATTCAGCGATTACGCGATTTACGAGCACTGCCTGCCCTTCAACGTGGCCCGCGCCTATGACGAAGCCCGCGGCATCGACACCCCCCGCGTCTGGACCGCCGCACGCGACAAAGAAATGTGGGCGGCCCTGCAAGGTTAAGCCAGTCTATCTATGAGGTTTACATGAAACTTATTACTCTGACCCTGTGCAGCACATTGCTTGCGCTTCCTCTGGCGGCGCAAAGCATCAAGTTCGGCAATAATAGCAGCGAATATGCCAATGACGGGGAATGCGATGACCGGCGCTTTACCGGCGTTGGCATGGCGAAAGGGCTGGATGAGGATGACAATTTCAGGGACGCCAATGATTGCCGCAATGCTTACAAAGATGGGCGGGTCAAGCTTTGGGACATGGAAAAGGCCAAAGCGGCAACCCAATGCTCGGCCATCCGCTTTGGGAACAACAGGTCCGAATATAGCCGCGATGGCGAGTGCGATGACAGCCGGTTCGAAGGGCCGGGAACGTCCTCTGTTATGTTGTCCAATGATATAGGCCGAGATGCCGCAGATTGTCGCCGACTTTGCGAGCGAGGCAGGATCTTTGTGCGCGATTATTGACCCTTTTGCGCTGCGCTGAGGTTCACAGATTTGAAAGGAAACCACATGCCGTTAGATGATCGCTACCAGCTCGCCTTTAAGCTCTACCCCTATGAACGCTCTGCCGATCAAGATGCGACCACGCCCGTGCGCCACCCCGTTGTTGTGGTTGGCGGCGGGCCCATCGGGGTTGCCACGGCGCTGGATCTGGGCTTGCAGGGCATCCCAGTTGTGGTGCTGGATGATCACGAAGGCATCGGCCAGGGCTCACGCGCGATTTGCTTTGCCAAGCGCTGCCTTGAGATCGCCGATCGCTATGGCTGCGGTGAGCCGATGCTGGATAAAGGCGTGGTCTGGAACCTGGGCAAAGTGTTCCATGAGGATCGCAAGGTCTATGAATTCAACCTCCTGCCCGAAGCGGGCCACAAATTCCCGGCCTTCATCAATCTCCAGCAGCCCTATTTCGAAAAATTCATCGTCGAGCGTGTGCGGCAAGCCCAAGCCCAGGGTGCCCCGATAGAGCTGCGCGGCAAAAACCGTGTAGAGAGTATCGAGGTAAATGACGATCACAGCGTTCTGAACATCACCACGCCCGAAGGGGATTACACCATTCTGGCCGATTGGGTGATCGGCTGCGACGGGGCAGGCTCGCCCTTGCGGGGCATGATGGGGCTCGATTTTGAAGGGCGCGTCTTTGAGGACAGCTTCTTGATCGCCGATATCAAAATGCTGAACAATGATTTCCCCACCGAGCGCTGGTTCTGGTTCGAACCCTCCCATAAGGCCGGGGCCTCAACCCTGTTGCACAAGCAACCCGATGACGTGTGGCGCGTTGATTTCCAGATCGGCTGGGATGTGGACCGCAAAGAAGAGCTGAAAGAAGAGAATGTGCGCGCCCGGCTCAATGCGATGCTGGGGCCGGATGTGGAGTATGAACTGGTCTGGACGTCGATCTATACCTTTCAATGCCGCCGCATGAAGCAATTCCGCCATGGCCGGGTGATCTTTGCTGGCGATGCCGCGCATCAGGTCTCTCCCTTTGGCGCGCGCGGAGCCAATTCGGGCATGCAGGATGTGGATAATCTGGGCTGGAAACTGGGCATGGTGCTGCGCGGCCAGGCCCCCGATGCGCTGCTCGATACATATCACGAAGAACGTGCCTATGGCGCGGATGAGAATATCCTGAACTCCACCCGCGCCACCGACTTTATCACGCCCAAATCCAAGATCAGCCATGTGTTTCGCAACGCAGTGCTGGGGCTGGCTGAACGCTATGAATTTGCTCGCCCCCTGGTCAATTCGGGTCGCCTCTCTGTGCCCTGCACCTATGATGGCCTGTCCTTAAATAGCGCGGATGCACTGCCAGAGGGCCCAGAGCGCACCCGCCCCGGCAGCCCTTGCCCCGATGCGCCTGTGCGCGATGGGTTCTTGCTCAACGCGCTGGGGGGCCGATTTATCCTGCTCACCATCGACGCTGAGGCCCCCGATGAGCTGAGCGAGCAGGGCATAACCGCAACCCATATCGGTATCTCTGCGGCGGACGATCCAAGCGGCGCCCTCACCGCGCGCTACCTGGGCGGAGCCAAAAGCGCTGTCTACCTGATCCGCCCCGACCAACATATCGCAGCCCGCTGGGACAGCTGTGACGAAACCGCCATACGGGCCGCCCTACGCCGCGCCTGCGCAAAGGAATGAGCCATGCCCCTAAACACCAACCCCAACATCCCAAGCCCGGATGAGTTCTACGCCAAACTGATCAAAGCCCACGAAGGCCTGAATGATGAACAAAGCACAACCCTAAACGCCCGCCTAGTCCTCCTCCTCGCCAACCACATAGGCGATGAAAAGGTACTGTCTGAGGCAATCGAAGCCGCGAAAGGTTGAGGTGAAGGGTTTTTTGTGAATTAGGGATTGGGCGCTCCGCACATTCGTTACGCTTGCTATTTCCACCATATGTTGCTTAATCGTTAGTAAGAAGCGCAATATATTGGCGGAAACAGCATATGGTAAACAAACGCTTAGAAAAGTACGCCCTTTTTTCTCAGGATTTCAAAGGGTTGCCGAACGGTTGGCACAATTTGAGGGCCTGTAATTTTCTAGTCGGTGAAAACAGCACGGGAAAATCAAGTTTCTTGCAACTGATTGAGGTAATCGATTCACGCTCTCACATGCTCTTTCTTGATTTATTGGGTGCAGTTGATGGCATAGAATCTGTTTTTGATGTTTGCTCTCGGATAAGCGGTTCAAAAGAAACAACCATTGGGTTTTTGATCAAGGAACGGACTGAAGCGCACCAGGAACAGAGAATTCTTGCCCGTCTTATTACGTACAAGGCCGTAAAGGACGAGCTTCTGGTGACAAAGGTAACAGTTGTTCGCGACCATAGCGTTTTGAGGCTCAAACGAGGCCACGACAGAATCTCATATCGGTACGACACTTTTGAGTATGACCCGAACGCCCGCCACGCAGAAAACGGAGCGGCAATAGAACGGATTCACTCCAATACTTCAGACCGTTTCAATCAGCATTACAAGGTTGATTGGGAAGGTCAGCCTGACAACTGGAGCTGGTTGGATGCATTGAATGCCGCCGCGCGAAACGGGACCACTAAGAGCCGTGTTATTGCTGTTGGCTATCCCCCGCTTGGTTGCCTAACGCATGGTCCAATGCGGGCGAAAACACGGCGATTGCATCACGGATCGAAGACGCAATTTAGCAGTACGGGAGAACACACCCCTTATATGCTTCGGGAGGTTTTGAGCGAGACGCCTAAATTAATGGAAGCAATAAACGAGTTTGGTCGCGTAAGTGGTCTTTTCGATGAAATTGTAGTCAATACCATTAAGACGAAGGTGAAAGACAAGCCGTTTGTGCTTCAGGTTCGGAAAGCAGAAAAATACTTCTATATTGACGAGCTGGGGTTTGGCGTCGGTCAAGTGTTGCCAATTATTACCGATATCTCGTTTTATGTGTCTGGGACGTCCTTTTTGGTTCAACAGCCTGAACTACACTTGCATCCAAAGGCACAGGCGGCATTGGGAGACGTATTTCACAATGCATCGATCAACGGGAGCGCGTTGGTTGTGGAAACGCATAGTGACTTCATAATTGACCGTTTCAGGATGGCGTTGGCGAAGGGTGACCAGGATTTAAGATCGCAGGTTATATATTTTGACAAGACGTCAGATGGAGAGAACATAGCCCACGAAATTGAAATCGACAGTGATGGTCGCTATGTAGAACCCCCAGGCAACTTCAGGAACTTCTTCGTCAAAGAGAGTATCGACAAGTTTGAGTTATTATGATGCCAAAGTACATTCTCGATACTTGCGTGGACATCGAACAAAAGCATGATAACTATCCCGCATATTTCTTCAGAGATTTACTTTCCAACGCACGGGTCAAGTTGGTCATAGGAGGAACAAAGGCACTGGACGAGGCGAAAGCGAAAGCCAAGCTCATGGAGCTTTTGAACAACTTGCGCGATAGAAATCAAGTCATCACTGCACCCACGTGCAAAGTGGATGAAGCGGAAAAACAACTTGCTTCGCGGATCAATGAGGTGATTGGCGAGATCCCACAAGAATGTGATGACCTTCATGTATTTGCGCTAGCGAGCGTCAGTAAATGTCTGTTTGTGATCTCGCGCGATAATCGGATGGCAACATGCCGAAACAAGATCAGGAACCGTGTAGGGCACGACTTCTGTCCAGACATCTCGGTCATTCAAAACGAAGCTGCATACAAGAAGACCAAGTGAAACTTCACCGCCCCCCAAACCGGTGACATCAAAACAGATCATCTCCCGTGATTGTCTCGCTCACAAATTACGATTTGCTGCCCGTGGGGGGTGCTGATTAGACTGCTTTCATGACTTATGATCTTTATATTGGCGATTACGCCTATTCGTCTTGGTCTCTGCGGGGGTGGCTGCTCTTTCGTCGTTTTGGGATTGCTTGCAAGGTGCATCTGGTGGATTTTTCCGGTCAGGATGTGGCTGGGCAGATTGCGCATCTTGCGCCTGCGCGTACTGTGCCGACCATGCTCACGCCCGAAGGTGGGGTTGTGTCCGAAAGTCTTGCCATTGCCGAAGAGCTTGCTTCTCGTCATCCCGATGCGGGGATTTGGCCCCGTGATCCCAAAGCGCGGGCGCGGGCTCGGACTTTGGCGGCCGAAATGGCGTCGGGGTTTACGGCGCTACGCTCTGCCTGCCCCATGGCGCTGCGCACGGCCTATGATTGGGTCGATCCGACACCTGAGGTGCGCGCCGATCTTGCCCGGATCGAAACCATTTGGGGCGCGGCTTTGGAGGCGAGCGGGGGCCCCTGGCTTTGCGGAGACTATAGCGCGGCGGATGCGTTTTTTGCGCCCGTGGCAGCGAGGATTGCGGGCTATTCCTTGCCAGTGACCAAGGTGGCCTCGGCCTATGTTCAAGCCCATCTCGCAGATCCAGCTTTCCGGCGTTGGCGCGCCATGGGTTTGGTACGCGGGGCGACGCTGCCTTGGTATGCCCAGAGCCATGCGCAAGTAGCTTGGCCGGGCCCGACGCCTCTGCCTGCCAAGCCAACCGAGCGCAGCGATAGCGAGAACAGGCTATGCCCCTATTCCGGGGATGAGGTGACGGATTTCCTAGAGCTAGAGGGCCGCATCTTTGGCTTTTGCAACCCGTTCTGCCGCGACAAAACCGTCGCCGACCCAGAAGCTTGGCCAGAGTTCATGGCGATGTTTCGGGGCTGACACTGCTTAGAGCAGAAAACGATCCTATTGAGCCAGTCTTCGCTGCCTCTCGCTACTGTTGAGCGCGAATACTGGCACAGGATGATTCAGCTTGATCTGTTTTCACTCTAGTTAAAGGTCGGATGGTTGGTCGATCAAACCGCCCGCTTGCGAACCCTCTGGCAATTTGAAGCCACATTCAGCACATAGTGTCGCCTTTGGTGTTCGAAACGGGTGGTTACAGTTTGGACAAAGGGAGCCGTAATCACGCATTCGTACACCCCAAAGCTGGTCTGGATGGTCTAATCTTGTGCCTGTTAGAGCTTCGTACCGATCAAGCGCCGCTTGCCCGGCGGGTTCAGCTTTGCGGGCCTCTTTAATCGAACACGCGTTTTCCTCACGGTATTTTTTGATCCACTTGATACGGGCCGTGAGAAGGGGCGCGATCTCGCTCCACTCCTCCTCATCCAAGAGATCTGCGTCCTGGCCGATCCGAAATGCGTAGGTTCGAAATGACATATGTTTGCTCCGGCTCTGTCGCGCTTTTCTCAAATAGCCCCTCGCTTTGCCTACCGTCCTTGGGGCTGAAGACCTTACATGTTTTCCCAGGGCGCACCGATTTGGCGACCGTGCCGCTTCAGGGGGGCTCTAGTGTGCCGTCCGCGATCCAGGCGTCGATTTGTGCAAGGGCGCGGCCTGCGCCTGTCATACGATCCGGTCCTGCGCTGATGGTTGAGCCCATGATGTGATTGCCCAGCTCTTGGGGGCGAAATCCATAACAGCTGCGAAGGCGCCATCCGCGGCAAGGTTTTCGTCCTCGCCCGCAATCGCCTCTTTGATCGAGGAGCCGCCCGCCTCAGCCACCTCATGTTTTGAAATATCTGTGGGCGCTGAGGGATCACCGAGCACGCTGACATCCATGGTCAAGGCCGCGCCGCCCTGCTGCCCGATCACCTCGGCGATATAGTTCAGCTCGTCCTCCTTGGTGTCAACAGTGCCAACGATCAGGATTGTACGCTCGCTCATAGTTTGATCCATGCGGTTTTGATATGTGTGGCAAGAAGCGAGGCGCCCATTACCTGTTTCACGGCCCAGCATGCCGCAGACGTTGGGTTAGGGCAATATCTGGCAGGAAAGAGTTGGCGCGCTATCTGCTTGCTCAAGTTCCTGGTGCGGGCGGTGGGACTCGAACCCACACGGCACTAAGGCCTTCGGATTTTAAGTCCGATATGTCTACCATTCCATCACGCCCGCGATGCGCCTTGCTTAATCCGAGTTGTGCCCCAGTGCAAGAACGATATCCCGCAGACTGCACCGTGCAGCATCATCCGCCCCACGCCTTATTAAATTTGAGCCGGCGGGCTATTTGACATATATGAAGGGAAAAACTTAGGGGTTATTCGCTATGGCTTTGGTAAGACTTTTGGTGCTTTTCCTTTTTGCGTTAACGAGTTGCGGCGCGTCGGCGGGCGAAATCATCAAATTCCCCAGGCAGATTGATAAAGGCTGTCGAGATGGGAGAGCAAAACTCTATGATGAATGCTCTGACCAAGTAGCGCTTTTCAAGTCTGCTTTGACGTTTGCCGATGAAAACGGAAAGGTTTTGCTCGTTTCATATGGGGCAGAATGGTGTATTTGGTGTCACGTTTTTGATGCCTATATCGAAGGGGGCAAGAGCAAATTTCGGTATACTTATGGCAGCCCCCGTGCGCCAGATGAGCGATATCGAGCGACTATTTACGAAAGAGAGAAAGAGGATGTAACGGAGGCAGCGGAATCGCTTCGTCGCTTTGTCGCAGAGAGTTTTGTAATCGTTCATGTTGAAAATTACCATTCGCCCAACGGCTATTCGGTTCTTGAGGTATCGGGGGCAGATCAGCATTATGACAAGTACATACCTTATGTGTTTTCAGTCGATAGTCAGGGGGCGTATGCGGGGCATTTTGTCTCTGAGCGCGCCAAAACGCGACGCGATACGGATGATTGGTATAGGGGCTACAATCGCCAACAATTAACCCAGGAGCTTGATCGGCTTAAAACCCTCGCGCAGTGAGGGATTTTGTGGGGTTTGTGCCTTATGACCTTTAATCCATGGGCCATCCTTGCGGCTCTCTGATACGCGCATGTTTGGCACATCTTACCGGGCCCCTATATTTTTGAAACGCAAAGTTATGTAAGGCAACGGGCAGAGCTGGCTGATATACCCAGGCTTACCCGCCAAACCCCGCGCCCCCCTCATTTGGCCGTAAATACCTTATTTGATACGGGGCGGGGGTGTGGGGGTGCAAAACCCCCACGGTACAGAAATTCGGGTCATTGGGATGTTTGGTATAATCATGCCTTGACGGCCATAGAGACGAAGTTGAGACTGCCAACGGTGAAAAAACGATGGGAGGGGGAGCCATGGCGACGGCATCAGAAGGCGGAGAGCGCGCGCGCCGCAGGGGGCGTAAAGGCAGCGCTCAGGCAAGCTTAACACCTAAGCGGGACGTGAACTACCGCCAGCTGCGCAATCCATTTCCGCCGATGGATGTGTTTTCCGCCGATGAGATTGCCAATATGCACGAAACGGCGCTGAGGACGCTGCAAGAGTTGGGCTTAAAAGTTCTGCATCCAGAGGCCCGCGCGATCTATGCAAAGGGCGGTGCGCGTGTCGATGAAGAGAGCGAAATGGTCTATATCGGGCGCGATATGATTGAGGCGGCCCTGCAAAGCGCGCCCAAATCCATCACTTGCATGGCAGGCGCGCGGTCGCGGGATTTGGTGTTGGAGCTTGGCACCCTGGCCTTTCAACCCGGTGCGGGCGCGCCCCATGCCACCGATCTTGAGCGCGGTCGCCGCCCCGGCTCTGGTCGCGATTACAAAGAATATACCCAGCTTGCGCATCATTTTGATGTGTTTCAGATGATGTCCCCGTCCGTCGAGCCCCAGGATGTCGAAACCCATCTGAGGCATTATTTCACCACTGAGGCACAGCTTACGCTCACCGATAAATTCCCCTTCCTCTTTTCCCGTGGCAGACCGCAAGCCATGGATAATTTCGAAATGATGCGGGATTTTCGTGGCCTCTCAGATGATGAATTTCGCGCCTCGCCCCATGCCTACACAATTATCAACACCAACAGCCCGCGCACGCTTGATCTGCCCATGGCGCAAGGGTTGATTGATTTTGCCAGATATGGACAGCTCAGCATCGTTACGCCCTTTACCTTGATGGGGGCTATGGCGCCTATCACGGTTGCCGGGGCCATTACGCTGAGCCATGCCGAGGCGCTGGCCGCTATCGCGCTGGTGCAGCTGGTTAATCCGGGCGCGCCAATCTGTTATGGCACGTTCACCTCGAATGTGGATATGCGCTCTGGTGCCCCTGCCTTTGGCACGCCGACCCATTTTCAGGCCTCGCTTGCCGCCGGTCAGCTGGCGCGGTTTATCGGGTTGCCCTGGCGCTCTGCTGCGGGTTCTGCATCCAATATCAATGATGTGCAGGCCGCCAATGAAAACCAGTTTGGGCTTTGGGGCTGTTTGATGGCCGGGGCCACGGTGATCATTCATTCGGCCGGTTGGCTGGAAGGCGGGCTGAGCGTCTCATACGAAAAGCTGATTACAGATGCAGAAGTTCTGAACATGGTGGCTGAGCTGTGCACGCCCCGCCCCGCTGGTGCGGATGAAATCGGATTTGACAATGCGCTGTCGCATGTGGATCCCTCTGGGCATTTCTTTGCTGCCCCCCAAACGATGGAGCGTTACAATACCGAGTTTTACGAACCTATCGTGCATGATTACGCCAATTTCGGCACCTGGAGCGAGCGCGGCGCAAAGGATGCCAATACCCGCGCAACCGCTGTGTGGAAAGAGATCCTCGCCGCAAATAATCGCCCCAAGGTTGACGGGGATCGGCTAGAGGCGCTGCGGGCCTTCATCGCCAAACGCACCGCAGAGGGCGGCGCACCGCCAGAAAGCTGATCCATGCGTGAGATGATATGAGGCGTTATTCCGCATTCTCCCTGTTTCGCGAAGGTCTGCGCGGCGGGCGGGGCTGGCAAGCTGCTTGGCGCTCCCCCAAGCCGCAAGCAGGTTATGACGTGGTGATCATTGGCGGCGGCGGCCATGGGCTGGCAACCGCCTATTACTTGGCGAAAAATCACGGGATCACCCGCGTTGCTGTTCTGGAAAAGGGCTGGCTTGGCGGGGGGAATACGGGGCGAAACACCACCGCGATCCGCTCCAACTATTTCTACCCTGAAAGCGCGGCGCTGTATGATTTTTCGGTCAAGCTTTATGAAGGGCTCGCAAAGGAGCTCAACTATAATGTGATGTTCTCGCAGCGCGGTATGATCGTGACGGCCCATTCTCACAATGAAATGGAGATGGCCGCGCGCCAATGTAATGCGATGCGGTTGAACAATATCGACGCCGAGCTGCTGGACGCCGATCAGGTGCGCCGCTTAGAGCCGATGTTGAATTTCCGTGATGATGCCCGCTATCCGATCCATGGGGGCGTTTTGCAGCGACGTGCGGGCACTGCGCGCCATGATGCGGTTGCTTGGGGCTATGCCCGTGCAGCTGACGCGTTGGGTGTTGATATCATCCAAAATTGCGAGGTTCAGGGGATCATCAAAGAGGCCGGGATTTGCGTTGGGGTAGAGACATCGCGCGGCCCTATTCGCGCTGGTAAGGTTGGGGCGGCGGTTGCCGGGCATTCTTCGGTCCTGGCCGCGATGGCCGGGTTTGATTTGCCGATCCATTCCTATGCGCTGCAAGCCTTTGTCTCCGAGCCTATTAAGCCCATCGTGAACGGGGTTGTGCTGGCCTCAGCCCTTGGCACCTATGTGAGCCAATCCGATAAAGGTGGGCTGGTCATTGGCGGCGGGCTGGACCGGGTTCCGTCTTATGGGCAGCGGGGCAATATGCCGATGCAAGAGGCGGTTCTGGGCGGGCTGTCGGAGATGATGCCTGCGCTCTCTAAGGTCAAATTGCTGCGCCATTGGGCGGGGATTGTGGATGTGACACCGGATAGCTCGCCCATTATTGGGCCTTCGGGCGTTGAGGGGCTCTTGATCAATTGCGGTTGGGGCACCGGCGGGTTCAAAGCGATTCCCGCCGGGGGCTGGCTCTTTGCGCATCATCTTGCCACGGGCACACACCATGCGCTGAGCCGCCCCTTTGATCGCGCGCGGTTTGAAACCGGGTATCTGGTTGATGAAGGCGGCGCATCGGGCATTGCGCATTAGGAGGCAGGACGCGTGCAGATTTTCACATGCCCCTTTTGCGGGGCGCGCAATGAGACAGAGTTTCATTTTCTGGCAGAGGCTGGAAAGACCCGCCCCGATACAGCGGGCGAGATTTCCGATGCGGAGTGGGCGCGCTACCTCTATGCGCAGCGCAACGACAAGGGCCATGTGCGCGAGGTTTGGATGCATAAGACATGCGGCGAGCTGTTCATCCTAGAGCGCGATAGCGTGACAATGCGGGTTTTGGGCACAACGCCGCTGCGCAAGGAGGCCATATGACCTCTCACCGTTTGCCACAGGGTGGTTTGATTGATCGCAAACAGGTGCTGAGCTTCACCTTTGATGGCCGTCCCTATCAGGGGTTTCAGGGCGACACATTGGCCTCGGCGCTGCTGGCAAACGGGGTGCGCGTTGTTGGGCGTAGCTTCAAATACCATCGCCCGCGCGGGGTGTGGGGCGCTTGGGTTGATGAGCCAAACGCCATCATGTCGGTCCGCCTGAACGGGCGAGAGCTGCCCAATTGCCTGGCAACCACCACTTATCTAGAGGATGGAATGCAGGTTCGGGCGGTGAATGCCTGGCCCTCTGCCCAGTTCGATCTAAAGGGCGGGCTGGATCTGTTTCACCGCTGGCTGGGCGCGGGGTTTTACTACAAGACGTTCATGTGGCCCAACTGGCATCTATTTGAGCCGATGATCCGCAAAATGGCCGGTCTAGGCGCGGTCACAGCAGATGTTGATGACAGCTATGTTGCCGATCAAATCTATGATGAATGCGAAACGCTGGTTGTGGGCGGCGGCGCTTCTGGTCTGGCAGCTGCTTGCGCCGCCGCGCAGGCCGGGCAGGATGTGGTTCTGGTCGATGATCAACATGCGCTTGGCGGCGGGCTTTTTCGGTGTGAGAGGGTCGAAGGACTGGCCCCGCAAAACTGGATCGAGACTCAGAGGGCCGCCATCAAAGCCGCAGGCGGGCGTATCCTCACCCGGAGCACAGCGTTTGGTGTGTTCGATCACCGTATGCTGGGTTTGATCACGGATCGTGGTTTTGGAGTCGCCCCGCGCCTGACACGTATGCGGGTGAAACGGGTGATCCTTGCCAGCGGTGCATTGGACCGCCCTAAGACATTCGCAAATAATGATCGCCCCGGCGTGATGTCGCTGATCGCGGCCCATGAATATCTGGTTCGTTACGGTGTTCTGGCGGGGCGAAGCGCTGTTGCCTTGAGCAATAACACATGTGGCGATGGCGCGATTGCCGCTTTGCAGGAGGCTGGGGTGAAGCTCGAGACCCTCCCCCTAGATGCCGGACCTTTCACTGTGCGGGGCGGTAAACTCATCAAGGGTCTGCGCGCGGGTCAAAAGAACCACCCTGCGGATACCGTGCTCGTCTCCGGTGGGCTCACACCTACCTTGCATCTTTGGTCCCATGCCGGTGGAAAACTGAGCTGGTGCGCGACCCGGCACGCCTTTGTTCCGGGCGATGGTCCCGATTGGATGGCGGTTGTAGGCGGCGCCAGCGGTGTGTTTGACCTCAACGCCTCAATTTCCCTGGCCCGCGCAGCCGCTCTTGGGCAAGACCCAGAGCCAATAAATAGCAACTATCACATAACGCCCCATTGGCCCAAACCGGGCAGCAAAGGGCGGCAATGGATCGACTTCCAACATGATGTCACGCTGAAAGACGTCGAGCTCGCGGCGCGGGAAAACTATGTCTCGGTTGAACATCTCAAACGCTATACGACGCTGGGCATGGCCTCAGATCAGGGCAAAAGCTCGAATATGGCAGGGCTCGCGGCGATGGCAGCCCTGCAAAACTGCCCAATTCCAGAGCTGGGGACAACGCGTTTTCGACCGCCCTTTGTGCCCATCCCGATTGAAACCTATCACGGCGATCATCGCGGGGCAGGCTGGCATCCCGTAAAGCGCCTGCCCCTTGAGGCCCAGCACCGCGCGGCAGGTGCAGCTTTATGTGAATATGGCGGCTGGCTGCGCCCTGGATGGTATGGCGCGGGCAATGCAGGGGATCACATCCAAAACGAGGCCAAAACCGTGCGCCAAACAGCGGGAATTTTCGATGCCTCCCCCTTGGGCAAGATCGAGGTCATGGGGCCGGATGCTGAAAGCTTTGTCAATTTCGTCTATTACAATACCGTCAAGACACTAAAACCCGGCCATATCCGCTATGGCTTCATGCTCACCGAAGGCGGGATTGTGCTGGATGACGGGGTGATTTCGCGCCTGGGGCCGGATCACTTTTTGATCTCTTGCTCCTCCAGCCATGTTGAGAGCGTGCATATGCATCTTGAGGCCTGGCGACAAGATGGCAACGATCCGAGCCGAATATTCATCCATGATCTGACCCAAGGCTATGCAACTGTCACGGTGACAGGCCCAAAGGCGCGGGAGATCTTGCAGGCCTTGGATTTGGGCGTCGATCTAAGCGCGAAGGCTTTCCCCCATATGACCTTTCGAGAGGGCCAGTTTAACGATCTGCCGCTGCGCATTGCCCGCGTGAGCTTCACCGGCGAGCTAAGCTTTGAGATCACCATAAAGGCCAGCGCTGCCAGCGATCTTTGGGCCTCGGTCATGGCGGCGGGTCAGCCCCTTGGCGCCACATTGCTCGGGATAGAGGCCCTGTCGATCCTGCGTGCCGAAAAGGGCTATATCATGGTGGGCAAGGACACAGATGGGGAAACCATGCCCCATGATCTGGGCTTTGCCCTGCCAAGGATCAAAAAGAAAACGCCCTTTGTCGGGGATCGCAGCTTACGCAGTGCCAAAGCAAATACACAAAACCGCAAAGCCCTGGTGGGCCTGCGCGCCGCTGACGGAGGGGTCCTGCCAACGGGCGCACATGTGGTGAGCGATGCGCCCAAGAAAAAATCGCTGGGCTATGTCACCTCAAGCTATCTCAGCCCCACACTCGGCCCGCTGGCTCTGGCCTTGGTCGAAAACGGACCGAAGCGCCACGGGGAGAGCGTCGATATCTGGCACAACGCAGAGATAAAACGAGCCACGATCTGCGCCCCCTGCTTTTACGATCCACAAGGGGAGCGGCTGCATGCGTGATGATCGACACAAATGGGCGGCATTTGCGCCTGATGACACAGCGATTGACCTAGGCGGCGCGCAGCTATCCCCGATCCGGCTTGCGCGGCAAACCCTTATTTCCGGGCCCAATGTCCATGCGCAAACCAGCCTGCCAGTCATTGAATGGCCCGATATCATTGACCAAGATGTCTATGCGCTGAGCCTGCGACGTGACCGGGTTTTGGTGGTGAATGGGCCAGAGATTGAAACCGGCTGGACCCCCGGAACATCGCAAGCCATCTCAGACGCGAGCGATGCCTATGCCACCTTTGATCTCTCTGGACCGGGCGCATTTCAGCTCTTACAGCGCGGCGCAGAATTGTCCCTGAAAACCCGCTCCAAAAGCGTTATGCGCGCACTGTTTGGAATGCATGTTATGCTCTATCGCAGAGCGAGCGAGCGCTTTCGCCTGCATGTGCCAACAGCCCAGCAAGACGGGCTTATGCATCACATCAAAGCCGCAGCACAGCACCTGCGCTAAGGACGTATATCTTTCAAATGAAAGCGCGTTCGGGAAACTTAATCCTAACAGGCCGGTGAAAAAACGTCTCCAGCGGACATAATTCACAGGCGCGCCGCATAATTCAGCTCTTGTTCAAACAGATTCTTCATATCTCATGCGCCTGTGCTATGCTCGTTAAAAAGTCATGCAACGCAATGTGAGCGCATAAACTTCTTAAATATCGGGGAACACTCAATGAAACTTCTACGCTATGGCCCTTTAGGGCGCGAAAAAACAGGATTGCTGGACGGCGCTGGCAATATTCGTGATCTCTCAGCCCATGTCAGCGATCTTTCTGGTCAAGCTCTGAGCCAAGCCTCACTGGATGCGCTGCGTGGTTTGGATCCGGCCTCGCTGCCCTTGGTTGAAAATCCGGGGCGTATTGGAGCGTGTCTGTCGCGGGTGCCAAATTTCTTTTGCATCGGTCTCAACTATGCCAAACACGCGGCCGAGGCAGGCGCAAAACCGCCCGCAGAGCCAATCATCTTTTCCAAGGCGAGCTCAGCGCTTTCAGGCCCCAATGATCCGGTGGCTATACCGCGCGGCGCGCTCAAGACCGATTGGGAGGTCGAACTGGGCGTCGTGATTGGGCGCGAGGCGCTCTATGTCAGCGAAGCGGATGCGCTCGATTACGTCGCGGGGTATTGCACCATCAACGACGTCTCAGAGCGGGAATTCCAGATCGAAAAGGGGGGGCAGTGGATCAAGGGGAAATCGGCGCCAAGTTTCGGCCCGACCGGCCCTTGGTTTGTGAGCGCTGACGAAGTGCCAGACCCGCAGCAACTTGACCTGAGCCTGTCTCTTAATGGCGAGAGTGTGCAGGCCTCTAACACAAGCGATATGATTTTTAGCGTTGCAGAAATCATCTCCTATATGAGCCGCTTTATGAGACTGCAGCCCGGTGATATTATTGCCACGGGAACGCCTTCTGGTGTGGGCATGGGCATGTCCCCCCAACGTTTTTTGAAGCCAGGGGATGTGATGGAGCTTGAGGTAGAGGGCCTTGGCCGTCAAAGACAAGAGGTCATCGCTGTCACAAAATAATCGCGCCTCTTTGCAACCCGCGCCCCCCTTCATTTGGCTAAAAATACCTTGCGGGGGTGTGGGGGTGCAAAACCCCCACGGCGCGGACATTCAGCCTTTCCCCAGCGTTTGCTGCGAATCGTTTTGCCGGAGTTTTGTCTAAAGATGTGAAAACGCGAGCATGAAATCGTTTTGGTAAACTTCACCGGGCATTAGCCGCGCTGAGGGAAAATCGGGGTTATTCGGGGAATCCGGCCAGATCTGGGGTTCCAGGGCAATCCCGGCGAAAGGGTTGTGCATCGCGTCGCCCTTGATCCCAGATCCTGAATAGACTTGAAAACCGGGCTCAGTGCTCCAGAATTCAGCGCATAGCCCTGAGCGCTGCGATCTTAGCATGCCGATCCTGGTGAGCGTGCGGCGCGCGTCATGCAGGCAAAAATTGTGGTCCAATTCCAGGCAGTTGGATCCATCGCCAAGCGGGGTCGGAGCTCTAAAGTCAAACCTTGTCCCGCTTACATGCACAGGCCCGCCCAGCGGAATACCCGTCGCATCACTGGCAAGATAATGATCTGCATTGAGTTGCAAAAGATGATGCCGGATATCGGCGCTGCCATCCAGATTATAGTAATTATGCGAAGTGAAATTGCACAAGGTCTCCGCATCGCTTTGGGCGCGGATACTGACACGGAGTTGCTGTGCGTGTGTGACTTCATATGTCACCCAGACCGAAAGTCGCCCCGGAAATCCCATATGGCCATCGGGCAAAACATCTCCAAGGGTTACTTTGGACTCGTCATGCTCCATAATTCGCCAGTTTCGGTGCGCTGTGCCATTTGTCCCGCCATGCAGATGGTGGCCCAAGGCATTGCGGTCCAGCTGGATCTCTCGCCCGCCCAGAATAGTGCGCCCATTCTTGATCCTATTGGCATAGCGTCCGACGATTGATCCCAGATAATGTGGATTGCTGAGATAGGGGGTTAGCTCGGGGTATCCCAGCACCAGGCTAGAATCGTGGCCTGCAAGGCGCAGATCTTGCAGCGCGGCCCCGAAGCTGAGCACATGGGCCGTTAAATCACCCCCGGTAATCTTGGCGCGGAGAACTTGCTCGCCTGATTGTGTTTCTCCCCAAGTCTCAATCACGTCTCGATCATGTCGCAAGAGGCTGGCGGGTGACGGATATGGGGGGCAGGTGCAGGCCCTCGACGTCATGTGCAACCTCGTCGTAATTGAACCAGAACCGCTCGGTGGCGGTTTCGCGCGTTCTCACGCCGCCGGGCAGGGTGGTGGTGGTCAGACCCGCCGCTTCGCAGCTGCGTGCCAGAACGCTGCGCCAGCCCGCAAGATCAAGACACGCGCCCACGTAAGTGAGGTGATTGGCCGCCACGGCGACGGGCGCACCATCTGTTGCTTTCACAATGGGCTGCGCAGTTCCACCCAATATTTCGCGGTATCCCTCGATCTGCCCTTGGCCGTTAAGCGCGATTGGCATGTCAGCCCGCAGGCTCTCTACGCGCTCAACCGTAACATCTAGCCCTGGCCAATCTGGGGGCAGGGGCACGGGTATGTTCATATCAGCATCGCGCGCGGCCGAGCGTGGCCCGATCACGATCTGCGCCTGTGATCTCTTCAGGGCAGTTTTCAAATCATTTTGCATATGCATCATTCCGGGCACGGCCAGTAGCTTATAGCCCGCAAAATCGCGCGTTGTTGGCGGGAGGATATCAATAGAAAGCCCAAGGGAGCGCAATGCGCGGTAGACGTTAAACACAAGGCTGAAATAGCTGAGCCCCTGCCCGTGTGGCTGGATCGTCCAAGCCGCATCCGCATCATAATCAAAGATCAGACCTATGGGCGCTTGTTTGGGGCTTACATCGGGGGCGTCTTTCAGCTCGCCAGCGACGCGCCGTGCCTCATGCAAGCCAGGGGCCGCAACACTATCAGGGCGCAACAGACCTGCATGCATTTGCTCTTGAGCCATGGGCGCTTGGCGCCAGCGGAAGTAACAGACCGCTTCGGCCCCATGGGCAAAGGCCTCCCAAGTCCAGAGCCGCACCATTCCGGGTAGGGGCGCGGGGTTATAGGGGGCCCAATTCACCGGCCCTGGCTGTTGCTCCATCACCCACCAGCGCCCTTTGCCAACGGCGCGGTAAAGGTCGTGATGAAACGCTTGGAAATCGGGATCTCCCTGGCGCGCATAGCGGCGCTGGTGTTCTGTATTTGCGCCGACGCGATCCTCAAGAAAGCCCAGCGGGTAGCTGTCCCAACCGGCAATATCGAGATCTTCGCCCAGCTTGAAATGATCAAAATCGGTGATCCGGCCCATATAATTATGCGCAATGGGTGCGTCGGAATGGGCGCGAATGATATCCACCTGCACCTTGTTGAACGCCACAACCTGATCCGAGCTAAAGCGGCGAAAGGCGAGGCTATGGGCCGGGTTGGCCTCGGTCACAGTCAGGTTTGGCAGCTCGATTTGATCAAAGCTGTCATACTCCATGGACCAAAACACATTGCCCCAAGCTGTGTTCAGCGCGTCGATATCCCCATCATTGCCGCTGCCGGGATAGCGCACCCGTAGCCAGTTCTGAAAGGCGCGGCGCGCAGCTTGGCTATAGGAGATCGTGGTATCATGGCAGCCATATTCATTATCTGTTTGCCAAGCAGCAATATGGGGATTGCGCCCGTAACGCTTGGCCAATTTTTCAACGATTGTGGCGCATTCGCGCAGATAGCCCTGATGGCTAAAGCAATAATGCCGCCGCGAGCCGAATTTCCGCACCCGCCCCTCAGCATCCAGGGCGAGCATATCGGGGTGTCGGTCGATCATCCAGCGTGGCGGCGTTGCCGTGGGCGTGCCCAAGACGACTTTCAGCCCAGCATCACCCAGGGTTTGAATGGCCGCGTCCAGCCAGTCGAACTGGTAATCACCGGGCCTGGGCTCAAGGCGGGACCAAGAAAACTCTCCGATACGCACCCATGTCAATCCAGCCTCGACCATGCGGCGGGCATCCGTCGCCCAGATCTCGCGGGGCCAGTGTTCGGGGTAATAGCAGGTGCCAAGGGTGCGTTTCATTGGGGCCTCAGAGACTGACTTGATGTTCGCTTTGGCCTTTGATCGCCAGCTCTGCCATATAGGTGCGGCCCTGCTCTGGCGCGGGGGCTTCAAGGTCTTGGGTTGCGCTTGTCACGAACAGGGTTTGCAATTCCGCGCCGCCAAAGGCTGGGCAAGAGGTATGAAGGGCAGGGCATTCAATCGCGCTTAAGAACTGCCCCTCAGGGGAATATCGCGCCACACGCGCCGCGCCCCATTGTGCGCTCCAAAGACAGCCCTCCGCATCAATCACGGCCCCATCCGGGTTGAGTGCCTCGGCTGTCAGATCAATGAAGATCTCCGAGATTCCCGCGGGCCAGCCATGCTCATCTAGCGAGGTTCGCATGATCTGCCACATTCGCGTATCGCAATAATATGCAAATCTACGGTCCGGGGAAAAGCAGATCGCGTTTGAGATGGTAATCCCGTCAAACAGCTTGCGAACCTCTCCCATAAAATAACGATAGATCGCACCTGCGCCGGGCTCAGCCGATTTGCCCATCGTGCCGATCCAAAACCCGCCCCAAGGATCTGCGCGCCCGTCATTTGAGCGCGTGGTTTCGTTTTCGGCCTCTAAGGGGGCAATGCGGGTTTGACTTTCGGAGTTTAGATCAAACACAAACAAATCTGTTTCACTGGCGATAAGCAATTCATCCGCGCTCACCCACCCGGCGGCGGAGACATGCCGGTCAAACTGCCATTCCAAGGCGCGCGCGCCATCGCGGCTGAGCAATTTCTTGGCGTTGATATCAAACCAAAAGAGCTGCTGGCGCACAGGGTGCCAGAGCGGGCCCTCGCCCAATGCGCAATTTCTGTTGTCAAACACCTGCATGCTCATGGGGCAAATACCTTGTCATAGGCTGCCACAATCGCGTTTGCGCGTTCTTCTATATCTGCTGCTGAAAAACCGGGCTTATAAAGCGCGCTGCCGATGCCGAACCCGTCTGCTCCGGCAGTTTTCCAGGCAGCGAAATTATCTGGCCCCGCGCCGCCAACGGCGAAGACCTCGGTGCCTTGGGGGAGAACGGCGCGCATCGCTTTGAGACCATCCGGGCCGATAAGCGAGCCGGGGAAAAGCTTTAACCCATCCGCGCCCGCGCGCAGTGCTGCAAAGCATTCACTTGGGGTCATAACGCCGGGATAGGACAATAAGCCCGCCTCTTTGGTAGCCTTGATGACCTCTGGGTTGCAATCGGGCGAGACCACAAGCCGCCCGCCCGCATCGGCCACGCGTAGCGCATCTTGCACGCTCAGAACCGTTCCCGCGCCGATCAAGGCCTGTGAGCCGAACTTGGTCGCCATTTCGGCGATGCTGTCAAACGGGTCGGGGGAGTTCAGCGGAACCTCGATCTTGGTGATGCCGCATTCAATCAAAACTTGGGTGAGCGGGACGGCCTCGCTCGGCGTTATGCCACGCAAAATGGCAATGATGTTTCGTGTCATTTCAGCTCTCCGCTCAGGGCGCGATAGGCGGCTTTTAACCCATCCAGCACCAGCTCCTCGCCCGGCACAATTTGCGGCATTGCGGCCTGGCGATCCAGCGCGGCCTTGTAAAGATTGCACAGATCCGGCGCGCCAATCAGCTTGATCTGCTGGCCGAGCCAGTAGGGTTTGGAGCCCGCAAGCTCCAGCCCGATCAACAGGCCAGAGAGCTTTGCGCGCGCCGTGCTTGGCTCTAGGCCATTCACCAAGCTATCGGCGCGCAGGCCAAACAGGCGGGATGCAAATTGCTGCGGGGCGCCCATCGCATCATCAACGGCGGCTCCAAACGCCTCATCCGAAAAGCCCGCGCCGCCCACGTTGTGACGCAAGACAGAATTTTCGGAGAGCAGCGCGAAGAGCTCACCGCTCATGAACGTCTTAAAGCTGACAATCTCACCGGCGCTGATTTGAACCCATTTGCTATGCGTTCCGGGCAAACAGAGCGTTCCGTCAAAACCGGGCTCTTGGGCGAGAAAACCGGCGATCTGAGTTTCTTCGCCGCGCATGACATCGCCTGGTGATTTCTGCATCACGCCGGGCAGAATGCGAACCGAGATACGGGGATCTGTGGTGTGAACAGATATGGCATTGAGCGTAGAAGGCGGGGGGCAGGGCGCTTGCGCATAGGGGGCCTCAACCCAGCCTTGCTTTGCGCCCACCATGCCGCAACAGATAACCGGGAGCGGGGCACCGGACAGGTATGGGGCGAGCAGCTCTAGCAGCGCGGGCTCGAATGCATCGGGCGTGAGCGTGCCCATGCCTTGCGCGCTGGAATGCGCAGCAACAACAGCGCCAGAGCCATCCATCGCCCAAAGGCGCAGATTAGAGGTTCCCCAATCAACAGCGATCCATTCGACCTTAGTCATGCACTCTATCCCGTTGTGACAACGCCGCCATCGACCACCATCATCTGCCCCGTCATCATGCGGCTGGCATCTGAGGCCAGAAACAGCACCGCATCCACCACATCCTGCGGCTTGAGATGCTCTTTCAGGCATTGGCGGTCCAAGTGATTTGCCAAAGCCTCGGGTGTGGCCCATTTATCAAGCTGCTTATCGGTCAAAACCCAGCCCGGCGCCAGCGCATTGACGCGGATCTTATCAGGCCCAAATTCCCGCGCCAGCGAGCGTGTCATGCCATTGATACCCGCATTCGCGGTTGTATAGGCCGGATAGCCGAGATTGCCCATCATATAGCTGATGGAGGAAAAATTCACGATGGACCCGCCGCCGCTTTGTTTCATTGCGCCAATGGCAGCTTGGCAGGCAAAGAAATAGGCTTTCAGATTGATGGATTGCGACCAGTCCCAGAACTCTTCGGAGACTTCAAGTGTTTCATGGCGTTGATCATTGGCGGCATTATTCACCAGCACCGAAACCGGGCCATGCGCTGCGCCTGCCTCAGAAACGGCCGCGCTCAAAGCCGGGGTGTCGGTGATATCGCAGGGGATGAACAAAGGGCGCGTGCTGTGCTTTTGTTCCATCTCATCGCAAAATGCGCGTGAGTCTGACCTTTGCACAAAAGCAACCCGCGCCCCTTGGGCCAGAAACCCATCGGTTAGGGCCGCGCCGATCCCCGAGCCACCCCCCGTAATGAAGACCGATTTGCCGTTTAGATCGTGAAATGTGGCGGTTGGTGTGCTCATAGCAAGTTCCCTTTCACAACCCACATGGTGTCTGGAAAACTCCAAGGCAGGGTGAGTCCGTGATTCATCAGATAGGCACCGCTTAGCGTGAGCGGGCCGGATTTCAGCGCAGGCGCGCCGCGCGAGAGGTGATGTGCGTCATCGCGGTTGATCAGCTCTATGCGATAGGTTGCATCGGGGTTAAGCTGGGTCAGGCGCAATGGGCGCGGGGCGATCTGGGCTGAGGTCTGAGCCTTGCCCGCAAAGACCACGAATTGCGCGCCCCCTTGTGCCATCTGCATTTCCGCAATCACCGCAGGATCGGGGCTATCGAGGCGCAAGATATCGGCCTGCATCATCCAATCGCGGTTGTGCTTCCACCAACTCGTGACGTGGCGCAGCACGTTGGCCTCTTCTTCGGTGAGCTCGCGCGGATCCATCTCAAAACCCATATGGCGCTGCGCGGCGACCCATGCGCGGAAACGAATATCAATCACTCGCCCCGAGGTATGACATTTGCGTGGCCCAACATGGCTGCCGGTCACTGCAAGTGGTAAGAATAGCGCCGCATTATGCTGCATCTTGAGCCGCTCCAGCGCGTCATTGCTATCAGAGAGCCAGACCCGATGGGTACGCTTTAGAATGCCAAAATCAATCCGCCCGCCGCCCGAGGCACAGCTTTCGATCTCGACCAGGGGGAAGGCCGCACGCAGCCGGTCCAGCAGCTCGTAAGAGCCACGGGTTTGCGCCGCATCAGGCATGGGCAGAACGCGGTTATGGTCCCATTTGATATAGTCGATCTTGTGATCCCCAAGGATCTTGCCAATCCGCTCGAACAGAAAATCGCGCACCTGAGGCAAAGCCATATCAAGCGCCATTTGCTGACGCCCCATGATTTGATCTTCCCCGCCCAAGGCCCATTCGGGATGCGCGCGAAAGATATTGCTGTTGGGGTTGATCATCTCAGGCTCGAACCAGATGCCAAACCCCATGCCTTGCCCATGCACATGGTCAATCAGCGGGTCGAGCCCATGGGGGTATTTGCGCGGATCAACCTCCCAATCCGAGAGCGCTTGCGTGTCATCATCCCGGCTGCCAAACCAGCCATCATCCAGCACAAAGCGCTCTGCTCCAAGGCCCGCTGCTAGGGTCGCGATCTCTTTCAGCTCATCCAGTTTGTGATTGAAATAGACCGCCTCCCAGCAATTATAGTGCACGGGGCGGGGGCGCTCTGGATTGGGAAAGCTGAGGATCCGCTCGCGCAAATGCCGCTGAAATGCCACCGCGCAGCCGTTCAGCCCCGCATCTGAAAATACCGCATAAAGCGTTGCGGTTTCGAATTCTGTTTGGGGCGCATGTTCGAGCCGCGTTGCATGGCCAAATTGTATCTGCCGCCGCCCATCTGGCAGCTCCTCGGCGACCATGCGATGCCCGCCCGACCAGCCATAATGAAAGCCATAGGCTTGGCCCGAGGCATTGGTTGCGCCTGTGCAAGGGATGATCAGGCCGGGGAAATGCTCATGCCCGGTGCGGCCGGTGCGGTTTTCCCGATAGCGAATGCCTGCGGACCAGGGGGTTCGGTTTAGCTGAAACTCGCCGCACCAACGCCCGGCAAAGTCAATCATCTCGTCGCTGGATTGCGGTGCAGGAAATACAGGCGCTGAGAGCCAATGCAGATGGATCGGCGCATCTGAGCTGAGGCGGGCACTTGCCTCAATCACATGGGTGCTGGGGTCAATCGAAAACCGCGCTTGATAGGTAAGCGCGCCGCTCTGGTCCTTATAGGTAAGCGCGCCGCTCTGGTCCTTATAGGTCAGCACCAGACTGTTTTCCTGCGCCTCTGCCTGCTCAAAACAGAATTTCACCAGCAAAGGCTGCCCATCGCCAGCACGGATCACCATTCCCGGCTGACCTGGAAAGCTGCGCCTGGCCTCAGGGCAGATGCTCAGTTCTGGGTTTAGATCCAGCATACCGCCGGTGACGTCAATGGTTCCCGCCCCATAGAGGGCTTGCAGATCTTCGCCCATCGGCAGGCATGGCCCCCAATAGATAATCTCGGCAAGGTGATCATTGCTTGAGGCGAGCACCAGCGTTTGACAGGCCCCATCCAGCCGCCAGGTGCGGATCATTTAACAGCCCCCAGCGTCAACCCGGCGATAAAGTGGCGCTGCATCAGAAAGAACATCGCCACGGGCGGCAGGGCTGCAATGATCGAACCGGCGCTCATAAGATGGTACTTGGCGAGGAATTGCGCATTGAAACTGGTGATGCCCGCGGTGACAGGCTGGGCCGCCTCGCCTTGGGTGAGCACCACCGCCCAGAAATAATCATTCCAGATAAAGGTGAAAATAAGCACCGAGAGCGCCGCCAGCGCAGGCTTCATCAGCGGCAGCACAACATACCAAAAGATACGCCATTCCGCGACGCCTTCGACACGGGCGGCTTCGATCAACTCATAGGGCAGTGCCTTGATGAAATTGCGCATGAACAGCGTGCAAAAGCCCGTTTGAAAGGCGATATGAAACAGCACCAGCCCGGTCTTGGTATTGTAAAGCCCCATATCCAAAGTCAGATCGCGCACCGGCACCATCAGGATTTGGAAGGGCACGAAATTACCTGCGATGAACAAAAAGAACAGCGGCAGGTTCCAGCGGAACTTATAGATCCCGAGGGCGAACCCGGCCATGGCAGAGAGCGCAACCGCGCCAATCACCGTGGGGATGGTGATCATGAAAGAGTTCAGAATATAGCGCGGCATGGCCGAGTTAAGCACCTGCCCGTAATTCTCGACAAAGCGCCACTCAGAGGGCCAGCCCCAATAATTGCCAGCGGTAAAATCCGCATCCGGGCGAACTGAGAACAGCGCCACCGCAATGAGCGGTGCAAGCCAAAGAAGCAGAGCCACAGGCAACATGACCTGATAAGTGATTTGCGCGCTGCGGGATGATTTTTCTATTGGGGCGGGGAACATCTTAACGGCCTCCCTTCTCGTCTTGATACATGCGCCACAGGAAATAGCTGATGAACACCAGCATGATCAGGAACAGAACCACCGCGATTGCCGCGCCATAGCCCATCTTGAAGCCATATTCTGACAGCGATTTTTCGAACATATAGAAGCTCAGAACGCGCGTTGAGCCGAAGGGGCCGCCATTGGTCATGATCGAAATCAGATCAAAGCTGCGCAGCGCGCCGATGATCGTAACGACGAAGGCGATAAAGGTCGCGGGGCGCAGCTGCGGCAGGATCACATACCAAAGCATCCGCCAGCCCTTGGCCCCATCAAGGCGCGCCGCTTCGACCTGTTCGGGATCAACCGCATTAAGTCCTGTCAGATAAAGGATCATGCAATAGGCGGTCTGCGGCCAAAGCCCGGCGGCGATAATGCCGTAGGTGGCGAGTTTCGGGTCTCCTAGAATATTTACCGGCTCAAACCCAAAGGTGCCGATGATCGCATTGAATAAGCCAAAGGTCGGATCATAAAACCAGGTAAACACCAGCCCCACCACGATCTGGCTGATCACGAAGGGAAAGAAGAACAGCGACTTATAGAGCCGTATGCCCCGCACCGTCTGGTTGAGGAACAGCGCAATGAACAGCCCTCCAGGAATCGCAGCAAGGTAAAAGAGCAGCCATTTCGCGTTGTTCCAGAGTGAGGTGTTAAATGCGCGGTCGCGGGTCAGGAGCTTTTCGTAATTTGCCAGACCGATATATTCAGCCTCTCCCAAACCATCCCATTTATAAAGCGAGATATTAAAGCTCTGCACGATGGGATAGATCACATAAAGCGCGAACATTGCCATGGCCGGGACTAGGAACAGCCAAGGCGTCACCGCGATCTGATTGCGTTTGTACCAGCTTGTCATGACAGCCCCACTTGGCGGATCAACAGGGAAAAACGCCGGGCCGCGCTTGTCGCTAGTGATCGCTGAACGCGCAGGGGAGCCCGCGCGCTCAGGTCTTGGATTAGTACACGTCCTGACGTACCTCTTCCAGGCGCTCAAGGATGTCATCCAGATTGTCCGGGTAGACCATGAATTCCTGCATGCCTTCCATCGCGGCTTTTGCCATTTCAGCCGGGAAGTCGCGGTCAAAGAATTGGGCCACGCCGCCTGGGCTGTTGGAGGAGAGCATGGCAAAGCCTTCGTTCAGGAACTTGTCATTATCCACAGCCGATTGCGCATTGACCGGAAGTTGGCCGAGGTTCTTGCCATTGTTGATCTCGGTTTGCTCATTGGCGGAGACCACAAAGCGCAGGAAGGCGCGGGCATTATCCTTATTCGTCGCATTGGCTGGAATGTGGAACGTATCGGTTGGCGCATCTTCTGCCAGGGCGATGCCTTCGGTGATGGGCGGGAACTGGTGGAAGTCCAGCTTGCTATCATCCAGCCCGGCTTCCCGCAGCGGCGCAACCGCAAAGTTGCCTTTCAAGATCGCAGCGGCAGAGCCGTCAACCAGGAAGGGCAGAGATTGCTGCCAGTCCTTATTCTGGTGATCATCCACAAAGGCCCCCAGATCAATCAGCTTGCGCCAATTGGCGAAGGTTTCGCGCACACGATCATCGGTCCAGGCAATCTCACCGCGGGCCATCGCCATATGAAAGTCAAAGCCATGGGTGCGCATGTTCAGATAGTCAAACCAGCCCGATGCGGTCCATAGCCATTTGGTGCCGATGGTGTAGCATTTACGGCCCGAGGCAACGACTTTCTCGCAATTTGCCAGCATCTCATCGAAATTGGCAGGCTCGCCGATGCCCAGCTCTTCATAGATGTCTTTGCGATAATAGATGCCCCACTGATAGTAGGTATAGGGCACGCCCCATTGCTTGCCATCAATGGTCATCGCGCCCTTGGTAGAGGCAAGGTTCGCGGCAATTTCGGGTTCTTCCCAAAGGTCGGAGACGTCTTCGAACAGACCCGCCTTCACATATGGGGTCATGCGGTTGGCTGCATACCAGGTTGCCACGTCCGGTGCGTTGGCCGTCAGAAAGTTGCGGATCTGGGTCTTATAGGCCTCGCGATCAATCACCGTGGTTTCGATGTTCATATCTGGGTTTTCGGCCTGAAAGCGTTTGATCATCGCCTCCATTGTGGCGCGCGGCGCAGGGTTTGAGGTGTCCAGGAAAATCTTCAGATCCCCCGTCAAACCTTCAGCCGATACAGCGCCCCCAAGGGTCGTTGCGGCGGCGAGTGCGGCCAGCAGAGTTTTCGTGCGTTGGAACATAGTGTCCTCCCTCTTGTTCCTAATTTTGCGGGTGGTTTCATATAATGAAACAAAATCTCAAGTATTGAAAATTGTGCCGCGAATCGCTACTGATGTCAACGCGGATGTTCCACTTTGACGCAGTGCATCCGAAGGGAAGAGGCACATGAATAAGGTCGTTCAGTCAGATGGAACCGTGGGCAAGGCGCTGGAAGTGCTGGATGCCGTGGCAAGTTATGGGCGCCCGGTTCGGTTCTCTGATGTGCTTGCCGATAGCCCCTATCCCAAAGCCACGCTCTACCGGTTTCTGCAAACGCTGACGAACCAAAAGATGCTGGAATATGATGATCAGACCGGCACATATAGCCTTGGCATTAGGTTGATGCGCTTGGCCCATGCTGCGTGGCGCACCGCCTCACTCGCCCCCATTGCTCGCCCCCATATCGAAGCGCTGGCAACCCAAGTTGGCGAAGCGGTTCATCTGGCGCAACTGGATGATGGGCAAGTTCTCTTCGTGGATAAGCTGCGCGCAACAGATAGGTTCGAAACCTTGGCGCAGGTGGGCAAGGTGGCTCCGGCTTATTGCACCGGGGTTGGCAAGGCGATGCTGGCCTTTGTTGCACCCAAGCGGCTGCAAATCGCGCTGCAACAGCAATCCTATTTCCAATATACCAAGGCGACACATGGATCCGCAGACAGCCTCAATCGTGAGCTGGATCAGATCCGCATAGATGGGGTCGCCTTTGATCGCGAAGAGCATGAGCAGGGCATCAACTCCATCGCCGCGCCGATCTTGTCACATAGTGGGCGTGTAATTGGGGCAATTTCCATCGCTTCGGCAACCAATCGGTTTGACGCAGACGGGCTGCTTCAGTTCAAAGACGCGCTTTTAGAAACCGCACGAAACGTCGGGGACGAGGCCACATCGTGGCAATTTCCGTCATGAATAGGGGAGAAGACAGATCATGTCAGGGGTAGCACTCAAGCAGGCGATCAAACGCTATGGCGATGTCCAGGTCATCCATGGCGTTGATCTGGATATCAAAGATGGGGAGTTCTGCGTTTTCGTTGGGCCATCGGGATGCGGTAAATCCACCTTGCTGCGCATGATCGCGGGGCTTGAGGACACCTCAGAGGGCACTATCTCTATAGGTGCGCGCGATGTGACGCGCCTTGATCCAGCAGAGCGCGGGGTTGCTATGGTGTTTCAAACCTATGCGCTCTATCCGCATATGAGCGTCGAACAGAATATGGGCTTTGGCCTGAAAATGAATGGCGTGCCTGCCGCCGAGATTAAAGAGAAAGTCGGCAAAGCCGCCGATATCCTCAAGCTTGACCCCTATCTGAAGCGCAAACCAAAAGCCCTGTCCGGCGGTCAGCGTCAGCGGGTGGCAATCGGGCGCGCCATTGTGCGCGGGCCCGAAGTGTTCTTGTTCGATGAGCCGCTCTCCAATCTGGATGCAGAACTGCGGGTGGATATGCGCGTTGAAATCGCACGGCTTCACAAAGAGCTTGGCGCGACCATGATCTACGTGACCCATGATCAGGTCGAAGCGATGACATTGGCCGACAAAATCGTGGTGCTGCGCGCCGGGAATATCGAACAGGTTGGCAGCCCGATGGAGCTTTATCAAAACCCGGACAATAAATTCGTCGCGGGCTTTATTGGCTCACCCTCAATGAACTTCCTCAATGGCACTGTTGAGGGCGGCAAAGTGCGCGTGGCGGGCCTTGGGGATCAGCTGATAGAAACGAGCGTCACCCTGCCAGCCGAGGGCAGCAAAGTCATCGTCGGATTGCGCCCGCAACACCTAACTGTTTTCGAGACTGACTCTGAGATAAAGGTCGATATCCGCGAACGCCTGGGCGGTGTAGCCTATGACTATTTGATCACCCCCACCGGTGAGCGCATCGTGGTCGAAACCAGGGGCGATGATCCCATTGCTTCGGGCGCATCTGTGTCGGTGCAGTTTTCCCATGAGGATGCGATGTTCTTTGATCACACAACCGAAGCCCGATTGCGTTAGATACGGAGCAGAGTGATGAGTGAAACCAAGACGCAACCGATGACAGATCTCTTCATCATCGGCGGCGGGGTGAATGGCTGCGGGATTGCGCGCGATGCGGCGGGGCGCGGGCTCTCTGTCACCTTGGCTGAGATGGGTGATCTGGCCCAGGCGACCTCATCCGCCTCCTCAAAGCTATTTCACGGCGGGCTGCGCTATCTGGAATATTTCGAATTTAGCCTCGTGCGTCATTCCCTGGCTGAGCGGGAAACCCTTTTGCAAGCCATGCCGCATATCTCGTGGCCCATGCGCTTTGTGCTGCCCTTTCATAAAGGTATGCGCTTTGACAGCACCACGCCCACCTCAAAGCTCCTAACGCGCGTCATGCCCTGGATGAAAGGGCGCCGCCCCGCGTGGCTTATCCGGCTTGGATTGTTCCTCTATGACACGTTGGGCGGGCGCAAACTCTTGCCTGCGACAAAGCGGATTGACCTGAGACACCATCCGGTCGGCGCATCGCTCAAAGACAAATACCACCGCGCTTATGAATATTCCGATTGCTGGGTGCAAGATGCGCGCCTTGTTGTGCTAAATGCGGTAGATGCACGGGCGCGCGGGGCAGCGATCCTGCCGCGCACCAAAGTCATCTCAGCAACGCGCGGCCCATCGAGCTGGGAAATCGTGACCCAAGACCAGACCACCGGATCCGAAACGACCCACCGCGCGCGCAAGCTGATTAATGCCGCGGGGCCTTGGGTGGCGGATGTCTTGCAAGGGGCGCTGCGCGTAAACAGCTCGGAAAGCGTGCGCTTGGTGCGTGGCAGCCATATCGTGGTGCCCAAAATCTTTGAGCACGAGCAGCCCTATATCCTGCAAGGGCGCGATGGCCGGATCGTTTTTGCGATCCCCTATGAGGAGGACTTCACCCTCATCGGCACCACGGATGTAGACCATGAAGGTGAGCCCTCCCGCGCCGCTTGCTCAGAGAGCGAAACGGCCTATCTGTGCGATTTCGTGTCCTCCTATTTCAAAACCCCCGTTACGCCTGAGGACGTGGTGTGGAGCTATTCCGGCGTGAGACCGCTTTATGATGATGGGGCCAGCAGCGCCACGGCGGCGACACGAGACTATGTGCTGTCTTTGAATATGGACGCCGCGCCTTTGCTGAATATCTTTGGCGGCAAGATCACCACCTATCGGGTTCTGGCACAAGAGGCCCTGGCCAAGCTCGGATATGAAAAGCAATGGACAGCGGGCGTTTCGCTGCCTGGGGGAGATTTCCCCTGGGACGGCGTTGAGGCGCTGATAGCGAAACTGCGGGCGGATTACGCATTCATTCCAGAGGCCTGGGCTACGCGCATGATCCGAACCTATGGCACGAAGGCGTGGGACATTCTGGGCCAAGCAACATGCGCCGCAGATCTGGGCCACGACTTTGGCGCAACATTGACCGAGGCGGAGCTTTCCTGGCTTGTTGAGCAGGAATTTGCCCGAACCGGCGAGGATGTCTTATGGCGGCGCACCAAACTTGGGCTGCGTTTGACCCAATCCCAGATCCAGGCGGTCGATGCCTGGATGACGGCGCACGGAACGCCCCCAGTATGAGCCTTTTGGGGGCTGCAGCAAAACGATGCAGGCAAATGTCCTGTGTTGAACCTCTGCGCCGTGGGGGTTTTGCACCCCCACACCCCCGCAAGGTATTTTTAGCCAAATGAAGGGGGCGCGCGGTGGGTTGACAGGGTCTTAAAGGTTCGTGGGTTGGGGTTGCAAAGGCTCAATCCGACGCTGAGGCATCACGCGCCTTTCCAGACGGGTCTGCGCTTTTCAAAGAATGCTTGCACGCCTTCCTGGAAATCAGCTGTTTTCAACAAGGCGGTTTGCTCCCAGCCCTCTTCGGTGATCATTTCGCCCAGGCTCAAATGCGGCGCTTTGCGCAAGAGCCGCTTGGCCGCAGCTAGAGCCAATGGGGCGCCTTGAGCCAGGGATTGTGCCCATGTGCGGGTTTGTGCCTCTAGGTCATCAGTGGCGAATACCTTGTTGGCGATACCTGCCGCCAGACATTCAGCGGCGGTTAGCTTCTTGCCTTCAAGGATCGTTTCAAGTGCTTTGTTATAGCCCAGATGCCGGTGAAGGTGATGCACATTGCCCCCATCTGGCACCAGTGCAATTGCTGCAAATGCCATATAGAGATAGGCATCCTCTGCCATGGTCATTAGATCACAGGTCATCGCCACACCCGCAGCCGCCCCTGCTGCCGCGCCACGCACCTGGGCGATCCAGATTTTGTCAGACCGCTCAATCCCCGTCAGGAATGGTTTATAGTCAATGTCGAGATGAAAGCTGATAGGGTCGGCGCGCGGCCCGCTCAGATCTGCACCTGCGCTAAAGCCGCGACCTGCGCCCTTGAGGATCACAACCTTGACGTCCTTATTGTCATTGATGCGCCCGACATTCACGCGTAGCGCCTCTTTGAGCTCATCGCTCAATGCGTTCAGTTTTTCAGGCCGGTTCATCGTGAAGGTGGCGAGCGCACCGTCGATGTCGATTTCGAGCACATCACTCATGGCTTAGCGTCTCCCTCTTTCATCAAGCCCCAGCCCACGGCCAATGATTTCTTTCATAATCTCCGAGGTGCCCGCATAGATCCGGCTAACCCGCGCATCGCGGTAAAGGCGCGAGATTTCGTAGTCGTCCATATAGCCTGCCCCGCCATGCAGTTGCAGGCATTCATCCACCACGCGCCCCTCAACTTCGGAGGTGAACAGCTTGGCCTGGGCGGCAAGCTCGGCGGTTAGATCGCCTTCAAGATGCTCCAAAACGCAGTGATCGACCAGCGCCCAGGCCGCATCAATTTCCGTGCGCATCGCGGCCATTTTGAAACGCGAGTTCTGAAATGTGCCAATAGGTTTGCCAAAGGCGCGGCGGTTTGTGATGAAGTCCAGGGTGATCTCAAAGGCGCGCTCAGCGCGGGCGATGAATTGCACCGCCCCGCCAAGCCGCTCTTCGGCCAGGTTGATCATCATCGAGCGAAAGCCCGCCTGTGGCCCGCCCAGCACATTGGCCGCCGGAATGCGCACATCGTTAAAGAACAGCTCAGACGTGTCTTGCCCGTCCAGGCCCAGCTTGTTCAGATTTGAGCCGCGCGCGAACCCTTGCATGCCGCGCTCTACCAGAAACAGGCCAATCCCATGCGAGGCGTCGGGATCGGTCTTGGCGGCAACAATCACCAGATCTGCAAGCTGGCCGTTGGAGATATAGGTTTTTGACCCGTTCAAGATCCAATCATCGCCATCGGGCTCGGCCCGCGTTTTGAGCGCTGCCAGATCAGAGCCGGTGCCGGGCTCGCTGAGCGCGATTGCCAGAATGCAATCCCCTGACACGATGCCGGGCATGAACCGGTCTTTTTGCTCTTGGCTGCCTAAATTGTGGATATAGGGCGCAACGATCCGGTTATGCAGCGGCAAGAACATAGAGCTGTCCACCCGCACCAACTCTTCCATCAGAATCTGATCAAAGCGGAAATCATCAATGCCCAGCCCGCCATATTTTTCATCGGCAAACATGGCAAGGTAACCCTCAGCGCCCGCTTTTTTCCAAACCTCACGGTCCACGCATTTCTGTGCGCGCCAGCGCTGCGCATGCGGGGCGATATGCGCCGCGATCCATTTGCGCACGCTTTCGCGAAACATGACGTGTTCTTGGGTGAAGATCCGACGCCGTATCATGGGGCTATGCGGGTGGGAAGCATGCTCACAACCTTCGCGCTAGGTGTTCTTGGGCTGTCTCGCTCGCGATGAGCGGGATGACTTTGACCCTATCCAGGGGCGAAACCAAACGCAAGTTGGCCGCGTGGCGCCCCGTGTTCCGTCACGTCCGGTGTTGATCTCTGTGCCGCAAGCGGGCACATCTTTTCTTGTATACCAAGTTGGCCAAACTAGACGCCTTTCTTGCGCCTTAACCTAACCTAATTCAGGGACTCCAAGCATGTCGAACGCTGCTACTGAAAAACTGCTCTCCAAAATGCGTCTGCCGATTATCGGAGCGCCCTTGTTTATCATCTCCAACCCAAAGCTGGTGATCGAGCAATGTAAGGCGGGCATGATCGGCTCTTTCCCTTCGCTGAATGCGCGCCCGATTGAGGTGCTGGATGAATGGCTCACGCAGATTAAGCAGGAGCTGGCTGCGTATGATGCTGAACACCCCGATGCACCCTCTGCCCCATTCGCGGTGAATCTGATTGTGCATGGCTCCAACAACCGCTTGGCCGAGGATCTGGCGCTGGTGGTGAAGCACCAAGTGCCGGTGGTGATTTGCTCTTTGGGGGCGAAACAGGAAATCTATGGGGCTGTGCAGTCTTATGGCGGCATCGTGCTGCATGATGTGATCAATCAGAAATTCGCCCGTAAAGCCGTTGACAAGGGCGCAGATGGTTTGGTGCTCGTGGCCGCAGGTGCCGGTGGCCATGCCGGGGTGATCTCGCCTTTTGCTTTGGTGCAAGAAACGCGCGCTTGGTTTGAGGGGCCGATTGCGCTGTCTGGATCTATTGCATCCGGTGATGCGGTTCTGGCCGCCCGTGCCATGGGGGCGGATTTTGCCTATATCGGCTCGCCCTTTATCGCCACGCTCGAGGCCAATGCCGATAGCGATTACAAGAACGGCATTGTTGAGGGCCAAGCGGCAGACATCGTTTATTCCAACCTCTTCACTGGGGTGCATGGGAATTACTTGCGCAAATCCATCGAAAATAACGGGCTCGACCCTGATAACCTGCCCGAAAGCGATCCATCCAAAATGAATTTCGCATCGGGTGGCAATACGGATGCGAAGGCCTGGAAAGACATCTGGGGCTGCGGCCAAGGCGTGGGCGTGATCAACGAAGTCGTCCCGGCCGCAAAACTCATCGCCCGTTGGGCGACCGAGATCGAAGCTGCAAAAAAGCGTATTGCTTAGGCTGGGCAGGCCCTCTACAAAACGCAACCTGTACAGATCTCGCCTAAGCTGGACGCGCCCGAGCCTGGGTGGGCGCTCTCCGCGATTGCCACAGGTTGAGATACCGTAAAGCGCTAATGCCTAGGCACTTTTAGCAGGCACCGCAATGCGCCCTCCCGGGGGGCTATCAGATTCACACATTTTGATTGCCTCTCGGGATCATGCTTTTTTCAAGGGCAGCGCCGTGTTTGAGGGTTTGGAACTCTGTCCATCCGCGCAGGATGACAATGGGGCCAGGCTTGCCGTAGTAGCCCGTCCAGCCGCCCAGTTCCAGCCGCCCAGCCTTGCGCAGACCCATGTGGCGAAGGCGAGGCTTCCTGGCGGATGCGGGTTCTTCTGCCGCTCTGTTGCGCCTTCGAGATCGCGGCTGGTGGCTTCGAGCAATGGCAGGTCCTGCGGATCGAAGGCGTCCGTCATTGGGCGCAGGGCCGGTCCGCCGCGTTCGCCGGTCATTTGCATGACGACGCAAGCGGCGATGAAGCACGCCAGCACGAGGCGGTTGCGGGGCTCTTCATCTCGGATCCGCAGGCTTTCGATATCGAAGCCCTTGCGCTTCATGGTGCGGAAGACGTCTTCGATTTTCCAACGTTTGGCGTAGCGGGCGGCGATATCGAGCGCGTCTGCCACGGTGTCGACTGGCAATGTGGTCAACAACCTCCAGTGCAGCGGTTTTTCCCCCTCCGGCGGGGTTTCCTCGCACAGATCGACATAGGTCATGTGTACCGGATTGGGGCAGGTTTTGCGGTTTTCGCGCGGTGGCCGCAGCTCGAGCCGAGCGAAGCGCACCGAAAGCTGGGCTTGGCGCGCCGCGCGACCGGGCCGAGCGGGCAAGTCGAGCGCCGCATAGCCCAGACGCGGGCCAGAGGCGATCTGCTCCGCCAGCTTGCCGCCGCCCACGAGCACGCGGTCATGCATGGCGCGCACCAGCAGATCTATATGGGCCGGACGGTGAGCGAAGAGTTCGAACATGTCGGCCTCTCGGTCGGCAACCACCGTGACCCGTGCCGCGCCCGCCATCTGCCCGGCCTTTTGCGTCGCGTGCAGCCAGCGCACGCTCTGGCGGTCCGCGAATTCCCGACTGTGGCGGCTCGCCTTGCCGCCCGTCGTCCGTTCCAAGAACTGCGCATCCAGCGCGCCCAGAACCGCCCCACTGCCCGCATCCACCGCGATCATCGCGTGCAAATAACTGCCACCTCCCCCGGAGGATTGCGTCACCGTGGTGTCCCAAGCAGGTATTCGAGGCTCCCCCCACAAATACCTGCTTAGTGTTCTTTGATTTTGCAGGATTTTTACCCCAAAACCGGTGTCCACTTTTGGGAAATCCTGCTTAGATCGCCAGAATGTCGCGGCCTTTACAGGCGCCTTGAGCGCGTTCGAAAGCCGTAGCGCTCATCTCATCCAGCGTCACGGCCGGGTTTCGCAGGAACCGCGTGAAGCGGATCTCACCAGCGCGATCCCCGCCCAGACGCCGCACCCGAACCCCGCGCCCACCATGCGACACAAGCCGCGCCAACAAATCGGCCCCCCTTTTTCCAGCCGCCGATCCCCGAAACCGCCTAAGCTCAAACCCATGACACCCTCCATTTTCCGAAAGGGAATCAGAGCCATTCACCAATTGCAACATAGATGTGTGAACTTCATAGCCCCCCGGGAGGGCGCATTGCGGTTCCACAAGAAGTAGATATGAATCAACGCTTTGAGAGGTTTCAATCCACAGAGATTGCAGAACGCCCACCCAGGGTCGGGCGCGTCCTGCGCTGCGCACCGGACCAGAAATTTGCGGGTATCGTTTTGTTGGGCGCAAGCAAGACCCTGCGCCCTGCTAGATCACGTCAGCGCGCCCTTGTCTCGCAATTGGATTAGGTCTTGCTCGTTTAATCCAAGTTCGCCGAGAATAGCCTCGGTATCGTCGCCCATTGCGCCGGGAGGGGCAGGTTCCAATCCCGGCGTGCGGCCCATGCGCGGGGCGGGGCGGGCTTGTATCACGTCATTCACACGCACGAACGTGCCGCGCTCCGCGTTATGGGGGTGGGCCTCGACCTCGCTCCAATGCAGGACAGGCGCGGCGCAAGCATCGCTGCCCTCAAAGATCGCCGCCCATTCATCGCGGGTTTTCTGGGCAAAGACCTTTGCATATTGCGCGCGCCGGTCTGCCCAATTGGATTTGTCGTTTTGATCGGCGCAATGGCCTTCAGGCAGTCCTGCACGTTTCACCAGCTGAGCAAAGAACTGAGGTTCAAGCGCGCCAACGGAGATGTATTTGCCATCCGCGCATTCATAGCAGCGATAGAAAGGCGCGCCGCCATCAAGCATGTTATCCTCGCGAGCATCGCTCCACTGTTGCGCCCCGCGCATTTGGTGCATCAGGCCCATCATCGCGGGCACGCCATCCACCATGGCCGCATCAATCACTTGGCCCTTGCCGCTTTGGCTGCGCTCATAAAGCGCCATAAGCACCCCAAACAGCAAAAACATCGTGCCCCCGCCATAATCTCCGATAAAGTTCAGAGGCACCATGGGCGGGCGGTCCTTTTGTCCCATGGCCCCAAGCGCGCCTGTGATCGCGAGATAATTCAGATCATGGCCTGCGCTCTGCGCCAAAGGGCCGTGCTGCCCCCAGCCTGTCATGCGGCCATAAATCAGGCTCTCGGGCAGATCAGAGGGGCCAAGACCCAGCTTTTCCATCACACCGGGGCGGAAGCCCTCGATCAGAATATCCGCGGTTGCGATCAGGTCTTTGGCAATTCCCAGTGCACTCAAGTTCTTGAGGTTCAGCGCAATAGATGTCTTGCCGCGCCGGTTCACATCCGCGAAGTCAACCGGGCGCGACTGACGGTCAATCACAATCACCTCTGCCCCATGATCCGCCAATAACTGCCCGGCCAACGGGCAAGGGCCAAGCCCCGCCATCTCAATCACGCGTAGCCCGTCTAATGCTCCTGCCATCGTCATATCCTTATGCGCATAAGATCAGGGGTGACCCGCCTAGGATCACCTGACCACCACCATATTCCCGCAATCACCCTGCACGCAACGCTGCCTTTGGAGCAGCTCAGTTCAGCTTTTGAGGATCAGTCGCTGGTGGGGCTCGAGAACGGCGAAATCACTGCCTATCCACACCGCTAGAGCTTCTCACTCGCCTAGTATGGCCCATGCCGTGATGTGTTTGATTTTTTGGAGCGGGCGAGGCGATTCGAACGCCCGACCCTTACCTTGGCAAGGTAATGCTCTACCCCTGAGCTACGCCCGCTTCCTTGGATGTGGTGATATACAGCGGATTAAGGGGCTGCAAGTCAAAAATGCACAAGACGGGCTGAAATTTTGAAGTAAGGTGAAAAGAGTTTTAAGATTGCGAAAAGAGGAGCAGGTTATGGACGAGACTACGCGCCGCGTTGCGGTAATCACGGGGGCTTCGCGTGGCATTGGGGCGGTTACGGGCCAGCACCTCGCTGAGCTGGGGTGGCATGTTGTGCTGCTGGCGCGCTCTGGGGATGCGGTGGCGCAGCTGGCAGAGCAGATCTCTCAGGCGGGCGGGAGCGCAAGCGCGATTGCCGCAGATGTGGCTGATTTTGCGGCGATGGAGCGCGTCTTTGCTCAGACTGGTCGCGTGGATCTGTTGGTGAATAATGCCGGGCTGATTGACCCCATCGCACGGCTAGAGGATAGCGATCCTGCCGCTTGGGGGCATGTGGTCGATGTGAACGTCAAAGGGGTCTATTATGGCATTCGTCTGGCGTTGCCGCTGATGCGCGCCCAAGGGGGCGGCACGATTATTAATATCTCGTCAGGCGCTGCGACGGGCGCCTTGGAGGGTTGGAGCCATTACTGCGCCACCAAAGCGGCGGTTTTGTCCCTCACCAAATGTGTTCACAAAGAGCAAGCAGACCAGGGGATTCGCTGTATCGGGCTCTCGCCAGGAACGGTTGCCACTGAGATGCAGGTGCAGATCAAGGCCTCTGGGATAAACCCGGTTAGTCAGCTGGATCCAGATGTTCACATTCCGCCCGAATGGGTGGCCCGCGCAATCGCTTGGTTGACCAGCCCGGCCGCGGATCGCTATTGCGGCATGGATTTTTCGCTAAAAACCGATGAAGGGCGCGCAGCGATAGGGGTGCCTGCGATTGGTGCATAGCCCTTGGCCTTTTGGCGCGCAGCTTGTAAGCGGAGGGCAAATCTGTAGGAGGGCATAATGCGCAGCGCAACCTTGTCACGCAAGACCGCTGAGACGGATATCAGCGTTTCGGTCAATCTCGATGGCTCTGGCCAATATAAGATGGCGACGGGCATTGGGTTTTTCGATCATATGCTTGACCAGCTTGCGCGCCATTCGCTGATCGATATCGAGATCACGGCCAAAGGCGATCTGCATATCGACGATCACCACACGGTTGAGGATGTGGGAATCACGCTCGGCCAGGCGCTCGCGGCGGCTTTGGGGGATAAAAAGGGCATTCGGCGCTATGGGTCATGCCTGTTGCCGATGGATGATGCCTTGGTGCGCATCGCGCTGGATCTCTCGGCGCGCCCGTTTTTGATTTGGAACCTGGAGCTGCCGACGCAGAAGATCGGCAGTTTTGACACGGAGCTGGTGCGCGAATTTTTCCAGGCGCTTTCGACCCATGCGGGCATTACGCTGCATGTGGATCAGCTGCATGGGATCAACAGCCACCATATTGCAGAGGCGGCGTTCAAGGCTTTGGCCCGCGCATTGCGAGAGGCGGTTGAGGTGGATCCGCGCAAGGCGGATATGATTCCGTCCACCAAGGGCGCGCTTTAGGCTGAGGAAGACGTGAATGCTCACAGTTCTTATTGATTATGACAGCGGCAATCTGCATTCCGCGCATAAAGCCTTTGAACGCATGGCGGGCGAGCTGGATGCCGGAGATGTTCTTGTTTCCGGCCGCGCAGAGGATGTGGCGCGCGCTGACCGCATTGTGTTGCCGGGCGATGGGGCCTTTCCCGCTTGTATGGCGGCGTTAACCGCATCTGGTGTCTTGGAAGCCATGCGCGAAGCGGTTGAGCTCAAAGCGCGTCCCTTTCTTGGGATCTGCGTTGGCATGCAGCTTTTGGCCAAGGCGGGCTATGAATATGAAGAAACCCAAGGGCTTGGGATGATTGATGGGACGGTGCATGCGATTGACGCGCCGGGTCTAAAAATCCCGCATATGGGCTGGAATGATCTTGTCATTGAGAGCCCGCACCCGGTTTTGAACGGGGTTGAGACAGGCGATCACGCTTATTTTGTGCATTCGTATCAGATGCAGATGGGCACAGAGACGCAGCGTCTTGCGCATGTAGACTATGGCGGCGATGTCACCGCCATCGTGGGCAAAGATAACGTGATCGGCATGCAATTTCACCCAGAGAAAAGCCAAGCGGTGGGCTTAAAGCTCATCGGCAATTTTCTAAGCTGGGCGCCGTAAATCTCACTGTCGCTTCCAAGTGCCGCCATCGCGGCAAATGCCAAAGACGCAGCCGCTCACCTTGAGAGAATTTCCTGACAGGACCAGCTTAGAGGTATAGGTTTTGTCGCGGTCCGGGCTATAAATCTTGCCTTTGTAATGGCCATCGCCGCGATTCACCATCTCTGTGATGATGCGGGTTCCAAGATGCTCAGATGTGACGGAAGCACCGGTGCTGTCGAAACTTTCGACCAATGTGCCGCAGATCTGCGCGCCACAAGGAGCCATTTTGATAATGCCAGAATTCCCATTATCATCGGTCGCGGTGCGCCAATTGCCATGGATGGGATCGGCAAAGGCCTGAGCGCTCATCAAAACTGTAAGGGCTATAAGAGCGAAAACTGATTTCATTGTGGGGACTCCATAAATATTGACCAAACTCGCTGGGAAAGCCGAATTTAGCGTTAACGCGCCTTGCTCGAATCCGTCGAATTTTCCGAAAACCAGTCTGCAAGGCACCTTACCGTAGATCAAGCCAGGCTGCGCTTTGGTTGCGCCAGATTTCCCTGCATGCGATAGGGCGCGCAAAGAGACGGAGCGTGACATGATCTTATTCCCAGCCATTGATCTTAAAGACGGACAGGCCGTGCGGCTGGTGCATGGAGAGATGGACAGTGCGACGGTCTTCAATGACGACCCTGCCGCGCAGGCTAAGAGCTTTGCCCAGGCGGGCTGTGAGTGGATCCATTTGGTCGATCTGAACGGTGCCTTTGCGGGCGCACCCGTGAATGGCGCTGCTGTTGAAGCGATTCTTGGTGCTTGCGGTGTTCCGGCCCAGCTTGGCGGTGGGATTCGCGATATGGCAACGATTGAGACTTGGCTGGACAAAGGGCTTGCCCGCGTGATTTTGGGCACTGTCGCGGTGGAGCAACCAGAGCTTGTGCGGCAGGCAGCGCGCGCCTTTCCTGGGCAGGTGGCGGTTGGAATCGATGCGCGCGGCGGCAAGGTTGCGACCAAGGGTTGGGCGACCGAGACAGACGTAGACGCTACCGAGCTTGCCAAATCTTTCGAAGATGCGGGCGTTGCGGCGATTATCTACACCGATATCAACCGCGATGGGGCCATGGGCGGGCCAAATGTTGAGGCCACAGCCGCCCTTGCGCGCGCTGTATCGATTCCCATTATCGCCTCTGGTGGCGTGTCATCTCTTGAGGATCTAACGGCCCTTAAATCCACCGGAGTCATTGCCGGAGCGATTTCCGGCCGCGCACTTTATGACGGGGCGATTGACCTGGATCAGGCGATAAAACTGCTAAAAAACCCGTAGATACCGGATTTTTTCCATTATTAGTAGAGGCTTGCACGCCCTTCCTTCAATTTAAGAAACAGTGAGTTTCGAATAAAACTCTAGCTTTATTGTAACTAGTCAAGGTAGGGCTGGGGTGTAGTAAAGAGTGTGTAAGCGAGTTTTGTTATGCCCCAGGGTGTGTTTGGCCAAGGTAAGGCTGCGGATGCCGGCGCTGCAGTAGAGCAGGCCAGCGCAACCGATGAGTTCCAAAAAGTGTTCGGAGGGGCGGCAAAAGATGCTGCGCCCGCCATTGCGAAACAAAGTGACGAGCGTGGCCATTTGGACGGCGCTCCCGCTGAGGCCAGCCCTGCTGCCTTAGATGGCGGCGGCGCGATGATTGGCGTGTCGGGCAATGATTTGATCCTGGGCGGGCCCGGTGTGGATCACGCTATGCTCTTTGGACACGCATCGCGCTGGGAGATCCAGGAAATCGGTCCCAACCAATTCGCGGTGACCAATCGCTCGACCGGCGAGCAGGATATTCTGCTCAACGTTGAGTTGAAAACTTTTGACAACGGAACATTCCATCTTTCAACCATGTAACGCCAAATCTCGGCGCAAAGATTTCCCCCGGAGGGCTGGTATGGCGACATGCTGGCCCTTTTCATTTGCGCGCGTGCAAGGTAAGCCGCGCCCATGTTAAAAACGCGTGTTATTCCTTGCCTAGATGTCGCTGATGGGCGTGTCGTGAAAGGCGTGAACTTTGTGGATTTGGTTGATGCGGGCGATCCGGTTGCCGCCGCAAAAGCCTATGATGCCGCTGGGGCGGATGAGCTCTGCTTTCTGGATATCCATGCAACTCATGAAAACCGCGGCACGATGTTTGATCTGGTGCGCCGCACCGCCGAGCAATGTTTCATTCCGCTCACGGTAGGCGGCGGGGTGCGCAGTGCTGAGGATGTGCGCGCGCTTCTTCTGGCCGGGGCTGATAAAGTGTCCTTCAATTCCGCCGCCGTGGCCGATCCAACCGTTTTGCGCCGGGCGGCAGATCAGTTTGGCAGCCAATGCATTGTGTGCGCGATTGATGCCAAAACCGTCGCCCCTGGGAGATGGGAGATCTTCACCCATGGCGGGCGCAAGCCAACCGGGATTGATGCTGTAGAATTCGCCCGCACGGCCCAGGCGCAAGGGGCGGGGGAAATCCTGCTGACCTCCATGGATCGCGATGGAACGAAACAAGGCTTTAACCTGCCGCTCACGCGGGCCATTTCTGATGTAGTTTCAATCCCCGTGATTGCCTCTGGCGGCGTTGGCGATCTGGATCATCTGGTCGAGGGGGTTACCAAAGGCGGGGCCTCTGCGGTGCTTGCGGCCTCTATTTTCCATTTCGGCACCTATACCATCGCGCAAGCCAAAGCGCATATGGCCGCTGCCGGTATCCCGATGCGACTAACCTGAGCACGCCCATGACCCTTGATGATCTTTTTGCAACGATTGAGGCACGCAAAGCCGCAGATCCAAACAGCAGTTGGACCGCAAAGCTCTTTGCCAAGGGGCCAGAGAAATGCGCCGAGAAATTCGGGGAAGAGGCCATAGAGGCGGTGATCGAAGCGGTTAAGGGCGACAAGCAAGCCCTCACAGCTGAGGCCGCTGATGTGCTCTATCATTTGCTGGTCATGTTGGCGGCGCGGGATGTGAGCCTGCAATCTGTGCTGGACGAACTTGCGCGGCGGCAACATCAATCGGGGCTGGCGGAAAAGGCCTCGCGGACCTAACCCCGCTCTAACGATGCATAAAGCGCCAGCGCCGCAGCGTTTGAAACATTCAGCGACCCAAATGCCCCAGACGCGGAAATGCGCACCAAATCGTCACAGGTCTCTTTGGTTTTGGGCCGCAAACCCGGCCCCTCCGCCCCAAGAACCAATGCAACAGGGCGGCGCAGATGCTCTTTCAGCCGGGCTTCGATGCTCAGCTCTGCGGTGCCATCCAAACCAACCACAAGAAATCCCATGGATTGCAGCTCTTGGATCGTGTCCGCCAAATTGCGCACGCGCAGGTAAGGTTGCCGCTCGAGCGCGCCCGAAGCGGTCTTGGCCAAGGCCCCTGATTCTGGCGCAGAGCCATGGCGCGGCGCAATCACGGCTTGGGCACCAAGCACCTCAGCCGAGCGCAAAATCGCCCCCACATTATGCGGGTCGGTCACACGATCCAAAAGCAGAACGCGCGGAACCTCAGCCCCGATCACCACATCGCTGAGCGTGCCCCAACGCAAAGGTCGCACCTCAAGCACAGCACCTTGATGCACCGAAGCGGGATCAATGGGGGGCTTAAACTTGCGTGGATCAACGATTTCTGGCTCAAGACCCGCTGCTTTCAGCTCTGTCTCAAGCTTGGCCGCAGCATTGGGCGTCACCAAACAGCGCAGCTTTTCCCGCCGGGGATTGGCCAGCGCATCACGCACCGCATGCAGCCCAAAGAGCCAAATCGTCTCCCGCTGCGCTTGCTCTTTTTCGACAACCCATTTTGGTTTTTTCGACATTGTTAATTACTTCCGATTTTGCGGTTGACGACTGGCTGGGGCGCTTGTAATCACCCTTACGCGCCAAGGCTAGACCCCTTGGCCGTGGGCGACAGGCCGCAAGGTGTGGCAGGGGACTGTAACTCCCTCGCGGAGACGCACGCCTGGTTCGATTCCAGGGTCGCCCACCATTTTTCTCTATCTTGCTATGACCGAAGAATGAGCGCTGGTTTTTAGGGCGTTCAGTGCAGGCGGGTTAGATCCGTGGCGCGGAAATCGCCCGGTGTCATACCTGTCCAGCCATGGAAGGCGCGGAAAAAGGATGAGGTGTCGCGAAAGCCAAGCAGGTAGGAGATCTCGGGCACGCTGAGGGCGCTGCCTTTCAGAAAGCGTTCCGACATTTCCAGACGGGTTGCGTTGAGCAATTCTTGATAGTTGGTGCCTTCTTCGCTTAGGCGGCGTTGCAGGCTCCGTTTGGAAATGTTCAGCCGCTGCGCCATGTCGTCGATGGAAACAGTCCCGCCAGGAAGCGCTTCGGCCAGAGCTTTTTTGATGCGGCCCGACATGGTTGCGGGGCCCATTCGTTCTGCGAGCTGGTTCAGGAATCCCGGCTCAAGGGTTTCCCAAAGCGAGCGGCTGCGGGTGATTAGCACGCGATCCGCATCCTCGGCTGCGAAAGTCAGGCTTAGAAGGCCCGTAACCTGTGGTGCACCGCCCAAATACTCGGTGCAGGCCGCATCAATGGCGAGGGGGGCGGGCAGGCTGGTCGCGGCGGGGATAATGTGGGTTCCTGTGAACGTGCGTGCGCATTCGGTGATATAGAGCAGCTCGAACAATCCCATGCTCGCTGGTAAGCTCAGGCCGGGCTCGCTGGCGCGCATTTCAAGCCGCAGCTGTCCACCTGGGCGCGACACCTCAAGTATAACAGGTCCGATCAAGGGTTTGAAATCCGCCAGGCGTCCAAGACCCAAGGCAAGCGTGTCAGCGGATGAAAACGCGAATATCGGCGGCAGGAACGGCCCATGGGCATAGCTCATGGCAAGCTCCATAATCACTTCGGGGCGGTCAGCCTCTGCATACATGGCGTCCCAGATGCGAAAGAACATCTCTGCGCTGACCGAGAGATTGTCATCCACGAGACTGGCCGAAAGGCCCGCACGGCGCAGGACACGTTCGGGCGAGATGCCGAGCAAAGTGCCCATCTGTTTCATATTGTTGCCAAGGGGGTATCGCGTTGCCATAGTCCTGCTCCGGCGCTTGCTTTGCGGATTATATGCCCGATGAAGCGGCTTTCGCGCTAGAGGGTCAATTCACTCTGGCATCATTCTCAATCGTTTTGGCGTGATTTGCCAGTATCCGCGCCCTAGATACTTCACTATACCTAAAGCTGAATCGAGCACGGAGGCAGCTACCTATGCAACTGATTGTGAATGGAACCGAGCACGAGGTGGATGTCCAGCCCGACATGCCGCTTTTGTGGGTGCTTCGGGACATGTTGAATATCACCGGCCCCAAATATGGTTGCGGGGTGGCGCAATGTGGCGCTTGTACTGTGCATGTGGATGGCATGGCTGTGCGCTCCTGTCAGCTGGCTGTGGGCGATTTGGAAGGTGAGGTGACCACCATCGAAGGTCTGGGTCAGCCCGAAAGCCTGCACGCGGTGCAAGCGGCCTGGATCGAGCATCAGGTGGCACAATGCGGCTATTGTCAGAGCGGGCAGATCATGCAGGCGGCGGCGCTTTTGGACATGAACCCCGAGCCATCGGATGACGATATCGACGTCGCCATGTCAGGCAATCTGTGCCGCTGCGGCACCTATCCGCGTATTCGCGCCGCGGTTCATGCCGCCGCTAAAAAACTGCAGGAGGCGTGATCCATGGCAAGCATTGGTAAAATCGCCCGTCGCTCTTTCTTGATCGGTTCAGCGGCAATCGCCGGTGGTGTCGCCTTTGGCGTCTATGCCGCGCGCAAGCCCTTTGAAAATCCCAATCTTGACGAGCTGCCCGAAGGCTCCGCCAGCTTTAACCCTTGGGTGATCGTGGACAGTCAGAAAGTCCAGCTCATCGCGCCTCATGCGGATAAGGGCCAGGGTGTTTTCTCCGCCCAGGCCGCGCTTATCTGCGAAGAGCTCGATATCGAGCTTGATCAGGTCGAGGTCAGCTTTGGCATGCCTGATAAAGCCTATTACAATACCGCAATAACCGACGCTATGGCCGGCTATCCATTGTATGACACGAGCCCAACCGCTGAGCGGATGCGCGGCATCTTGGGCGGTGTGGTGAAACTTGCCATGCCCATGATGGCGACGGGCGGATCTTCTGCTATTCCTGACAGCTATGACAAGCTGCGCAAAGCCGGTGCCGTGGCGCGCGAGACGTTGAAACAGGCGGCATCGCAGCAAAGCGGTGTGCCGGTGGAGCAGCTGAAAACCGCGCGCGGTGCGGTGATCCTGCCAGATGGCACAGAGCTGGCCTATACCAAGCTGGCCGGTGTTGCGGCCACTATTGCCCCCGTGACAGATGTAGCCTTGCGCGATCCCAAAGATTGGCGGCTTTTGGGCAAACCGATGCCACGGCTCGATATGGTCGAAAAATCCACGGGCACGCTGACCTATGGCATCGACTTTCGCACTAAGGGCATGCTGCATGCCACGGTCAAGGTGAACCCCCGTCAGGGCGGGGTGATGAACTCTTATGATGCGTCAGCCGCCAAGGGCATGCCGGGTGTTCAGAAAATCCTTGAGATTACCGGCGGCGTCGCTGTTGTGGCGGACAATACCTGGAATGCGATCCAAGCGGCGAACGCCATAGAATTTGACTGGGGCGCAGCGCCCTATCCTGCGGAGCAGGCCGAGCATTGGGAACATCTCGCGGGCATCTTCACTGAGGATCACCTGAACGCCGAGGCGCGCGTTGAGGGCGATGTCGAAGCGGCCGAGGGCGAAGAGGTTAGTGGTGAATACCGCTCGCCCTATATCGCGCACGCACCGCTTGAGCCGCTCAATGCCACAATGCTGGTCACAGATGAGCGGGTCGATATCTGGACCGGGCATCAGGTTCAAACCATGCTGGAACAAATCATCGCTGACATCACAGGGCACGACGTCGAAAATGTGCATCTGCACAATCACTTTATCGGCGGCAGCTTCGGTCACCGGCTCGAATTCGACTTTGTCAAGCAAACCGCCGAGATCGCCAATCAGATGCGCGGCACGCCTGTGCAAATGACCTATTCTCGCGAAGAGGATTTTGCCCATGACTTCCCCCGTCATATCACCATGGGGCGCGGCGTGGCTAAGCATAAGGATGGTCAAATCACCTCACTGGATGTGCAAATCGCCGGGCAATCGGTGCTGCGTAGCCAAATGGGGCGGATGGGCATGAGCATGCCTGGCCCGGATACCCAACTGCATGAAGGGGCTTGGGATGCGCCAAACTTCAACCTGCCCAATCTGCGGGTGCGCTCCTATGTGACCGAGGAACTGGCGCCGGTGTCCTCGTGGCGCGCGGTGGGCGCGGGGCCGAATGTGTTCATCTATGAAACCTTGCTGGATGAGGCGATCCATGCCGCCGGGGCCGACCCTCTGCAAGAACGCATCCGCTTGATGGGGCATGAGGTCTCTGTCAAGGTTCTAGAAGCGGTTGGCGAGATGTGCAGCTGGAACGGGCCCAAGATCGGCGAAAACCGCGGGCGCGGCGTGGCCTATGGCTTTTCCTTTGGCGTGGCGACCGTGGCTGTGGTCGAAGTGACAAACACGGAGGCGGGCATCAAGCTCGATCATGTCTGGCTCGCAGCGGATGTGGGCCAAGTCATTGATCCGGTCAACCTTGAAAACCTCGCGCAGGGCGGCATCGTCTTTGGGCTTGGTCACGCGATCAATTGCGAAATCACCTATGCGGACGGTATGGCAGAGCAAGCCAATTACTACGACCATGAAGGGATGCGGATGTGGCAATGCCCGCCGATCACATTCCGCGCGCTGCAAAACAGCCCCAAGATCCGGGGCCTGGGGGAGCCGCCAATCCCGCCTTCCGCTCCGGCACTTGGCAATGCAATCTTTGCCGCAACCGGCCAGCGCATCCGCGAGATGCCATTCAACAAACACATAGATTTCGTATGAGGAGCGCTAAGATGAAAGCCAATATCCTTGCGACCATCCACACTGTGCCCCGCCCGGCAAACTGAGGAGAAAACACATGTATGCAGGAATTGCAGGCGGGCTTCTCGTCTTCACCGGCCTCTGGCACGCAAGCGAATGGATGATGGATGGCCGCCGCCGCGACACTTGGCGATTGGTCCCGGTTGGCTTGGTCTATCTATTGCTGGGCTGTTTGCTGGTCATGGGAAGCGGCGGGATGATCACACAGATCGTTGCGCTGGTCCTCACCGCCGCCGGGGCCTCGCTCGCTTTCACGCGCCGCAATCAGTTCGAGATTCGCAAATGGGTCACCTGGACCTTCATCATCGTGAATGTGATCATCATTCTGTGCCTAATCGCAGCCCTCATAAGCTGAACGTCGGCGTGATTATACTGTTGGGAAGAAATCCAGTTTGATCGCCGCTTCGGGTTAAACCAGTTTCACAGCCTTGGCGCGCTCGCTACGCCCCAGATTTTCGCCGTCAACGCGTATCTCGTCGGTTTCCTTTGCACTCTCGTCGTGTAGGATGCATGTGCAGCATCAGCATAGACGGAGCAGAGCCATGCCTTATGAAATCTCCCTTGCCGGGAAAACCGCTATTGTTACGGGGTCAAATTCAGGCATCGGGCTTGGCGTCGCTTGGGAGCTGGCGCGGGCCGGGGCGGATGTGGTTCTGAATTCCTTTACGAACCGCGCCGAAGATCACGCGCTTGCCTCTGAGATTGCCAAGGAAACCGGGGTGCAGGCGGTCTATAAGCAGGCTGACATGTCCAAAGCTGATGAGTGCCGCGCCCTGGTTGCGCAGGGCTGTGACATATTGGTGAATAATGCCGGTATTCAGTATGTCTGTACGCTAGAGGATTTTCCGACCGAGAAATGGGATGCGATTATTGCCATCAACATGAACTCGGCCTTTCACACCACCGCTGCGGCATTGCCAGGGATGCGTGCCAAGGGCTGGGGGCGGGTGATCAATATCGCTTCGGCCCATGGGCTGACCGCCTCGCCCTATAAATCCGCTTATGTCGCTGCCAAACATGGGGTGGTGGGGCTGACCAAAGTCACAGCGCTGGAGACCGCGCAAGAGCCCATCACCTGCAACGCGATTTGCCCTGGATATGTGCTCACCCCCCTGGTCGAAGCGCAGATCCCCGACACAATGGCGCAATATGACATGGACCGAGAGACAGCCATCCGTGAGATCATGCTGACCCGACAGCCCTCCAAAGAGTTTGCAACGGTTGCGCAGCTGGGTGGCACGGCAACATTCCTATGCTCGGATGCGGCGGCGCAGATCACCGGCACGACGATCTCGGTTGATGGGGGTTGGACCGCGCTTTAGCACCCGGCCGGTGGCGGTCTTTCGCCTGACATCGCGATCACATTTTCGTATGGTTATATGCAGATAGGTTAATTTGATTTAACCAAAATGGCAGAGCGCAAGCGCTGGGTAACAGCACGCTCGATCAATGTTTGAGACAGAGATGCCATGGAGGACTTCAATGAAATCTATATTTAGCGCCGCAGTAACAGCGGCTGCCTTTGCACTTAGCGCGAGCATGAGCGTCGCCGCGACGTTCGATTTAGCCGGAGATTTGAGCGCGTCAAACCAAAACGGATCAGATCCAGCCGTCGTAACCGACCCGCTCGGCGTGGTGCCCACAACAGCAACGGGCAGCTTCTATGCAACACTTGATGATGTGACCAACACGCTTGATTTCACCCTCTCCGTGGAAGGGATCACACGAGAACAGCTTTTTGGATTTGGGCCGAACTCGACCTCTATTCACCTGCACCGCCCCGGTAATGGCGTTGCGGGTAATTTCGGGCCCGTGATGGTTGACCTGACGCTTGGCGCCACGGATAGCGAGTTTACAGAGACACTGAGCGGTTTCACCCTTGCACGTTCGGATTTGTCGATTTTGCAAGCAGATCAGGGCGCAGTTGCAGACGTACCGAACTTTCATCCGGGCGATGACAACATCGTAAGCGCGCTGACATCGGGCACCGCTTTCGTTCTGGTTCACACAAGCAATGACATCTTCCTCAGCACCAGTGGCCCCGTTCCTGGTTTCCCCTTTGGTGAGCTGCGCGGCACGATTGCCCCTGTACCCCTGCCAGCATCGGGCGCGCTGCTTTTGGGCGGTCTTGCCCTGCTGATGCGTCGGCGCTCTAAGGCCTAACCATGCTTTGCGTCTGCCAACTCTATCATGGGTTGGGACGCGAAGGCATCTGGAACTGTTTGGTCCTTGGCTCTATAGGGGCTACATTATTGTCACGAGCCAAGGAGAATAGGCGATGCATGATATCAAAATGATCCGCGAAAACCCGGATGCGTTTGATGCGGCCCTGTCGCGTCAGGGGGCTGAGCCTGTGTCCGCTTCGCTCTTGGCTCTGGATGAGGCGCGCCGGGCCAAGATCCTCGCCGCAGAGACCGCGCAGGCCGAGGCGAATAAGGCCGCGAAATCCGTAGGGGCAGCCAAAGCAGCCGGGGATGAGGATGAATTCCAGCGTCTGCGCGCCCTTGTGGGCGAGAAAAAGGCCGAGATCGCGCAGATGCAAACTGAGGCCAAAAAGCTTGATACCCAGCTGCGCGATGCGTTGATGGGCATCCCGAACCTAGCCCTGGACGAGGTGCCCCAAGGCGCCGATGAAGAGGATAATGTCGAAATCCGCCGCTGGGGCACGCCGCGCGGCTTTGAGTTTGAACCCAAAGAGCATTACGAACTGGCCGCCGTGCAAACCGGTATGGATTTTGAAACTGCTGCGAAATTGTCGGGCAGCCGCTTTGTGCTGATGCGCGGCGCGGTGGCGCGGCTGCACCGGGCGCTGGCGCAGTTTATGCTGGATTTGCACGTGAATGAGCATGGGCTGACCGAGACGATCACCCCGGTTCTGGTGCGCGATGAGGCGATGTATGGCACCAATCAGCTGCCCAAATTTGCCGAGGATAGCTATCAAACCACCAATGGCTGGTGGCTGATTCCGACCTCTGAGGTGACGCTGACCAATACCGCTGCGGGCGAGGTGCTCGACGAGTCGGCGCTGCCCATTCGCATGACGGCCCACACCAATTGCTTCCGCTCCGAGGCGGGCTCGGCAGGGCGCGATACCACAGGCATGCTGCGCCAACACCAGTTTGAAAAGGTCGAAATGGTCTCGATCACTCATCCAGATAAATCGCTGGACGAGCATGACCGCATGACCAAATGCGCCGAAACTGTGCTGGAACGGCTAGAGCTGCCCTATCGGACGGTGATTCTGTGCACCGGAGATATGGGCTTTGGCGCGCGCAAAACCCATGATATCGAGGTCTGGTTGCCCGGCCAAAACGCCTATCGCGAGATCAGCTCTGTCTCAGTCTGCGGCGATTTCCAAGCCCGCCGCATGAACGCCCGCTTCAAACCCAGCGAAGGGGGCAAGCCGGAATTCGTGCACACGCTCAACGGCTCCGGCCTCGCCGTAGGCCGCTGCCTGATCGCAGTGCTGGAAAACGGGCAGAACGCGGATGGCTCGGTCACACTGCCAAAGGCCCTGCACGGCTATATGGGCGGCAAAACCGGGATCTCGGCGGATGGGGTGCTGATCGGCTGAACCAAGTCTGTCACAAAGAAGATCGGTTAATATGCAGGGTGCACCAACCTTCGGGGTTAGTTCGGCGCTCTTTAGTTTTTTTCTTCGCAATGGGCACCAAGCTTAGCTTTGTCCAAAAAATAGATGTCGAAAAACAGGGTGGACGGTCCGTTGATTTGATGTCCAGGAAATCTCTAATGCAGCAGAGGTTATGCCTGTGTACTTATAGTTGGGTGTAGTAACGAACTACGTTTTGAGGCGTGTCAGGTGAGACAGTGATCCCATTTGCCACCCGTATGAACACCTGCTCCGACAAATCATCTTTGGGCCTGATCTTGCCGCTTTCAAAACCATGACGCAGCGCTGTAGCTCGGTATATGCCTGCACGAGCGTAAAAGACAAAAGACGGACGTTTGACAAATGGATGATCGCCCACATCCAAAATGCACGTTTTGTCGCACCGCTCAAAAACAGAACTGATGTTCACCAGAAGATTGAGACCTAGCTCGCAGGTGTCATTGCACACGATGAAGAGGTGATCCGTTGGCCCAGAAGGGACGAGCATGGTACCTTTGCGATAGAACACTTCTACAGTGAGTCCAAAATGTTATATGCTTTGTTCAGGCTTTCTTGTTCGCGCGCACGCTCGATGGGCTGATCCAGACCCACAGCACTCATAATGCGTTCAAGGGGAATAGCCACAGAAGACCCGCTTGGGTTCTCCCATTCAGGTACATTGTTTGGGTCATGGGTCCAATCAGCCAAGTCAAACCCTCCCATGTGCCCAAAGTCATTCCACACACGCTTTAGGATTTCGATTTCCCGGGAAGACAGTTCGTCGAGAGCCTCTGTTGTCACAGTTGCGACACTTAAACCGACACGGTTGTTTGACCGGTCGCTCAAAAAAGATGACCATTCGCCATTGTCACGGTATGAACCGTTCACCCAATCAAGTGTGACACTGTTCACCGGGCCGTGTGGCATAGACACACGCGCTTCGTTCTGGATTGGATAGCCTCGAACACGTACACTTTCACGATCCGCAAGATACACAAGCTTAATTGCTTTAAGTATGTTGATAGGATGGCCTTCTTCCATAATGAAAAAAGCGATTGTCTGTGCAGCTTTGCGCGGGTTGAATGACATAACTCGTTACCTCCTTTCACTGTCAAACAATAGCAGTAGTGTGATGCTCGGCAATATAAGTTTATAAAATATGAACAATATGTGGTTTATGCGCACGACGTGGATCTTGAGCCGTTAGACGGACAGACGGCAGCGCGTATCAAACTAACGTGTTTTCCCTTTGCCTCGCGTAAAACTACCCTACCCCCGCTTCTTCCCCAAATGCTTCGCCAGCGCGCCTGCGTTCTTTTCGCGGCGGCCCTTATAGGGGTTATCTTGGCCTTGGCCGCGCATGAACAGGCGGATGGGGGTTCCGGGCATGTCGAAATCATCGCGTAGCCCGTTCACCAGATAGCGCGTGTAGCTGGCGGGGATCTTGTCGGGGTGTGAGCACATGACCACAAAGCCCGGCGGGCGGGTTTTGGCTTGGGTCATATAGCGCAGCTTAATCCGGCGTCCTTGCGGGGCAGGGGGCGGGTGCGCTTCGACCATCTCGCCCAGCCAGCGGTTCAGCGCCGCTGTGGGCACGCGGGTGTTCCAGGTGCGGTATACGCGCATAATCGCATCATGCAGACGATCGAGCCCGCGGCCCGTGCGCGCCGAAACTGTGATCAAAGGCGCGCCGCGCAGCTGTGGCAAAAGCCGCCCAAACGCCTCTTTCAGCCCGGCGAGCTTGGCTTGTTTCTCGTCCTCGATATCCCATTTATTCACAGCGATCACCACCGCGCGGCCCTCGCGCTCGGCCAGATCGGCGATGCGCAGATCTTGCTGTTCAAACGGGATCGCCGCATCAAGCAGAACCACCACGACCTCAGCAAATTTCACCGCGCGCAACCCGTCTGACACCGAGAGCTTTTCCAGCTTTTCCTGCACCTTTGCCTTTTTGCGCATGCCAGCCGTATCGAACAGCCGAACCGGCGTGTCATTCCAGGTGGTTTTCAGCGAAATCGCATCGCGGGTGATGCCCGCCTCGGGGCCGGTGAGCAGACGGTCCTCGCCCAAGATCTTATTGATCAGCGTGGATTTGCCCGCATTGGGCCGCCCAACCACCGCGATTTGTAGCGGTTTTTGCGCCGTGGGCATGGGAATATCCCCGCCTTCTTCCTCTTGCACGCTCACATCCGTCTCAGGGGCCTCGGTTGCGGCCAGGGCCTTCATCTCATCGGCAAAGGGTTGCAGGGCGGCATAAAGCTCTGGCAGGCCCTCACCATGCTCGGCAGAGAGCGGGATGGGCTCGTCAAGGCCCAGCGTATAAGCCTCAAGCACCCCGGAAGAGCCTGCCTGCCCCTCGGCCTTATTGGCGGCCAGCAGCACGCGGGCGCTTTTCTTACGCAGAATATCAGCAAAGACACGGTCGGTGGTGGTCACCCCATCGCGGGCATCAATCATGAACAGGCAGATATCGGCCATATCCACGGCGCGCTCAGTCAGGCGGCGCATGCGACCTTGCAAACTGTCATCGGTGACATCTTCTAGGCCCGCCGTATCCACGACGGTAAATCGCAGATCGCCCAGCCGTGCCTCGCCCTCACGTAGATCGCGGGTCACGCCGGGTTGATCATCGACCAAAGCAAGCCGCTTGCCCACCAAACGGTTGAACAGGGTGGATTTTCCCACATTGGGGCGGCCGACAATGGCAAGGGTAAAGGACATGTGCCCCTCTCTATCCGAAATAAGACCCTGCCCCTAGCGGATTTTTGGGCCCAGTGAAAGCCCTTGATCAAGGCTGCGCAATTCAATGTGGGACGGGCGTTAGCGCCGCGTGCATGTTCCCAAATAATACAGGCTTGTTTCGTGGAAAAAGATCGTATACCGCGCTCTGCCATTTGAAACTGTGAAATAATAGCGGTACCAAGGGCCTGCACCGGCGTCGGGATCAAGCAATATCCTATGAAGGCGCGGGTGCCCCGAAAAGCCGAAAACAGGATCTGAGGCGGATCCTATTGGGAGTGCGTGACTTTTCTCCCCCGCCCTTTCTATTCTTACGGGCTCCGGTCTTGAGTTGAAGGGGGTGTGATCACCTTCCCCTTTGGGCACGCTATCGCGGATGGTGAAGGAGAGGTGGTGCTCAACTTCTGTACATTGGTCGGTATCAGTACATCTTGCATCTAATGTGCAATCAAATGTGGCCGCATATGCACCTGTTGAAAAGACCAGAAATAGGACGATTAGCCGTATCATTGTAACCATCGGGAAACCTCTCTGGCGGGCGAAAGATCACCTAAAGGCGAGCAATTGGCCCTTGTCATTCACCAGGTAAAGTGTGCCATCTGCCACGGCCATTGGGGTGGCTGCGCCGCCGGGGATGTCCAGCGATGCCAGCTCGGCTCCGCTTTCAATATCAAACTGGCGCAGCATTCCGTCCGAGGAGGCGATGATCACCCGTCCCCCTGCGATCAGTGGGCCGTAATGGGCATGCATTGACAGGCGCTTGCGCGGGCGGCGGGTGGTGGTGAATTTGGGCAGATCGACGCTCCAAATCTCGGCCCCGCTTCGGGCGGACAGGCGTTTCAGCTCGTTTTGGTCGCTGACAAAGAACAGGCTACCCCCGGCAGGCCAAATGGCACCGGATGCGCCGGTCTTTGCGGTCCAGAGCCGCTCTCCGCTATGCAGATCAAGCGCGGCGGTGCGTCCCGATTGGTTGCCCACATAGATGCGGCCCTGGTCGATGACGGGCGGCGCTGTGATATCCCCAATCGTGGAAAGCGCGTAACCGGCGCGCTCGCCCACCACTGTTGTGTTCCAGCGGCGCAGACCACCCCGACGGAAGACCGCCTGCACATCGCCATTACCAAAGGCAAAGATGGCTAGATCCTGAGACACTGCGGGTGAGGGCGCGCCCATGACATTGGCCACAGAGCTGCTTGTGCCGATTTGCCAGCGAATCCGCCCCGTTTGCGCATCCAAAGCCCAGGCCGTGTCATCGCCGCCAATCACATAGAGCAGGCCGTCATTATAGGTCGGCGCGGCAGAGCTGGTGGCGTCCAGGTCTTGGGTCCAGATTTCCTCGCCGGTGGCGGCATCCAGCGTGATCACGCGCCCGAAATTGGAGACCACATAAAGCCGCCCGCCCGCATAAGAGAGCGCGCCGGTTGAGGCCTCATCCGCTTTGTCGCTGGCCGGGTTGATGCTGCGCGACCATAGCAAGGTGCCGGATTTGGACACGGCGCTTACGGTGGCTGCCGAATCAAGGGTAAAGATCGCATCATTGCTGACCACGGGCGCGGCGCTGAGCCTTTGCTTGCGGCTATTGCCCGCGCCGATATCCGTGCTCCACGCCAGCCCAAGGGCCTCAGGCAAAGCGGGATGGGCAATGCGTGCGTTTGGGCTGCCCCAGGGCTGGGCCCAGCTTGTATTGCTTTGGGCTGCGGGCAGCGCAATCTCGGTCTTTTCTAGCTCGGGCGTCTCGGGCTGGGTTTGGTCTTGCAGCACATCATACAGCCCGACCCGCGCCCCAATCAGAACCTCACTCTTGCGATCACTGCTGCAGGCGCTAAGCACCAAGGTCGCCCCAAGCGCTAGGCTGAGCGTTGTGTTTGCTGCTGTCCTCATGGCGAGCTCTCCGAAATATCGACCCATTTAATTCTCTACACTGGCGTCCAGCTCTGGCGATAACTGCACCGTTTGCGGTTCGCCGCCCAAAGCGACGATGGCCTGTTCAGCCCGCCGCTGCAAGCCCGCTGTTGTCTCTGCATCCAGCAAAATACTTTGAAAGCGCTCAATCGCCGCCTCAATGTTGCCTTCATCAATCTCGATCAGGGCAAGCTGTTCTTCTGCCAGCACGCGCATCGGATGGCCTGGGTCGGTGAAGGGCTCAAATTCGGCGCGCCGCGCATCCCCACCCAGCTGGCCCCGGCGCAAGAGCGCGGCCTTAAACATGGCGATGTCTTTGTAGATCTGTTCAATATCGGCGTTTTCAACCACCGCATCGAGCCGCGCCGCCGCCTCTTCAAGCTGATCATTTTCCAGCAAAGCCGATGCAGTCATCATATCGGTGATTGCCTTTTGCGCGCCTGCTTGGCTCTCGATCTGGGTCAGGCGGGCCAGGCGCTCTGCCGCATTGGGGTCTTGCACGGCGCTATGGAGCGCATCCCCAAAAGCCTGAGCCGAGGCGATAGCTTGCGCTTTGCGATATTCATAATAGCTTGCGCCGCCCACAATCGCGATGACCAGCACCACCCCGATCCAACCATAGCGGCGCAGATAGCCATAAAGCTTGTCGCGCTGAACCTCTTCGGTCACCTCATCAATAAAACTATCCGTGTCACTCATTGTAGGTCACCTCAAGAGATTTGGCGCAAGAAAATGGGTTTGAATGCAGCCTTACAGTCTTGTGCCAGCCAAGCCAAGGGGCTGCGATTCAAACCTTGACACAGGAATCTCGGCAAATTCTCGCAAAAGTTGAATATTTTGGCGGTGCGGCTTGACTATTGGGGGTAAAACCCTCAGGCTAACTGTGATGGTTCTCAACGGCATTTGGCCCGCGAGATGAAATGGGAACGTGGTGCGGCGCATAGTCAAGTCCACGACTACCCCCGCAACTGTAAGCGGTGAGCGACCCCGATAAAGACCACTGGGCCTGCTGAACTCAGCGGCTTGGGAAGGTTCGGGATAGCTGTGACCCGCAAGTCAGGAGACCTGCCATCACCGCGCATTTGAGCGCTACAATCATGAACTGATCCGGGCGGGGTGCCTCGGAGGGAGGTATATTATGCTGGGCGCGCAAGCCGCTGACTTACATTGCCATTACGAACTGGAGGCTCGGGGCATTGAGCTTGGAGGGCGCTATGCTGCTTGAGCGCACGATTTCGCAGCTGGATGTTGGCTATGTGCCGGACAATGTGGCGCGGCGTATGGGGCATTTGGGCTATACACAATGGCTGGGCGCGTTGCCAGGAGGGGCAAGCTATCCTTTGGAGGCGCATCGTGCTTATGAACTGGCCCATCCTTTTGCGCAAACTTCCCCGGCGGTCGCGGTGTTTTGTGAGCTTCTTCTTCAATCCACCGAAACGCCTTTTCGCGCGCTCGACCTGACCCTACCCCGCCCCGCGCGCCGCGGTGGAGCGAAAGCACGTCGAAGCGCCCTGTAGGTGCTTTGATGGCGTATAGCGCAGGCAGTTAAAAGTGATACGCGGTTTTAACGCCCGCATGCGCGATAAATCAAAGACTTATAGCCAAAGCGGGCGCTAAAAATTAGATCAAAACAAAACGCTTTGGCTATATCGTCGCAAAAGAAAAAGGCCACGCGTAGCGCAGCCTTTTCAAATCGGTTTCTAAAGGAGCTTACTCCACAATCTTCGCGACGACGCCGGCGCCGACTGTTCTGCCGCCTTCGCGGATGGCGAAGCGCAGGCCGTCTTCCATGGCGATGGGGGCGATGAGTTCGACTGTGAAGCCGACATTATCCCCAGGCATCACCATTTCTGTGCCCTCTTTCAGGGTCACGGTGCCGGTCACATCCGTGGTGCGGAAGTAGAATTGCGGGCGGTAATTCGCGAAGAATGGGGTGTGGCGGCCGCCTTCTTCTTTGGTGAGGATATAGGCCTCAGCTTCGAATTTGGTGTGCGGCGTCACGGAGCCCGGCTTACACAGAACCTGGCCGCGCTCAACCCCGTCACGATCCACGCCGCGCAGCAGCGCACCGATATTGTCGCCCGCCTCGCCGCGATCCAGCAGCTTGCGGAACATTTCAACGCCCGTGCAGGTGGTTTTGGATGTATCGCGGATACCCACGATTTCGATCTCGTCACCTACATTGATCACGCCGCGCTCAACCCGGCCGGTCACAACGGTGCCGCGACCAGAGATAGAGAACACGTCTTCAATCGGCATCAAGAACGGCTGGTCCACGGCGCGCTCTGGTGTGTCGATATAGTCATCAACAGCTGCCATAAGTTCCTTAATTTTCTCTTCACCGATCTCAGGATTATTGCCTTCCATCGCCGCCAAAGCAGATCCGGCCACAATCGGAATGTCATCGCCTGGATATTCGTAAGATTCGAGCAGCTCGCGGATCTCCATTTCGACCAGCTCAAGCAGCTCTTCATCGTCCACTTGGTCCACTTTGTTCATGAACACGACCATCTTTGGGATGCCAACCTGACGGCCCAAAAGGATGTGCTCGCGGGTCTGAGGCATAGGGCCATCCGCCGCATTCACCACCAAAATCGCGCCGTCCATCTGCGCCGCACCGGTGATCATGTTTTTCACATAATCCGCGTGGCCGGGGCAATCGACGTGGGCGTAGTGGCGGTTTTCGGTCTCATATTCAACGTGAGCGGTCGAGATCGTGATCCCGCGCGCCTTCTCCTCGGGCGCGCCGTCAATCTGATCATACGCCTTGAAGTCGCCAAAATATTTCGTAATCGCCGCCGTCAGCGTCGTCTTGCCATGGTCAACGTGACCAATCGTGCCAATATTTACGTGCGGCTTCGTGCGTTCAAACTTTTCCTTTGCCATGTGCTGCGGCGCCTTCTGTTGCGGGGCCCACCTTGAGCCCGGATTCTCTGAGCGCGGCTATTATTGCGATTACGCACGGAAATCAAGCGCTGCCTTGACCCATTTCTATTCAGTTGCCGCCTGTGGCCCAAACCATCCATTTTCTTTGTGATTTTTCACCAAATAGAGCTCAATTTCCTTGGCGGCGCTTTGAGCGAGGCTGTCCAGCTGCTTTTGCGCGCTTTGCGTCCAGCCCGAGCCAACAACCGTGTTTTCAGAAAAACTTTCAAAGACGATGAAGTGCTTGACCTTTTCGGCCAGATTCTCGCCCGTCGCATCCTCTTTCACAAACATCACAAAGCCCATGATGGATTTGGGCGAGCCGACCACCGGCACCCCGCGCGGCGCGAGGAAATATTGTTCAACATTGATGCCGAAATGGTAATAGGCGTCACCCTCATAACGGCCAAACCGGGCCTCTATCGCCTCTTCCATGGCCGTGATCACTTGGTCTTTTTCGACCTCGCGCCCCAACGCCTCTTTGCGCAGATTGGGCGCAACCACGATGTTATGACCCAGGCGGAAATTCCCCAAAGGCACGGGCTCTTGGTCGAGATCCGCGCCCGAATGACTACAAGCCGCGGCAAAAAGTACCATGAGCAGAGGCCAGAAAAAACGCATGTCGCTTCCTTTCAATAGGTTACCTTGAGCTAACGCAAAGAGCGCGCGCGCGCAATCATTTGTCCTTTGCTGCGGCGCGCCTATCTATAGGGCAATAGGAGGCGGCGATGAAAGATCACCTTATTGAGAACGTGCCGGTTCGGGTTCCCTTGGTCACTGAGCCTTGGGGGATTTTGCGCAGTCTGCGTGCGGCGCGGCGCAATGTGCTGTCGATCATCCCCGAAATCGCCACGCGCCAGCCGATGGTGTCGGGTAAGACGGGGCGGCGCTGGCATATGGTGATGGATCCCGGTGCAATCCGGCATATGCTGCTGGAGCGGCTCGAGGATTATCCCAAATCTCTGGTGACGAAAAACCTGCTCAAGCCCGCCATTGGGGATAGCATGTTCATTGCTGAGGGCGCGCATTGGCGCTGGCAGCGGCGCACGGCGGCCCCGGTCTTTACCCATCGCAATATGATGAACCTTGCACCGATCATGAGTGCCGCGGCAGAGCGCGCCGCTCAGCGGATCACAGAGGCCGGGCCACGCGCGGTGGATCTGCTGGATGAGATGGTCACAACCACCTTTGATGTGATTGCTGATGTGACCTTTTCGGGCGGGGATACCTTTGATCGCGACGGGGTGCACCGGGCCATTGATCACTATATCGCTGAGGCGGGTAAGGTCTCGCTTTTTGATGTTTTGGGCCTGCCCGACTGGGTGCCGCGTCCGGGGCGGATTATGTCGGGCCAAGCGCTTAAAGAGATGAAATCGCTGGCCGATAAAGCGATCGAGGCGCGCGCGGGCCGGGGGCATGAGGGTATCCCCGATTTGCTGGATTTGCTGCTGGCCGGGGAAGATCCCAAGTCCGGGCGCAGCATGAACACAAGCGAGCTGCGGGATAATCTGCTCACCTTCATTGTGGCTGGGCATGAGACCACCGCTTTGACCTTGGCCTGGTCGATGTATTTGATGGGCTTTGATCAGGAGGTGCAGGCGCGCGCGCGGGCAGAGGCGCAATCGGCCCTGCAAGGGCGCGCTGCCACCGGCGAGGATGTGGCCAAGCTGCCCTTTATTCGTGCAATCATTGATGAGGCCCTGCGGCTCTACCCGCCCGCGGGGATTATTTCACGCACCGCCCAGGCGCGGGATAAACTCTGCGGGCGCGAGATCTTGCCCGGTGATACGGTGATGATCCCGATCTACGCGCTGCAACGCAATCATGTGCTTTGGGACGATCCCGACGCCTTTCGCCCCGAGCGGTTCATGCAAAGCAAGCCGGATCGCTACGCCTATCTGCCCTTTGGCGATGGGCCGCGCATCTGCATCGGCATGGCTTTTGCGCTGCAAGAGGCGGTGATTATCCTGGCAACTTTGCTGAGCCGTTTCAAATTCACCCCGGTTGCCGGGCGTGATCCCGATCCCGTGATGATCCTGACTTTGCGCCCCGAAGGCGGCGTGTGGCTTGAGGCGGAGCCGCTTTCTTGATGTGTAATGAAATAACTTGGACAGCGATGTTTTAAGACGGCAAGATTATATCAATGACTTGTCACGTCGCAGCCCCCTCAATCCCGCCCCCTTTATTTGGCCAGTAAATACCTTGCGGGGGTGTGGGGGTGCAAAACCCCCACTTTGCTGGGGTGGGTTTCGGGCGCGTTGGGCAGTGCAGCGCACGGTGCAGCCACGCAATCTTAACCTATCCCGCGTAGAACCCCTCCCACGAAGCTTCTAAGACGCGCGCTGTCAATGTGGCTGGAGCACGGGACGTTTGTGGGGTCCTACTAAGATCTCTTTCGTCACGATGGCGCGGATAGGAAATGATGAGCAAACGCTGTTTCTCCGCTATTGACACGCGGTGATCATCGATGTCTGACGGGCCCGTTCCCTGTCCGAATGCTAATCTTCCTTTATATATGTGCAACTCCGGTGGGATTGGCCCATGCGGGGCGTTTTGTGCTGCCTGCTCATGTAAATTTATACGTTTTCGGGAAGCCATAAGGGGGGCGTTTGCCCATTCCTGCGCGTTTTCCGAGCCAGTCTGACATATCGCTTTGGGTGCGGGTTTTGCCGCCGCCCATTTGCCAGCTGAGGCCCTCTTCCCAGTTGAAGGTCGTGATATCTGACAGCCCGCCATCCAATTCAAGCGCGCCCTGGCGACCGCGCGCTTGGTTGTATTTTTGCAGCCGCACCCCTTTGCCGCGTCCCAGCTCGGGCAGCTCGGAAATGGGAAAGACCAAGAGTTTGCCATTTTGCGACACCACCGCCGCGTGATCGCCCGTCACCGGAATGCAGATCAGGGCGCGCGCCCCGTCTTTGACATTCAGCACCTGCTTGCCAGAGCGCGTCTGCGCGATGATGTCTTTTTCAGCCACCATGAACCCATCGCCCGCATCAGAGGCTACCAGCAATTTGCGCGCGGGATCATGGGGGAAAATATCAATGATTTCCGCCTCATTGGGCAGATCAACCATCAGGCGCAGCGGCTCGCCCATGCCGCGCCCGCCGGGCAGATTCGCCGCGCTAATCGTGTAAAAGCGCCCATTGGAGGCAAAGACGAGCAGCCTATCGGTGGTTTCCGCATGAAAGATAAAGCGCGGCCCGTCCCCATCTTTGAATTTCAGCTCGCGCGTCAGATCAATATGACCCGTCATCCCGCGCACCCAGCCCATTTGCGAGCAGACCACAGTGATGGGCTCGCGCTCGATCATCGCCTCAAGCGGCACATCCTCAACTGCCCCCGCCTCCGCAAAACTGGTACGGCGCGCCCCGCCCGCATAATTCTTGCCGAATTTCTTTTTGGCCTCTTTCAGCTCACTCGCGATACGCTCCCATTGCAGCATCGGATCGGCCAGCATCGCCTCAAGCCCCGCGCGTTCCTCTTGCAAGCTATCGCGTTCACGCACCAGCTCCAGCTCTTCAAGGCGGCGCAGCGAGCGCAGGCGCATGTTCAAAATCGCATCGGCCTGCACCTCTGATAGCTCTCCGGCGCCTTTGGCAGGGCTCACGTAATCCTTTTCGTCCAAAGCGCGCTTATGGGATTTTGACCAATCTTCACGGCACAAAGCAGCCTTGGGATCCTCGTCATAGCGGATAATGTCGATCACCCGATCAAGGTTCAAAAAGGCGATGATAAAGCCTGCAAGCACCTCAAGCCGGTGGTCGATCTTTTCCATCCGGTGGCGCGAGCGGCGCTGCAAAACCTCTTGGCGGAAATCGAGAAAGGCGCGCAGCACCTCTTTCATTGAACACACTTTGGGCGTGACCCCATCAATCAGCACATTCATATTCAGGCTAAAGCGCACCTCAAGATCAGAGACCCGATAAAGCGTGTTCATCAGCACATCCGGGCTAACATTCTTGGATTTTGGCTCTAAGATCAGGCGGATATCATCGGCGCTCTCATCACGCACATCGCCTAAGATCGGCACCTTTTTGGTTTGGATCACCTCGGCCAGCTTTTCGATCAGCTTGGATTTTTGCACCTGATAAGGGATTTCAGTGACAACGATCTGCCATTGCCCGCGCCCGAGATCTTCGACCTCATAGCGGCAGCGCAGACGAAAGCCGCCTTTGCCGGTGCGGTAGGCTTGCGCGATATTCTCAGGGGGCTCAACGATAATGCCCCCGGTCGGAAAATCTGGCCCCGGCACGTATTTCAGCAAGGTGTCATCCTGCGCATCGGGGGATTTGATGAGATGCAAACAGGCGTTGATCAGCTCGACGATATTATGCGGCGGGATATTGGTGGCCATGCCCACGGCAATCCCCGCCGCCCCATTGGCAAGCAGGTTGGGAAATTCGGCGGGCAGAACAACGGGTTCGGTCAAGCGCCCGTCATAATTGTCCCGAAAATCAACGGCGTTTTCTTCCAGCCCGTTCAGCAGCGCCTCGGCCACAAAGGTCATACGCGCCTCGGTATAGCGCGAGGCGGCCGGGTTATCCCCGTCGATATTGCCGAAATTGCCCTGACCATCCACCAGCGGGTAGCGCACCGCAAAATCTTGGGCGAGCCGCGCCATAGCGTCATAGATCGCCGCATCCCCATGTGGGTGAAAATCGCCCATCGTATCGCCGGAAATCTTGGCGGATTTCAGGAATTTGCCGTTTGAGGCCAGCTTTAGGCGGTGCATCGCATAGAGGATTCGCCGATGCACAGGTTTCAGCCCATCGCGCGCATCTGGCAAAGCGCGGTGCATGATCGTGCTAAGCGCATAGGTCAGATAGCGCTCTCCCAACGCGCGGCGCAGCGGCTCGGAGGGGTTTAGATCTGGGCTTGGCACATCGAACTCTTGAGACATAAAGCGGTCTTAGCCGCAAGACGGGGGGCGTTCAACCTCACATTGCCCGAACATAAATGACACAAACTGAGGCAGAGAATTAACGAATTGGCAATAAAACACTGTCTCTCGCGGAGAATCGCGTTATAGTAGTTTCTCGGTATCTGGTAAAAATATGGGAGCCTTTGCAGAGTTTAGTTGCCGGCAAGGGAGAGGGTATGGGACGATATATTATTATTAGCTTTGCGTTTATTGCTTGGGCTTTTTATGAAATGAGTGGCGGGGCCGAATTTGTGCAAAACCGCCCGTCTGCGCCTGCGCAAGAGGCCGAACCGGCTGAGGATACTGTGACGCGCGGCACGCTCAATCTGTCTTCGACGCAGGAGGTTCTTGAACAGGAGCGCGCCGTGCGAACACCGCGCTCGCCGCTTTTGCACCCGCGTACCGATGATGCAGACGGTTCGGTGCGGGTCACAACCTTGCCCAGCCTGCTTGATGGGGAGGGGGACCAGGGGATTCGCATTGCGCCGCCCATCACCACCGGGGAAGAGACCGCAGCGGCAGAGACCACGCAAAGCGAGGAAAGTGCTTCCGGCGATTACCGCTTTGTCATTGGCACGCGGGTGAATATGCGCGCCGGGCCCGGCACGGATTATGATGTGATCGGCCAATTGGTGCAGGGCGACCGCGTTGATGTTCTTGAAGATCCAGGCGCGGGCTGGGTGTTGCTGGACACCGATGCGGGGCAGGGCTGGATGGCTGATTTCCTCTTGACCACACCGCAATAACGCGCGGGGGCCATGACAGAGACAGGCAAAACAATCCTGATCACCGGCTGCTCGTCGGGAATCGGCTATGAGGTGGCCCATGGGTTGCGTGCGAAGGGTTGGCATGTCTTTGCCTCTTGCCGCAAATCTGAGGATTGCGCGCGGCTCAGTGCTGAGGGGTTTTCCAGCCCCCTGATCGATTATGAACGCCCCGAAACCATCACATCCGGGCTGGCAGAGGTGCTGGAGCAAACCGGGGGCAGTTTGGATGCGCTCTTTAACAACGGGGCCTATGCCATCCCCGGCGCGGTGGAGGATCTGCCCACAGACGCGCTGCGCCAGATTTATGAGGCGAATGTCTTTGGCTGGCATGATCTTGCCAGCGCGGTGATTCCGGTCATGCGCAGGCAGGGGCAGGGGCGAATATTGCAATGCTCCTCAGTGCTTGGCTTTGCGGTCATGCCCTGGCGCGGGGCGTATAATTCCAGCAAACACGCGCTAGAGGGGCTGACCAAAACCCTGCGCCTCGAAATGCGCGGCACAGGCATCCATGTGATCTTGATCCAGCCAGGGCCGATCACCTCGAAAATCCGCGCCAATTCCATCCCCCATTTTGAACGCTGGGTGGATTGGGGAAGCTCCCCGCGCGCAGAGCAATATCGCAGCACTTTGCTCGATCGCCTCTATAAAAACTCCGGCCCCGACCCGTTCGAGCTGCCGCCCTCTGCCGTTACCGACAAAGTGCTGCGCGCCCTCACAGCCCCAAAGCCCAAAGCGCGCTATATGGTCACAACCCCCACCTATATGATGGAACTGTTCCGCCGCATTCTGCCCACATCAACGCTGGAATGGCTGAGCGCGCGCGGCTGACCCGATGCCCTGAGGCGAAAAACCCCCTCGAAATTCCGCCCTGTCCTGCTAAGTGACAGGGAAAGAAACATGGAAAGGGCGCGTTATGGCCGCTGATTTGTTACTCTACCTAATTGTTGGCCTCGCCTTTGCGGTGGTTGTCATCCTTATGGTTGGTCTTGGAACCTTTGCCAAAGGCGGGCAGGGCTCCGCTGAGCGGGCCAATAAAATGATGCGGTATCGGATCATGGCCCAAGGTGCAGCGGTTGCCTTGATCGCGCTCTTTGTCTTTCTCTTTGGACAGGGCGGCCCAAGCTGATGGTCGTTCTGAACAAAATCTACACCCGCACAGGCGATGCGGGCGAAACCGCTTTGGGCAATGGCGCGCGCGTCGCTAAGCACTCTGAGCGGGTTAATGCCTATGGCACCTGCGATGAGTTGAATTCTTTTGTGGGCGTGGCGCGGCTTGAGGCCCGCGGCGGCATGGATGCAGCGCTCAGCCGCATTCAAAACGATCTTTTTGACCTGGGCGCGGATCTGTGCCGCCCTGACATGGAAAACGACGCGCAAGCAGATTACCCGCCTCTGCGCATGATTGATGCCCAAGTCGAGAGGCTCGAGGCGGAAATTGACGTGATGAACAATAACCTAGAGCCCCTGCGCAGCTTTATCCTACCAGGTGGCTCAGCGCTTTCGGCGCATTTGCATGTGTGCCGAACCGTCTCACGCCGGGCCGAGCGCCTCGCGGTCGAGCTTTCAGGTATCGAGGCAGTGAACCCCGCAGCGGTGAAATATCTCAACCGCCTCAGCGATTGGTTCTTTGTTGCGGCCCGTATGGCGAATGATGGCGGCAAAGATGATGTGCTCTGGGTGCCGGGTCAAAACCGTTAAGAACGTGACGTGCATTGACCGGGTTGCGGCGATTTTACACTGTTTCGATCAAATAAGCTTCGATACAGGTGCTGGGATGGAATTGCCCGATGGGCCGAGTCGATACTAAAACAGAGGAGAAACACGCATGAAGGTGCTAGTGCCCGTCAAGCGCGTGATTGATTATAACGTGAAAGTTCGTGTGAAAGCGGATGGCAGCGGCGTTGATCTTGCAAATGTAAAAATGTCCATGAACCCGTTTGACGAAATTGCCGTTGAACAGGCGATCCGTCTGAAAGAAGCGGGTCAAGCAGATGAGATCGTCGCGGTCTCCATCGGTGTCGCGAAGGCGCAAGAAACGCTGCGCACCGCGCTGGCGATGGGCGCAGATCGTGCCATCCTGGTCGTGGCGGCTGATGATGTGCATACAGATATCGAGCCTTTGGCCGTTGCCAAGATCCTTGCCAAAGTGGTTGAGGAAGAGCAGCCCGGCCTCGTTCTGTGCGGCAAGCAAGCGATTGACAATGACATGAACGCCACCGGCCAGATGCTCTCTGCGCTGCTTGGCTGGTCCCAGGCTACCTTTGCCTCTGAGATCGAAGTGGCAGGCGATAAGGCGAAAGTCACCCGCGAAGTGGATGGCGGTTTGCAGACCATCGAGGTCAATATGCCCTCTATCGTCACCGTGGATCTGCGCCTGAACGAGCCGCGCTATGCCTCTTTGCCCAATATCATGAAGGCCAAGAAAAAGCCGCTGGATCAGAAAACCGCCGGCGATTACGGCGTGGATGTCAGCCCCCGTCTGGAAATCGTGAAAACCGAAGAGCCAGCGGCGCGCGCAGCAGGCATCAAAGTGGGCTCTGTTGATGAGCTTGTCGAGAAACTCAAAGAAGCAGGAGCGGTGTAATGGCGGTTCTTCTTGTAGCAGATGTTGCGGGCGGTGAGCTGAATGTAGACAGCACGTCCAAAGCGCTCACAGCAGCTAAGCAAATGGGCGATGTCACAGTTCTTTGCGCTGGTGCCGGTTGCGCGGGCGCGGCAGATGCGGCGGCAAAGCTTGATGGCGTGAGCAAAGTGTTGCTGGCCGATGATGCGGCCTATGGCAATAATCTGGCCGAACCTGTGGCCGAGCTGCTTAAGGGGCTTGCAGGCACGTATTCGCATATCGTTGCCCCCTCCATTGCGGCCAGCAAAAACGTGATGCCACGGGTTGCGGCGCTTCTGGATGCAATGATCATCTCCGAAGTCACTGCTGTGATCGACGCTGATACGTTCGAGCGCCCGATCTATGCGGGCAATGCGATGCAGACGGTGAAATCCTCTGATGCGGTGAAAGTGGCGACGATTCGGACCTCCACTTTTGACGCAGCGGGCGAAGGTGGCGCGGCTGCGGTTGAAACCATCGCGGCGGCAGACAATCCAGGGCTCAGCGCATGGGTTGAGGACAAAGTGGCGGCAAGCGATCGCCCTGAGCTGACCTCTGCCGGTGTTGTTGTCTCCGGTGGGCGCGGCGTTGGCTCTGAGGATGATTTCGCGCTGATCGAAAAGCTGGCGGACAAGCTGGGCGCTGCCGTTGGGGCCTCCCGCGCGGCGGTTGATTCGGGCTATGCGCCAAATGACTGGCAGGTTGGTCAAACGGGCAAAGTGGTTGCGCCTGACCTCTATGTGGCCGTTGGCATCTCCGGCGCGATCCAACACCTTGCGGGGATGAAGGATTCCAAGGTGATTGTCGCGATCAACAAAGACGAAGAAGCGCCGATCTTCCAAGTGGCCGATTTTGGCCTTGTGGCAGACCTGTTCGACGCGGTTCCCGAGCTAACCGAAAAGCTGGGCTAAGCTAATAGGTTAAGGGGGGCGAACCTGCTCCCCTTAGCTGTATTTTTCGACATATGGGCGCAAGGCAGCGGCAATCGTATTATGTGCTTGCGGGCCGAGCGTTTCATTCGCCGCTGGTGCTTCGGTATCAGGGAACACCATTTCGGCGGTTTCGTCCTGCTCTGGCAAAACAATCTCTACATATTCCGTCACGCGATCGCGAATTTCGTCGATCATTCCCGGTGTAACATGCCAGGGCTCATGGCTGTGATCCTCCTCCTCTGAGGGGGCTTTGTGGGAAATCCACGTCAGCACAATTTTCCCGCTAATTCGTTCAAGCAAAGTACGCATGCGCGCGGACCAGGCTTGATGCAATTCTTGGCGCACCAGCGCAAAGCGTTCCTCAGAGAGTTGGCTGAGATGTAACAGCATGTGCTTGTTGAAATTGAAGGTCGCAAAATCCACATCGGGGTAAAGTGCGCGCAAAAGCTGGGTCGCTGAGACAAAGCGATCATTGCGGCGCGGATGCACGGTAAAGAGGCGGTTGGACATATTCTGCGCCGTTGGCACCTGCATCACAGTCAGCAGCCCGCGCTGCGCCGCATCCGGCAAAAACGGGTCATTCAAGAACACGTCCGCGCCAGAATTGAGACAGCCAAAATTGACGCAAGACGGCTCTACAGTCATGTCGAGCAGATCGACAAAGGGTCTTTCGACGAATTTCCCATAAGTCTCACTGCCCCCAAGAAAGGCAATATAGGGCTTTGTCAGATCCCGTCGCGGCCCCCGGAACAGAAGTTTAGAATTTCCATACCGGCATGGCGCATAATCCAGCGCCCCGATCGATGTTGATTCGAAAGACATTCGGCCCGTCCCATTATCTCACCCGATATTGAGTTAAGCCTAAAAAGCTTGACAAAATGCTAATGGCCCTGGTGCTAAGCTTTCAGATCCATCGTATGTGCCCGCAGCCAAGCCATAAACCCGCGCGGGTCCGAGGCGAAACCATCTACGGTCTCTTCGGGAATGGGATGGCCCACAATCGGGGCTTGCGGTTTGTCCAGCGAGCGCACGATCTCATGCAGCAAAAGCCCTTGGCGCAGCATGGGCGAGACCTGATTGGCGATTTGATAGGCCCGGCTGTTGCGCCCAGGAAAGCGCATAGGCACCACACGCGCACCCGATTTGCGGATCATTTTGGCGGTAAACACGTTCCATTCGCGTTCGATCACCGGGCCCCACCATGTATCGGATGAGGCGACAACGCCCGACGGGAAAAGTGCAACAACCCCGCCCTCGGCCAGAAATGACATGGCTTTGGCGCGCATCTCCACCATTTTGCGCTGCGCATCCGCATCATGCAAAAACGGAACGGGAATCATGAAACTGCCCGCAGATTGATCAATCGCCGTCAGCAAGGAGCGCGTCAAAATGCGATAATCCGGGCGCACGCGGCCAATGAGATCGGCAAAAATCATCCCATCCACCATCCCATGCGGGTGGTTGGCTACGACGATCACCGGCCCCTCTTTCGGGATTCGGTTGAGCTGCTCTTGCGGCGTTTCCAGATCAATGCCCATTACATCCAGGCAGGCACGCCAAAAGGCTTGTCCCGTAGGTACGCCGGTCTGTTCAAATTTGCGCACCCGGCGCAAAATCGTGAATTTCCCGGTCAGAGCCTCGACGATGCGGATCACGCTTGCCTTAAACGGATCTTCAAAAGTGGAGGCATAGGAAAAGGCGCGCCGGTCATATTTTATGAAATCAACCCCGCCCGCATCGGGGGATTGACCAGGCTGGGCCTCCAACCGGTTTTGCGTATTCTCCACCACAGCCACTTGCCCCTCTCGCCTAACGCAAGCCGTTAAGCGTCCTCTCCAAACTTGTTTCGCACCAGGTCTGTCAAAGCTTCAGCAAGCGCGCCCGCTTCGACCCCCGATGTTTCGACGTCAATACTGCACCCGCGCGCCGCTGCCAACATCAATAGGCCCATAATGCTGTCGCCGCTCGCATCCATCCCATTGCGCGATACGGTTGCAGAGGCGTCAAACCGCTCCACCACCTCAACAAATTTGGCGGAAGCGCGCGCGTGTAGACCCTTTTCGTTAATGATTTCAAGCGTTAAATTCATCTGGTTCCCCTATTGGTCGCCAGACATATTTTGACTGTTGATGTATTTTTTCCCTGCTTTCAACGCAGAGTCCACGGCATCACAGAGCGGCTGACGTCTTGATTTGGCAAGTTTTATCAGCATTGGCAGATTTGCGCCATAGAGGATGCGCCGCTTTTGTGCCCGGCAGGCCAAAAGGCTTAAATTGCTGGGGGAGCCGCCAAAAAGATCGGTGACCAAAACAACGCCTTCGCCCTCATCCACTTGATTGGCGGCGCTGCAAATCTCGTCGGCTTTGGCGGCGCGATCATGCGTTGCGTCAATGCCTATGGCAATCATACCTGTCTGCGCGCCCACCACATGCTCGACCGCAGAAAGATATTCCTGCGCCAGCCGTCCATGAGCCACGATGACAATGCCAATCACGACGCGTATTTCTCCTGTGTTTTTGTCACTTCGAGTTCGCGATGCCGAATCAAAACTTCCCACCCAGAATCTGTCAAAGCCTGTCCCATAAGCTCTGCCATTGAAACCGACCGGTGCCGCCCCCCCGAGCAGCCAAAGGCCAATGTTAGATAGCTTTTGCCCTCCTCCTGAACGGCGGGCAACAAAAACAGGCTTAACTCTTTCACATGGGAGAAAAATTCTTCGAACCGTGGATCTTTGGACACAAATTCCCGTACCGGTGCGTCAAGCCCAGACATGCGGCGCAGCGAGTTCTGCCAATGAGGGTTTTGCAAAAACCGGCAGTCGAACACCAGATCTGCGCTGCGAGGCAGGCCGCGTTTATAGGAAAAACTCTGCAATTGCACGGTGGGCGCCTTGCGGGCCTTTGCCGAGAACCAGTTGAGGATTTCGGCGCGCAGCTGATGCGGGGTCAGCCCCGTTGTGTCGATCAAAATGTCTGCCCGCGATTTAAGCGGTAATAGCTGTTCTTTTTCTTGGGTGATACTGTCGGCGAGCTGCGTTTCGGGGTTGAGCGGGTGCGGGCGGCGGGTCGCGGAATAGCGGTTTAACAGCTCGTCGGTGTCGCAGTCGATATAGACCAATTGCAGCGCGCGCCCGGTCGCGAATTGCAGCTCGAACAGGATGTCTAGAAAGGTATCGGCCGAATATTCCCGCGCGCGGGCCGAGACGCTGAGGCCAAGAGGCGTTTTGGGGCCGGGCAATTCGACCACCGGCTGGATCATGCGCAAGGGCAGGTTGTCTATCGCCTCAAAGCCGCAATCCTCCAAAGCGTCCAGCGCGGTGGTGAGGCCAGCGCCGGAGGGGCCGGATAAGAAAACAAGGGGTGTTGATTGGTCTATCATGGTTTATGCCTGTCGCGCATTGCAGCGCTTTGAGAAAGATAATGTAAAATGATTGCGGGAAAAGCGGGGCTGTCGATTTTGTGAAAGACGCGCAAGCGTGCGGGGCCGATTTGCGTGAATTCTGGATCGGGCAGCCGGTCTGCCTGGGTGCGGGCCAGGTCAATGATTAGGGCAAGCCGGGCTGGCGGCGCGGCAGGATGCTCGAAAAGCCCCAGGCCGCGCGCCTCTAGCAAGACCTCTTTCGGGGCGTTTGGGGGCCTGCTTGCCCAGATATCTTGGTCGCGAAGGTCTAGCTCGGTCAAATCATCGCTAATCAGCCGCGCGCCCAGGCCAATCAATTGCCAAGCCAGGGTTGATTTCCCGCTACCGGAGGGCCCGATGCACAGCGCGGCGACCCCCTTTGCGCTTATACTTGTGGCGTGCACTGTTTTGGGAAAACGGTCAGGCCACTGCATGATATAAGTGCCTCCCCTAGATCGGTAATCCAACAACGAACCGCGCGCCTAAAGGTTCTGAGGTGATGTCGGTCTCTGTCGGGCGAATATTTTCAGCCCATATCACACCGCCATGCGCCTCGACAATCTGTTTGGAAATTGCCAAGCCTAGGCCAGAATTATTGCCAAAATGTTCCTCGGGGCGTTCTGAGTAAAAACGCTTGAAAATTTGGTTGAGAGCTTGGTCCGGGATGCCAGGGCCAGTATCTTCGACCACGATCAAAACGCGGTTTTCCTTTTTGCGCGCCCAAATCCTGATTGCATCGCCCTCATCGCAAAAGGAGATGGCATTGGTGATGAGGTTAACAAAGACCTGGGCCAATCGCGCCTCAAGCCCGTTCACGATGATGGGCTCGGATGGGAAATCGACGAAGAAATCAATGTCTTTGCCCCGCGCCTCTTCACCGAGATATTGCCCGAGATTGTCGAGCAGTTTCAGGATGTTGAATTCTTCTTCTTGCTCTTTGACCAGCTCAGCATCGAGGCGGGAGGCGTTTGAAATATCAGACACGAGACGGTCCAGGCGGCGCACATCATGGTCAATCACATCCAAAAGGCGGTCGCGTTGATCCTCTCGCTTCACCATACGTAATGTGCCAACGGCGGATCTGAGCGAGGCCAGGGGGTTTTTGATTTCATGGGCCACATCTGCGGCGAATTGTTCATTGCCCTCGATGCGTGTGTAAAGGGCGGCGACCATGGAGCGCAGCGCGCCGGAGAGACGGCCAATTTCATCGGGCCGCGCGGTCAGGTCGGGGATGCGCACATGCCCAGGTTTCACGCTTTGGGAATGGCGGTCGCGCCCAAGCTCTGCTGCGGCGGAGAGGTCGGCCAGGGGATTGGCGATGGTGGAGGCGAGCACAAGGCTGAGACCGATTGACACGCATAAAGCCACGAGAAACATTTGCAAAACGCGCTCTCGCTCAATCCGGGTTAGCCGGTCGATCTCGCCCACGGCGCTGGTGAGGGCGACGATGGCGACAATTTTCTCATTGTGAAAAATCGGTGCCGCTGCGGTGAAAATCGACTCGGACGCAGCCCCGCCTATGCGCGCACTTACGGTGTCTTGCGCTTGCAGGGCTTGGCGGGCGATGGTGACGACTTGATCTTTTGCAGGCGCTGCGGGGGCATCGTCTTTGGAGAAGGGGGCGGAAATTGTGTCCCAAAGCGCGGATAAGGCGTCGATCAAATAGGTTCCGGTCTGGACCGAGGTTTCAGCGTCTGGCGCAGCTATGGGCGCGCCGGTCGAGCGGGCCAATAGATCAACGGCGGTGTCGTATAAAAACACTTCTGATCCCGCCGAAAGCGGCAGTTTGGCGAGGGTTGTTTGTGCATTGAGGCGCTCTAGGCGGTTCTCCGGCTGGGCCTGAACCTGCGCCAGCTCGATTTGAATGACGCTCGCGATTAAGCGGGCCTCATTGTCGATCGCAATGGCCCGCTGGCGGGTGAGGGAATTTTGCGCGGCATTGGTATAAAGAACCCCGGCGACCATCACGGCCAAGGCGATCAGATTGAAGGTCACAATTTTTCGCGCCAAGGGGGAGGTGCGTAAAACCTTGAGACCTCGGGTTTTTTTGGGGGGCGGCGCGTCTTTATACTCTTGCGCTTTGGGCACAACCCATTCATCGCCCAAAATGACGTCGGCATCTTGGTCTGAATTTGTCGTATCCTTCACGCGCTCATCCTGATTTGGGCGGGACTGCCAGTCGCTTTATTCTTCGTTATATCGGTAGCCGATGCCGTATAGGGTTTCGATTGCTGAGAACGTGTCGTCAGCGCTGCGCATTTTCTTGCGTAACCTTTTGATATGGCTGTCTATGGTGCGATCATCCACATAGACCTGATCATCATAGGCCACATCCATCAATTGATCGCGGCTTTTCACGAAACCGGGGCGCTGCGCGAGGGCTTGCAGCAGCAAAAACTCGGTCACTGTGAGAGAGACATCTTTCCCCTTCCAGGTCACTGCATGGCGCAGCGGGTCCATTGTCAGATCCCCGCGGGTCATGAGCTTGGTTTCTTCGGTATCGTCGCTTTCGCCCCCCTCAACAGCGTCTTGGCGGCGCAGTAGGGCGCGAATGCGTTCGACCAAAAGGCGCTGGGAGAACGGCTTTTTCACATAATCATCGGCCCCCATGCGCAGGCCGAGAACCTCGTCAATCTCGTCATCTTTGGACGTGAGAAAGATCACTGGCATTGTGGTTTTCTGGCGCAGCCGTTGGAGTAGATCCATGCCATCCATACGCGGCATTTTCACGTCAAGCACCGCCATATCGGGCAGCTTTTTGTTAAACGCATCCAATGCAGCCTGGCCGTCATTATAGGTTTCGACCTCAAACCCTTCGGCTTCTAGCGTCATGGATACAGAGGTCAGAATATTTCGATCATCATCGACCAGAGCTATTTTAGACACGGGGCGCATTCCTTTTTCATCGGAGCAACACGTTGGTTGGCGCCAGTGCATTGGCCTGGCTCAATCAACGCGTGCGAATCAACACATCGCTTCACAGAAAAGCTGCCCGAAAATCCTTAGTAATCATTGAACAAGATGGTAAATTTTCCCTAGCCGCGCTTTGGGCGGCGCTTGATTGCGCTAACCCTTTGCTTGGTGGCGCTAACTTGGGTGCCGCCCCCTATTCAGTTCAAACATCCCTATGGTAAGGCGAGGCATTCCGCGGTGCACGAGCGGCCGTAGGGCGTTTGCAACCACTGAATTTTGGCCACTGGATTGGCGCGATAGGAGTAGTTTTATGACAGAGGGTACCATGTCTCAGGGACGGGTGAACCCGGCTTTCCGGCTGGAAGATCAAGGCATCACGGATCTTGGGTCCGTTTATTATAACTTGATGGAGCCGGCGCTGATCGAGACCGCTCTGAAACGTGGCGAAGGGGAGCTAGGCCAGGGCGGCACGTTCCTGGTCACCACTGGCAAGTTCACGGGGCGTTCGCCCAAAGACAAGCATGTGGTGAAATCGGCTTCGGTTGCTGAGACGATCTGGTGGGACAATAACGCGGAAATGTCCGAGGCGGGCTTTGATGCGCTGCTTGCCGATATGCTCGAGCACATGAAGGGGCGTGAGTATTTCGTGCAGGATCTCGTGGGCGGTGCGGACCGGGCGCATTGTATCAATGTACGGATGGTCACAGAGCTGGCTTGGCATGGTCTGTTCATCCGCCACATGCTGCGCCGCCCGGATCGTGACGAGCTGGATCATTTTATCGCTGATTTCACGGTGATCAACTGCCCCAGCTTTCAGGCGGATCCAAGCAAGCATGATTGCCGCTCTGAGACGGTGATTGCGATGAATTTCGACAAAAAGATGATCTTGATTGGCGGTACGGAATATGCGGGTGAGAATAAGAAATCTGTGTTCTCGCTGCTCAATTACCTGTTGCCGGAAAAAGGCATTATGCCCATGCATTGCTCGGCCAATCACGCGCCCGGCAATCCGGTTGATACGGCGATCTTCTTTGGCCTGTCTGGCACTGGGAAAACGACGCTTTCTGCGGATCCTGAGCGTGTTTTGATTGGCGATGATGAGCATGGCTGGTCGGATCGTGGCACCTTCAACTTTGAGGGGGGCTGCTATGCCAAGACGATTAACCTCTCCGAAGAGGCTGAACCCGAGATCTATGCGACCACGCAGAAATTCGGCACAGTGATCGAGAATATGGTCTTTGATCCAGAGACCAAAGCGCTTGATTTCCAAGATGATAGCCTGACGGCCAATATGCGCTGCGCCTATCCGCTGCACTATATTTCAAATGCCTCGGCGTCGGCGCTTGGGGGGCATCCGAAAAATGTGATTATGCTGACTTGCGATGCGTTTGGCGTGCTGCCCCCGATTGCGCGGCTGACCCCGGCGCAGGCGATGTATCATTTTCTGAGCGGCTTTACCTCCAAAGTTGCGGGCACCGAGCGCGGCGTGACTGAGCCAGAGCCGACGTTCTCGACCTGTTTTGGCGCACCCTTCATGCCGCGCCGCCCAGAGATTTATGGCAACCTGCTGAGGGAAAAGATCGCCCAGCATGGCGCGACTTGCTGGCTGGTGAATACGGGCTGGACGGGCGGGGCCTATGGAACCGGCTCGCGCATGCCGATCCGCGCCACCCGCGCGTTGCTGACGGCGGCACTGGATGGCTCGCTGGCGCAGGGCACGTTCCGCAAAGATGCCAATTTCGGCTTTGACGTGCCCGTCTCCGTGCCCGGCGTTCCCGATATCCTGCTAGAACCCCGCCGCACCTGGGACGACGCCGAGGCCTATGACGCACAGGCCCAAAAGCTGGTCAAAATGTTCTCCGACAATTTCGAGCAATACCTGCCCTATATTGACGAGGACGTGAAGGCTGCGAAAATCGGTTAACCCGAGCCACCCAAGCGATTTTGAAGCGCGGTCCTAAACGGGCCGCGCTTTTTGGTTTATGGCCTCGATTGATCTCTCAACCCACGAATATAGCGGCCAAGTAACCGGATTTAAACCGCTACCATTTAAGCAGGAGTCATTTCATCACGCAGCAGAAAGGCGCGTATTATGGTTGATTTTGTTTTGCCAACCCCGTCCTCAAAGGGCTTGATCTTTCACACATCTGATATCCCGATTGAGTTTGTGCCAACCAGTAACATATTGATGCAACTAAACCTACCATCGGAAGCTACGCGCTCAGATGGTGAAGCTGTCACGCGTCCCATCTCTGTGGCATATTATGACCTAAATGGTGCCCGCCAGGCTTTACATTTCAAGTTCACGCCAATCGTTGCTGCGCAGGGTGAGCCGCCCACAAATACTTGGGCGTTGGAGCTGCATTCGTCATCCGATCCCGATCAGCGCATTGCCGTTTATACGCTACGGTTCCACGATGCTGATGAAGCGCCGAGTTTAGCTGGCACCTTAATTGACGTGCAGCGCGGCTGGCCCGGCTATGAAAGGCCGTATCCAGAATTCGACGGGAATATTCGGATCAAACTGGATGGCGTTCCCCTAAGTATCGACATTACCGATCAAAATTGGACGCAACGGGGCGAATACTTTCAACCCATACATGTCGAGAAAGACGGGGTGCCGAACAGCCCTAACCTTACGCATGCGATTATGATGGATAGTTTGGAGTGGCATAAGGTGATTGGGGACGGGCGCGACTATCTGGATTTTTCTGGGACCGGCCATGCCATTCAAGCCTATATGGAGCATAGCGTCGTGCGCGGCGAGGGTGCGACGCTGCGTTTTGAAAACATGGGTTGGCAAATGGTCGGCTCAGAGTTTTCTGATCGCATTGTGGGCAGTGATGCGAGCGATGCTTTCAGAGCTAACGGCGGTGATGATATCCTAAAGGGCCGTGGTGGTTATGACCATTTGTCTGGCGGCGCTGGAAACGACACTTTGAATGGTGGTGCCGGACGGGACTGGTTATGGGGCGATTTAGGGGATGATCTGGTATTTGGCGGTCGAGGGAATGATTGGATATTTTCCGACTCCGGTGACGACCAGATTCATGGTAATCGCGGTGACGATACGCTATCGGCCGGTCCCGGTAACGACGTGCTGCAAGGCGGCTTGGGGGAGGACCAAATAGACGGCGGCGCTGGTGATGACACTCTGGTTGGTGGGCGCCTTGGTAAGGAAATGGATGGGGCTCGGGACGTATTCGTCTTTAAGTCGCAAGATGCAGACCAGACCGATATAGTATTGGGGTTTGAAGATGGCATGGATCAGCTTTACGTGGAGGATCTGTTTGCTGCTGATTTTCCCTGGGACTTTGCGGATTATCGGTGGGACGTATCTGTCGTTAGCTCGCAAAATACAGAACAGAGCGATACAGTATCTGGGAGTGATCGTAGTACCGATCTGTTTCCCGTTAGTGATCTGATTGAGGACCGCTTTTTTGTGGTTAATCCGTTGATCGACGAGCGTGTTGTTCTTGAGGACCGCTTCGCGGATTTTGAGCAGGACCAAGCACGACAGTTTCAGGAGACCGTGCTTGATCGGACGTTTGCCTATTCGGATGGCATAGAGCTACGTCTGGACAGCGGCGTCATCTGGTTAGAAGGGATGACGTTGGATCAACTGGATCTATCGGATTTCGCCCAATCCCAATGGTGATGATTTATCAACACGAAGTTTAAGTGCATTCGTGTCAGGTCGATGCTTTAACTATGCTCTTTGAGCAGGCGTTGTTTTTGGCGGCTCCAGTCGCGTTTGGCGGCTGTTTCGCGTTTGTCGTGGTTCTTTTTGCCCTTGGCGATGCCGATCTTCATCTTCACCCGCCCGCGGTGGTTGAAATAGAGCACCAGCGGCACCAAGGTCATACCTTTGCGCTGGGTCGCCGCCCATAGATTGGCCAGTTCTTTCCTTGAAACCAGCAGCTTACGTTTGCGACGCTCTTCATGGCGAAAGGTTCGGGCTTGCTCATAAGGGGCGATATAGGAATTGGTGAGCCAGAGTTCGCCCTCTTCGACCATCGCATAGCTTTCTGCGATATTGGCCGAGTTCACGCGCAGCGATTTCACCTCGGACCCTTCGAGCACGATCCCGCATTCAAGATCATCCTCAATGGCGTAATCGAACCGCGCCCGGCGATTTTCAGAGATAATTTTGTAATTCGGATCAGATTTCTGCTTGGCCATGGCGCGTATCTAAGGGCTATCGGCGGGTGAGACAAGCGCAACACGATTTCCAGCGCCCGGTTAAACCTGCCCCCGCAGCCAACTGGCCAGATCGCCTACATCAAGCTTGCTTTGCGCCACTTCGATGATGATGGGGCCAACCGTATCAAATCCCGGCTCAAAAATGATCCCATGCAATTCAAGCGAGACGACCATCACCTCATAGGCTGTGCGCTTATTCCCATCATTAAAGCAATGCCCCGTTGCAATCGCGACCGCATAAGCGGCGGCCAGGTCGAACGCGTCGGTTAACATGCCATACGCCAAGCGATGCTCAACGCGCGCCAAGGCACCGGAAAGGGATTTATCAAGAGCGGTTCCGACCAACTCACCCGGATTTAAAACCCGGTCGTGAATGGCGAGAACCAGCTCTTCTGGGAGAAGGATCAGGCTCATTTATCTCTCAGATAATCCAAAACGGGCTGATCCACGTCCCGCCGTCGCTCCAATATCGCCATCACCTCATCATGGGTGGCATAGCGATGCTGCTCGGGCTGTGACACCGCTTCAGCCGGGACGAAATACCCCACAAGTTTGGAATTCTTCATCACCGCCACTGGATTGCCGCCCGCGCGGTCCAGTACCTTTTGCGGCTCGCGCATCTCGGTCATGGTGGCGATGTGGTTGGTTAACAGGCGGGTCATGGTAAGCTCCGATATAAATACACGGTGAAATGTACACTCAAATACCCAAAATTGCAAGAACGCAAGCCATTGACCTATGCCCCGTTCCGCCGCATATCAGCGCCATGACACCATTGAACCGTATCCGCAATTTCTCGATCGTGGCGCATATTGACCACGGAAAATCCACCCTGGCTGACCGTCTGATCCAGATGACGGGCACGGTGCAGGATCGCGATATGCAAGAGCAGCTGCTTGATAGCATGGATATCGAGCGCGAGCGTGGCATCACCATCAAAGCCAACACGGTGCGCATCGACTATACCGCGCAAGATGGTGAGACCTATATCCTGAACCTGATCGACACGCCGGGCCATGTGGATTTCGCCTATGAGGTCTCCCGCTCTATGCGCGCGGTCGAGGGCTCTTTGCTGGTGGTTGATGCCTCGCAAGGGGTGGAGGCGCAGACGCTGGCCAATGTCTACACGGCGATTGATGCGGATCATGAGATCGTGCCGGTGCTCAACAAGGTGGACCTGCCCGCCGCTGAGCCAGAGCGCGTGGCAGAGCAGATCGAAGATGTGATTGGCATTGATGCCTCGGATGCCTGCCTGATCTCCGCTAAGACCGGGATCGGGATTCCTGACGTGCTTGAGGCGATCGTGACCCGCTTGCCACATCCCCATTCCGGCGATCCTGAGGCACCACTGAAAGCGATGCTGGTGGATAGCTGGTATGACCCTTATCTCGGCGTTGTGGTTCTGGTGCGCATTATGGATGGGGTGCTGAAAAAGGGCGATCAGATCAAGATGATGCAGACCGGCGCGAAATATGGCGTTGATCGCATCGGGGTGTTTCGCCCAAAGATGGAGAATGTGCCGGCCTTGGGGCCTGGCGAGATCGGCTTTATCACCGCTTCAATCAAACAGGTGCGCGACACCCGCGTTGGGGACACGATCACCCATGAAAAGAAAGGCGCGCTTGAACCTCTGCCGGGCTTTAAACCTTCTCAGCCGGTGGTGTTTTGTGGCCTCTTCCCGGTAGATAGCGCCGAATTCGAAGATCTGCGCGATGCGATTGAAAAGCTCGCGCTGAATGATGCAAGCTTTTCTTTCGAGATGGAGACCTCCGCCGCGCTTGGCTTTGGCTTTCGCTGCGGGTTCTTGGGGCTCTTGCACCTTGAGGTGATCCGCGACCGCATTGAGCGCGAATATAATATCGAACTGATCACCACCGCGCCTTCAGTGATTTACCATGTCTACATGAAAGATGCTGAGATGGTAGAGCTGCACAATCCCGCTGACATGCCCGACCCCTCCAAAGTCGATCACCTAGAAGAGCCGCGCATCAAAGCGACGATCCTGGTGCCCGATGAATTCTTAGGCGATGTGCTCAAGCTGTGCCAAGAGCGCCGCGGGATCCAGCAAGACCTGACCTATGCGGGCACCCGCGCGATGGTGGTCTATGATTTGCCGCTCAATGAGGTGGTGTTCGACTTTTATGACCGGCTCAAATCCGTGACCAAAGGCTATGCGAGCTTTGACTACCAGATGATTGGCTATCGTGAGGATAATCTGGTGAAGATGCAGGTGCTGGTGAATGATGAACCGGTGGATGCGCTCTCAACCATGGTGCATCGCGACCGCGCTGAAATGCGGGGCCGGGCCATGTGTGAAAAGCTCAAAGACCTGATCCCACGCCACATGTTCAAAATCCCGATCCAAGCGGCGATTGGCGGCAAGGTGATTGCCCGCGAAACCCTGAGCGCGCTGCGCAAAGACGTGACCGCCAAATGCTACGGCGGGGACGCGACCCGAAAGCGTAAGCTGCTCGATAAGCAAAAGGCGGGTAAGAAAAAGATGCGCCAATTCGGCAAAGTGGACATCCCGCAAGAGGCGTTTATCTCGGCGCTGAAGATGGATGGGTGATTTCAAGCAAGTCATTGCAAGAGTTGGATCTGGTGTTTCCGCGATGGGAGCACTGGTTTGGCTGCTTTGGCCTGGAGACCTTAGGTGGCTTGATAATCCTGAAGCCGCTGTTGCTTTCTTTACTGCACTGATCGTTTGGGTTTGTACTGAATTTAAGCAAGCTTTTGCGGAACCAGAATTCGCGAAGTTTCCACGGGACATAAGATTATCTAGAGAATTGATATCACTACATCAAAACGAACTACGGACTCTTCTCAAAGACACGGATCTATGGTCATTTGTCGATAGCATTCAGTATTCTAAATGCTATCGTCTCGTCAATCGAAGGGACGTTGGCGAGTTCACGTTTCTTGACGAAGTTCTCGAACAGAAGGCAGAAGATTTCTTTGTTAGCCTTGGTGCCTTAGCCGAGTTCATTGCAGCGAACACCGCACCGGAGCAAATTGCGGGGGGATTGATGACTGGATTCAAACCCGCTAGGTACGTCACTGATGAAGAGTACGAGCGGTTGAGACAGCTTGCTGACCAAGCTAATTCTTTAGCAAGTAACGCATGGGATACGTTGGAGGCAATTGTTTTAGTTACAAGAAAGCGCTGTCCTGACGCATTTGAGTAGAACGACTTGTCTTTTACAATCTGTAAAAGTATGTGGGATACCCCGGCAGGCTTGGCTCGCGCGGGAGTTTTCGTCGTGCCTGCGTCTCGTAGCGCCTCACTCGGCCGGGGCGAATCCTGTGATCAATTGGCGCAATCCAAAGGCTGCGCCCGCGAAGATAGCTAGGAAAGTGACGGGGGCGCTGTAGGCCAGCAGGGAAAAGGCCGAGATGCCTTGCCCGACGCTACAGCCCACCGCCAGGATCGCGCCCGGTCCCATCAGGGTTGCGCCGAAGATTTGGCGTTTGAGCTCGCGCGGATCTTCGCAGGCTTCCCAGCGGAAATGGCCTTTGGAATAGGACCCCAGCGCCGCGCCAATCACCACACCCAGCACAGAGCCGACGCTAAAGGAGAGCGCATTGCCCGACGCGGTCATCGCATAAAAGATCGTATCGCCAATGGGCGCGGCAAAGGAATGGGTTTCGATCGGTTCGACCTCAAAGCCGGTGGTTGCGATCCAATAGGTGCCAAGCCAGCCCGATACGATGGCGAGCCCCACCACAAAGCCCCAGAATATGTGCCCGGAGGAGCGGCGCATTTCGCGGCTAGACAGCGCAACCGCAATCAGGGCGCCGCCGATCAAAGCGCCCACAAGCAACGGGGGCAGCCCCAATGCGCCAAGGGCTTGGGTGAGTCCCTGCGGGCTTGTAGCGTTTTCCTCAACGGGAAAGAGCCAGACGCGGGTTGCGGCAAGCGGGCCGGACATGACCACATAGGCAGAAAGGCCCATGACCAGCACGATCACAAAAGCGCGCAAATCACCTCCGCCGAGCCGCGCCAGCGCGCCATAGCCGCAATTGCCTGAAAGCGCCATGCCATAGCCGAACACAAGCCCGCCGATGATGGTGCCGGCCGGATTCCAGACGCGATCAAGATAGGGGGAGGCGGTGCTGTCAAATAGGCCGAATTGGAGCCCTGCATGCACGCCGATAATGCTCACACCTATGGCAATGCCCCACATGCGCAAGCGGCGATCATCGGCCCCGTAGAGGCTGTCTTCAATCGCGCCCAAGGTGCAAAATCGGCCAATTCGCGCAGCTAACCCCAGAAGGATGCCGCCAAACAGCCCGATTAATGCTGCGCTATTGGCTTCTCCTAGGGTTTCAAGCATTACGCGACCTCCGGTGACCGGGCACCCGGAGGCGGCGGGTCATTCGCTGCGACAGAACAAGTCGTATACGACTTCCATGATCTGGCGCGGGCGGTCATCTGTCAAGCTGTAGTATATAGTCTTGCCCTCGCGGCGTGGCTGCACGAGCCCCTCTAGGCGCAGGCGAGAGAGTTGTTGAGATACAGCAGCTTGGCGGGCCGAAAGCAACTCTTCCAGCTCGGTCACAGATTTTTCCCCTGTGGCGAGATGGCACAGGATCATCAAACGCCCCTCATGACTAATCGCCTTCAAAAAATTTGAGGCGGTCAGGGCGTTTTGCATCATGCGTTCCATATCGTCCGCGCGCATGTTCTTGTTGAACACGGGCAGGCGGGTTGGTGCCTCTTGGGTCTCTCCTATGCTAGTCATATCAAGCGACATAGTGGATTAGCTCGCCTTACTCAATGAAATGCCGGAACGTTCGAACATCATGGTTAGCAGGCCCCAAAAGAAATCCTCGCCGGGATAGCCTTCGATGCGGCCCACCTCTTTGCCGTCCTGAACAAGAATAAAGGTCGGGGTAAATGTCACGCGCCGTGCGAATTCCACATCTGGCGCTGTGCCATGCAGATCAAAGCGCTGAAGCGGGGCGGTCTTACCCTCGGGCGTTTTGGGATAGATATGCGAGATTTCTTTGTTCCATTTCGCACACCAGTAACATCCCGGCTCTTCGGCCATAAGCAGGCGCGTCTCTGCAAATGCCCCAAGCGGCAAAAGCACAAAGACGGCCAGCAACAAATATCTCAACATGCCATCCCCTTCATTGACGCGCACTCACCATCTATCATAATCTAATCTGTGAATATCATAATGCAAGATAAGGCGCACCATGTTTGATGTTACAATTTTAGGCGCTCTTGTGGCGGGGCTGTTGTCTTTCTTGTCACCCTGCATTTTGCCAATCGTGCCGTTTTACCTCAGTTATTTGGCCGGGGTCAGTATGAACCAAATTTCGGCGGATGCTGAGATATCTGGCAAAGTGCGGCTGCGGGCTTTTTTGGCGGCGTGTTGCTTTGCCCTTGGGGTGATTGTGGTTTTTGTCGGTCTCGGAGCAACCGCGACAGCGTTTGGTGGGATGGTGCGCGAGTATTTCGACATTCTGCGCTGGGTCGCTGCTGGGATTATCATAGCGATGGGGCTGCATTTTCTCGGCGTGCTCAAGATCGCTATTCTCTATCGCCAGTTTCGGGCCGATGCGGGGGCGACCTCAAATGTCGGCATGCTTGGAGCGTTTGTGATCGGCCTGGCCTTTGCCTTTGGCTGGACGCCATGCGTGGGGCCTGTGTTGGCCGCGATTCTCTTTACGGCCGCTGGACAAGAGACGGCCGGGCAGGGGGCGATGCTGCTCTTTACCTATGGTCTTGGCATGACGCTACCCTTTGTCGCAGCAGCCCTGTTCATCGGCCCGTTCATGTCGTGGATGGCGCGGTTCCGCCGACATCTCGGGGTTGTGGAAAAGATCATGGGCGCGCTGCTGGTTCTTTTCGGTATACTGATTGCAACAAACTCGGTGAATGTCATTGCGGGGTGGATGCTGAAATACATCCCGTGGTTCAGCACGATTGGCTAATCTAAAGGGAGATTTTTGATGATACGTGTACTTGCTTTTCTCGCGGGGATCCTCTTCGCAACAAACCTTGCCGCTTCGGAGCTCGGCGATGATGGGTTGCATAAGCAGCCTTGGATGCGCGACACTTTCAAGGATCTAAGAGAAGATCTTGCTGAGGCCAATGCCGAGGGGAAGCGGCTGATGGTCATTATCGAGCAACGTGGTTGTATTTACTGTAGAAAAATGCACGAAGAGGTCTTTGTGATCCCCGAGATCGCGCAATATATCGAAGATAATTTCTTCGTGGTGCAGATTAATATGTTTGGTGATGTTGAGGTCACAGATTTTGACGGAACCGCCCTGCCGGAAAAGGATATGACCAAGCGTTGGGGGGCCTTGTTTACACCGAATATTTACTTTTTTCCCGAAGAAGTTAGTGCAGATCAAATGGCGACCCAAGCGGCTGTGGCCGTGATGCCCGGCGCTTTTGATCGCTGGACGACCTTTAATATGCTGAATTGGGTTATGGAAAAGGGGTATGATGGCGATGAGCCTTTCCAAAAATACCATGCGCGCAGATATGCAAAGCAGGCGGGCTAAGGCTGAGAGCACTATTTGTGCGCAATTTTACTCACAAGCGACATAAATGAAAAATTCAAAGCCTTGAATTTGATGTTGCGTTCCTGCGGTGGCGTGCCGTAGTGTACAAATCGAACCAAGGCAAGGAATCGACCTAGGGAGGGCTCATGAAATTCGCACTTGGACTTTGCGCGGCCACTATATTCAGCGCGACAATCGGACTTGCGGGGGAAGTTAAACCGCAAGACGTGAACTATGTAGATGGGGCTGTTGAGCAATCCCTCACAGGGGTTGCAGGTGATCCTGCAGCTGGTGAAGTGATCATGAACAAAGGGGCGGGGAATTGCATTGCCTGCCACGTAGTTTCATCGCTTGATCTTGCTTTCCAGGGCGAGATTGGCCCCCCACTTGACGGGGTTGCGGATCGTTGGTCCGAAGCAGAGCTGCGCGGAATCGTAGCGAATGCAAAAATTATGTTTGAGGGCACAATGATGCCAGCATTCTATAAAACCGAAGGGTTCACGCGTCTCGGTGATGGCTACACTGGTAAGGCCTACCCAGAGGGGGAGGTAAAGCCGCTGCTCACAGGTCAAGAGATCGAAGATGTGGTGGCTTTTCTGTTGACACTAAAGGAAGAGTAATCTTCCAACGAAATGGAGTATATGATGGAATTAACACGTCGTAATGTTGTGGTGCTTGGATCAAGCGCTGCTTTGGCAAGCGCGGTAGGTATGCCAGCGTTCGCCAGCCTTACAGATGATGCAATCGCGGCCTTTACGGGCGGTGCGGAAACGGGCAGCGGTGCAATCACGCTGACGGCCCCAGAAATCGCGGAAAATGGGAATACTGTGCCTGTTGGCGTCGAGGCTCCAGGTGCGGTTGAGATCACTTTGCTTGCCGATGGGAACCCAACGCCAGCTGTCGCAACCTTCAAGTTCGGCCCGCTGAGCGCTGTGCGCGGGGCATCTACGCGGATCCGCCTTGCGGGCACCCAAAACGTGATCGCGGTCGCGAAGATGGAAGATGGCTCATTCCAAATGGCAAAAGCCGAAGTGAAGGTGACCATCGGCGGCTGCGGCGGCTAATTCATTCGATCTCATTCGCAAAGCGTATCAACTATTCTAAGGAGCAATCCACATGGCATCTGGTGTAAAACCACGGGTTAAAGTCCCAAAAACTGCTGCAGCTGGTGAGTCCATCACCATCAAAACCTTGATCAGCCACAAAATGGAAAGCGGTCAGCGCAAAGATGGCGATGGCAATGTTATTCCACGGTCCATCATCAATCGCTTCACGGCCGATTTTAACGGGCAAAATGTGATCGACGTTGCAATTGAGCCTGCGATCTCAACAAACCCCTATTTCCAGTTTGACGCGACTGTCCCAGAAACGGGTGAGTTTGCGTTCACATGGTATGATGACGACGGGTCGGTCTATGAAGCCAAGAAAAAGGTAACCGTCGCCTAAGCGAGCAACAGTCCTACAGGGAGGAAACAACTGTGAGCCAAGGGAAAACTACACTGAAAGCCTTTGCGATGGTTGCCGCAGCGACTGTGGCAACCGGGGCGTTCGCGGATGCTGATGAGGATCAGCTGACGATCAATGGCGAAATCAAAATTGTTACGGAAGCTCCGGCGCCGGCACATATGGAATATGTTGATACAATCTACTCTGGCTGGCGGTATCGCTCAGATGAAACGCAAGCCGTGCAGATGGATGATTTCGACAATCCGGCCATGATTTTCGTCGAGTCTGCAGCTGAGGCTTGGGATACGGTTGAAGGTGACGCTGGGAAGTCATGCGCATCTTGCCATAACGAGGTTGAATCACTTCGCGGTGTTCGTGCGGTCTATCCAAAATGGAACGAAGCGGCCGGTGAAGTGCGCACATTGGCTATGCAGGTCAATGACTGCCGCGAAAACGAAATGGGCGCTGAAAAGTGGAAATATTCCGGCGGCGATATGACTGCTATGGTCGGTCTGATCTCTTCTGTTTCTCGCGGCATGCCCGTAAATGTGGCAATTGACGGCCCGGTTCAGTCCACTTGGGAGCGCGGTAAAGAGCTCTACTATGAGCGTACCGGTCAGCTTGAGTTGTCCTGTGCCAATTGCCATGAAGACAGCTATGGCATGATGATCCGTGCGGATCACCTTAGCCAAGGTCAGATCAACGGCTTCCCAACATATCGCTTGAAAAACACCAAGCTGAACTCTGTGCATGCCCGCTTTAAAGGCTGCGTTCGCGACACACGCGCGCATACCTATAAGCCTGGCTCACCTGAGTTCATCGCGCTGGAGCTTTACGTCGCCTCTCGCGGCAACGGCCTAAGCGTCGAAGGACCATCTGTCCGCAACTAAACCATCTGCAAAAGGCTCGTGGGGACTCCTGCGGGCCTTTTTTTCTCGCGCAATAAATTCAACAATGCGCATATGTATTAAGGAGCTCTTCATGATTTCGCGCCGCGATTTTCTTCAGGTCGGAATGGCCGCCTCTGCAATTGTTGGGGCCTCTGGCTTTGGCAATTGGTCTAAACTAGCGGCGCAGCAGGCATTGACGCAGGATCAACTGCTTGAGTTCGACACGTTCGGCAATATCTCTTTGATCCATATCACCGATATTCATGCGCAGCTGAAGCCGATCTATTTCCGCGAGCCTTCCATCAATCTTGGCGTGGGCGGAAATAAGGGCGCTGTGCCGCATGTGACCGGTGCGGATTTCCGCAAACTCTACGGCATTGCCGATGGTTCCCCTTCCCATTACGCGCTGAGCTCTGGCGACTTTTCCTCCCTGGCGCAAGGGTATGGCCGTGTGGGCGGGCTGGACCGTATGGCGACCGTGATCAACGCAATCCGCGCCGACCGGCCAGATGCGATTCTGCTTGATGGCGGAGATACTTGGCATGGCTCATATACTTGCTGGAAAACCGACGCGCAGGACATGTTCAATGTCATGAATGCGTTGAAACCAGATGCGATGACCTTCCACTGGGAATTCACTCTTGGCACCGAACGCGTTGAAGAATTGGTGAACCAGCTGCCTTTCGCCGCGCTTGGTCAAAACATTTTTGATGCCGAATGGGATGAGCCCACCGATCTGTTCCCGCCCTATAAAATGTTCGAGCGGGGCGGCACGAAAATCGCGGTGATCGGCCAGGCCTTTCCCTATATGCCAATTGCCAATCCTGGCTGGATGTTTCCCGAATACTCTTTTGGTATTCGTGATGAAAACATGAACGCGATGGTGCAAGAGGTGCGCGCGGCGGGTGCTGAATGCGTTGTGGTGCTTAGCCATAACGGCTTTGACGTCGATAAAAAGATGGCGAGCGTGGTGCCCGGCATTGACGTGATTCTCTCTGGTCATACCCATGATGCGCTGCCCGAGCCTGTTGTGGTTGGCGAAACAATCATTTTGCCCTCTGGCTCTAATGGCAAATTCGTGACGCGTTGTGATTTGGACATTCGTGATGGGCGCATGATGGGCTATCGTACGAAACTGATCCCGATCTTCTCTGATGTGATTGAGCCAGATGCAGAGGTTGCTGCGTTGATCGATGAGCAGCGCGCGCCTTATGAGGCCGAACTAACTGAAGTCATTGGGAAAACCGACAGCTTGCTGTATCGCCGCGGCAATTTCAACGGCACCTGGGATAATGTGATTTGTGATGCGCTTTTGTCTGAGCGCGATGCGGAGATTGCTTTGTCTCCTGGCGTGCGTTGGGGGCCGTCCTTGATCCCAGGCCAGGACATCACGCGCGAAGATATCTTTGGCGTGACCTCTATGAGCTATGGTGAGGCCTATCGAACTGAGATGACCGGCGAGTTTCTTAAGGTTGTGTTAGAAGATGTGGCCGATAATATCTTCAATCCTGACCCGTACTATCAGCAGGGCGGAGATATGGTGCGCACCGGTGGGCTTGGCTACCGGGTCGATGTGAGCAAGCCCCAAGGTGAGCGCATCTCAAATATGACGCTGCTCAAGACTGGAGAGCAGATCGATCCATCCCGCAGCTATGTGATCGCGGGTTGGGCATCGGTGAATGAAGACACGGAAGGCCCCCAGATTTGGGATGTGGTCGAAAGTCACATTCGCAAATTAGGGACAGTAACTGTAACTGAAAACAACAGCGTCGAAGTCGTCGGCGTTTAACCTTTAACCGGAGAGCATGATCCATGAATGATATGTTCAAACCTTCGCGCCGGGCATTTTTGCGGGGCTCTGCTGCTGTGGCGGCAGGGTCAGCTGCGAGCGCGGCTGCGGCGAGCGGTCCAGATCCGCTTATCACAGAGTTGCAAGATTGGGCGTCTTACACAGGTGCTGGCGTTGACGAAACGCCTTATGGCCTGCCGATCTCTTACGAATCCGACGTTATCCGCCGGAACGTGGAATGGCTGACAGCATCGCCAATCTCGTCCATTAACTTCACGCCGATCCACGCGCTTGAGGGCACGATCACACCGCAGGGTTGCGCGTTCGAGCGTCACCACTCCGGCGCGATTGAGCTGCGTAAAGAAGACTATCGCCTGATGGTCAATGGGTTGGTTGATCGCCCCTTGGTCTTTACCTATGACGATCTGCAGCGCTTCCCGCGCGAAAACCATGTCTATTTCTGCGAATGTGCGGCCAATACGGGCATGGAATGGGCTGGTGCTCAGCTCAATGGGGCGCAGTTCACCCATGGTATGATCCACAATATGGAATATACCGGCGTGCCGCTGCGGACCTTCCTCAAAGAAGCTGGCGCCGATATGTCCAAGGACAAGTGGGTCTATGTCGAGGGCGCGGATGCGTCTTCAAATGGACGCTCCATCCCGATGGAAAAGGCGCTTGATGACTGCTTGATCGCGTTTAAAGCCAATGGCGAAGCGCTGCGTATGGAGCATGGCTACCCCGTTCGTCTCGTCGTTCCCGGCTGGGAAGGCAATATGTGGGTCAAATGGCTGCGCCGTATCGAGGTTGTGGATCGCGCCGTTGAGAGCCGAGAGGAGACCTCCAAATACACCGAGGTTTATGAGGATGGCAGCGCGCGCAAATGGACATGGGCCATGGACGCCAAATCCGTTATCACCTCGCCAAGCCCGCAGATGCCGATCAAGCATGGCAAAGGCCCGCTGGTTATCTCCGGTCTGGCCTGGTCCGGCCATGGTCAAATCACCCGCGTGGATGTTTCCAAAGATGGCGGCATCACCTGGGAGACCGCGCGTTTGGGCAAACAGGGCGATACCAAAGCGCTCACGCGGTTCTATCTTGACATGGATTGGGACGGGGCTCCGATGCTGCTGCAATCGCGCGCCATTGATGAGACCGGCTATGTGCAGCCAACCAAAGACCAGCTTCGCGAGAAGCGCGGCGAGAACGCCGTTTACCACAACAACTGTATCCAAACTTGGTATGTGAACGCAGAAGGGATTGCCGAAAATGTCGAGGTTTCCTAACTACTTCTTCCCGATGGTCGGTGGCCTCGGGATCCTCTTCGGTCTGGCCTATGGCATGCCCGCACGCGATTATGCTGATCAAAAGCAGCATAAGGCTGAAGAGGCTTTGGCGAAAGCAGAAGAGCAAGCGGCTAAGAATGTCGAATTGCAAACGCAAATTGCCGCCATTCAAGATCAGGCCAAGGCGAAGATCGCTGAGCTTGAGGCGCGCCCAACCGCAGCGGCTTCTTTGACAGATCCTGTTGCTGAGCGCGATGGCACCTACGGGATTGGCCGCGCAGCACATGCCGAGGAAATCGCGGCTTGGGACGTAGATGTACTGCCCGATGGGCGCGGTCTTCCGGTCGGTTCGGGCAATGCTTATGATGGCGAAGAGATCTTTGCTGACAAATGCGGCGCGTGCCATGGTGACTTTGCTGAAGGCGTTGACAATTGGCCGGTGCTCGCAGGCGGGTTTGACACGCTTGCAGATGAAGACCCGGTGAAAACGGTCGGCTCATATTGGCCATATTTGTCAACGGCTTATGACTATATCTATCGCTCCATGCCATTTGGTGAAGCCGGAACGCTCACGCCAGATGAGACCTATGCGATTGTGGCTTACATCCTCTATTCCAACGATTTGATCGAGGATGATTTCGAGCTGACCAATGAAAACTTGGCGCAGTTTGAGATGCATAACCGTGATGGTTTCTCGCTCGATGATCGTGAAACGCATGAATATGCTGAATGGCGCGCCGAGCCCTGCATGGCCAATTGTAAAGAAGAGGTCAGCGTGACCATGCGCTCAGTCTTCTTGGTAGATACGCCACCAGAGGGCGGATCTATCTCACAGCCTAACCCCGCGACAATTGACGGTCTGCCAAGCTTTAGTGCAACGGGTCCGGCCTTTATCCCTGAGCCGACACAGAAAGCTGAAAACACCACTGCAGCTGAGACAACGCAAGTTGCGGCGGCAGCACCTGCAGCGGCTGATCCAGCTGAGCTGATCAAAGCTGGTGAAAAGGTTTACAGAAAATGTAAGTCTTGCCATGCTGTTGGTGACGGGGCAAAGAACAAGTCAGGCCCACAGCTAAACGGGCTTTTGGGACGGACGTTCGGATCTGTTGAAGGCTTTAAGTATTCCAACGTGTTTAAGGATGCGTTTGCTGAGGGCCGTGTTTGGGACGAAGAAAATCTTGCAGAGTTTTTGGCGAAGCCGAAATCTTACATGAGCGGGACCAAGATGGCATTTTCGGGACTTAAGAAGGAAGGAGACCGGGAAGCAATTATTGCCTACCTGGGTAGCTTTCGCGACTAGTGTAGCATCTGCGCCTTCTGCTGAGCCGGCATTCGCTGTCTCAGCAGAGGTACTGGCAATCGAAGGCGACTTTGACTATGGTGAATATCTTGCATCTGAATGCACGACATGTCACCAAGCAAGCGGCGGTAACGATGGGATCCCAAGCATTATTGGCTGGGAGAACGAGGATTTCGTTACCGCGATGCACGCCTACAAGCAAAAACACAGGGAGAATCCCGTGATGCAGATGATTGCAGGCCGTTTGGCCGATGACGAGATTGCCGCCTTGGCGGTGTATTTCAAAAGCCTCGCTGAATGAGGCCGTAAACGGGAGGGAACCCTAAATGACACTAAACAGACGTAGCTTTATTGGGACGAGCGCAGCGGTTGCGGCTGCTGTGTCCGCACCCATGGTGAAAGCGGGCGGTCACGGCAAGCCACGTGTGGTTGTCGTCGGTGGTGGTGCAGGCGGTGCAACCGCTGCGCGCTATATCGCCAAGGACAGCAAAGGGGAGATTGATGTCACATTGATCGAACCAACACGCACGTATTACACATGCTTCTTCTCAAACCTCTATCTTGGTGGTTTCAAAGAGATCAGCGATATTGGCCATACCTATGGGAACTTGGCCGCAGCGGGTATCAACGTCGTGCATGATTGGGCCGTTGGCGTAGATCGCGACGCAAAAACCGTTTCGCTCGCAGGTGGCGGCGCGGTGCCTTACGACAAGCTGATCCTCTCACCAGGTATCGACTTCGTTGACGGCGCGGTTGAGGGCTGGGATCTGAGCGCGCAAAACGCGATGCCTCACGCCTATAAAGCGGGCTCGCAATCTGAGCTGCTCAAGGCGCAACTCAAAGCAATGCCCCAAGGCGGGACATTTGCGATGGTGGCTCCGCCAAACCCATTCCGCTGCCCTCCTGGACCCTATGAGCGGGTGTCCATGGTCGCGCATTTCCTGAAAAACAACAATCCAACCGCGAAAATCATCGTGGCAGATCCTAAGCCGAAATTCTCCAAAATGGCGCTGTTCCAAGAAGGCTGGAGCAAGCATTATGACGGGATGATCGACTGGGTTGGCCCAGATTTCGGTGGCGATAATGTTTCTGTTGATCCAGGTGCGATGACGGTTACAATCGACGGTGAAGTCAACAAAGTTGACGTGTGTAACGTGATCCCAGCCATGAAAGCAGGCCGGATTGCGGAACTTGCCGGCGTAACGGACGGCAATTGGGCACCGGTGAACGCGGTTGATATGTCAACGAAAGCCGATGCCGATATTCACGTACTTGGTGATGCAGCCGCGCAAGGCGATATGCCAAAATCTGGCTTCTCCGCGAACTCTCAGGCGAAAGTTTGCGCAATGGCCGTGCGTGGTGCCTTGACTGGATCCAAAGTGTTCCCAGCCAAGTTCTCCAACACCTGCTGGTCCCTCATTGATACCAATGATGGGATCAAAGTTGGTGCGTCCTATAAAGCGACCGATGAGAAGATCGCTAAAGTGGATGGCTTCATCTCTAAAACAGGTGAAAGCGCGGAGCTGCGCCAGGCAACATATGAAGAATCCGAGGGCTGGTACTCCGGTATCACTGCCGATATGTTCGGTTAATAATTGTGAATTGATCGCAATCCGCTCTGGGCCTATGCTGGCCCAGAGCATTTTTATTTGGAGCAGAACAATGCGCGCCTTTCTTGCAGGACTAATTCTAACAGCAACCTCCGCCGTTGCGGATGAACCTATCCTTTACCCCTATGATGGCAGTTTTGAGGATGCGAATTTCGCGGTGGAAAGCGCGATTGTGAACCGGGGGTTGGTCATTGATTACGTGAGCCATGTGGGTGAGATGCTTGATCGCACGGGCGCGGATCTGGGCAGCGGTGCTAAGATTTTTGACAATGCGAATATCTTTTTGTTCTGCTCTGCCGTGATCTCGCGCAAGGTGATGGAGGCCGATCCGATGAATGTGCAGCATTGCCCCTACGGCATGTTTGTGACCGACCGCGAAGGCCAGGTGATGATTGGCCACCGGAACTACCCCGAAGGCGCGATGCAAGAGGTGCAGGACCTTTTGACGAAAATCGCCACAGAGGCCAGCGATTTCTAGAGAAATGTCGTTCCTGCGTAAGCTCGATTTGCCTCCGGTTTGGTTTTTGCTGAGTGTCGCCATAATCTGGTTGACGGACGGCTTTCTTCCGCCGCTAGATGTTCCTTATTCCCAACCTGCAGCGATGGTGATGGCAGGGGCTGGGCTGGGTCTTGGTGTTTGGGCGGCCGTTTGGTTTTATCTCAAGCGCACCCCGATTGAGCCATTTCACACCCCAACGGCCTTTATCATTGAGGGCCCTTTCCAAATCACGCGAAACCCGATTTATCTTGCGATGGTGCTTTTTTCCACGTCTGCAACGCTTTGGACCGGTTCGGCCCTTGGGCTGCTCACGACGTCTCTGCTTTGGCTCATTTTGGATCGACGATTCGTTGTAAAAGAAGAGGAGGTCTTGCGCGACCTCTTTGGATCTGAGGCTCGAGAGTTTTTCCAAGAAACGCGGCGTTGGTTCTAGCACGCGCCGCAGCGCAGCTCTGCCAGTACCCGCCTGAAAAATGCCCTGAAAATGCCGCGTGCCGTTCCCAAAAATGGCGCGAGACATCGTTACCACTTTCTTAAGGAATGCATCGGCGGCAAGTATTGCAGGAAAGCGAGGGCAAAATGTACGCGGGTAATTTTGAACGGCTCTTGGAAAGTGCGGATTATTTGGATGAACCCCCGTGTGATGTCTTTGACCAAGTGATGCACATGGTTGCGCAGACCTGCCCTGCGTTGCAACGTGCGATGGGCAAGCAATCTGAGGGAGAGCGGAAAAAGGGTCTGGCTGTTTCGTGATTTGCGCTTTCGCGAAAATTTGATATAGTCCGGCTGAGTATGTGGCGCGCAGGAGAAACCGGCGGCCGTCTAGCAGCATGGGGCAATTCAGATGGGCGGAACTCTTCGGACACTATTGGTATTTTTCAGTTTTTTAGGTCTATCGGCCTGCGGTGATGGCTATGGCTCCGACTATTCCAGCGCCAGGGCGCAGGCCAATCAGAAAGCGCCGCGCTATGTCCCGGTGACCCCTGGGGCCGAGCCGCTCTATGGCGCGAATGGGCCGGTTATCTTGAAGCCTGTGACCACCACGACATCGCAAAGCCAAGTTGTTGTGGCGACCAACCCGTCGCAAATTGCGCCCTCCGCGAGTGCCCCGCAGTTGACGGGGCCGGTGGCAATCACGCCTGGGGCAACGCCGATTCTGGCGCAGGGCAACAGCCCGCTTGGGCATATGCTGTCACCAAAGCCTGTTGCCCGCAATGAGGGCGGCGTGCGCACCGCGTCTCTATCTCCCATGGTGCCACAAACCACGCCGACGCCTACACAGACGGGCAGGCGCTTTGCTAAGGGGCCGATTTTTTCGGCCTGCCGCTCCGCCGGGCGCAAAGAGGCGTCTCAGGCGCGCTGCGGATGTGTGCAATGGGTTGCTGATCAACGGCTCAGCGCTGCCGATCAACGGCGCGGGGCGGGGTATTTTACGAATCAGCACGCGCTGCAAGAAACCCGCCAATCAGATAACAAGAACAATGAACGCTTCTGGAAAGCTTGGCGCGCCTATGGCGATGTTGCCGCCCAGCAGTGCAGCAACACCTAGTCCAGGCGACCTTAGAAATTCTTGAGATTTTTTGCCGCTTCTCCGGGGCTGGCGGCGTGTAGCATGTCTTGCTCTTTGAGCTGGGCATAGGTGTCATCCAGCGTTTTGCGGGCGCGGGTTATGAGGGTGTTAATCTCTGCCTCGGTGATGACCAGCGGCGGCGAGATCACCAAGCGATCCCCCACATGACGCATCACGAGGTTGTTCTTAAAGGAGTTTTCCCGCGCCATCAGCCCCACGGTCCCCTCAGAAACTGCGAATTTGGCGCGGCTTGTCTTATCCGGTGTCAGCGCCAGGGAACCCATGAGCCCGCAGAGTTTCGTCTCTCCAACAAGCGGGTGATCTGCCAGCGAATGCCATCCCTTTGCTAGGGCAGGGGCCGCGACGTCGCGAACATGATCGAGGATATTCTCCTCTTGCAAGATGCGCAGGTTTTCTAGGGCAACAGCTGCTGCGACGGGGTGGCCGGAATAGGTGTAGCCATGAAAGAAATCGTCGCGATCCAGCACGGCGGCAACTTTGTCACTGACGATTGAGGCGCTGATGGGTTGATAGCCCGAGCTGAGCCCTTTCGCGACCGTCATGATATCCGGCTCAATGCCCATCGTCTCAGAGCCAAACCAATTGCCGGTGCGCCCAAAGCCGCAAATCACCTCATCGGCAATTAGCAAAATCCCATGCTTGCGGCAGATGCGCTGGATCTCGGGCCAATAGCTTTCAGGGGGAATGATCACCCCGCCCGCCCCTTGGATGGGCTCACCGATAAAGGCGGCGATGCGCTCGGCCCCATGTTCTGTGATTACCTCTTCAAGCTGGCGTGCGCAGGCTAGGCCGAACTCTTGCGGGTCCATATCGCCGCCCTCAGCCCACCAATGCGGCTGGTCGACATGCACAATATCGGGGATCGGCATGGAGTTCACATCGTGCATATAGGCCATCCCGCCCAAAGATCCCGAGCCCACCGAAGAGCCATGATAGGCGTTTTTGCGTGCCACGATGATGGTGCGCTCTGGTTGATCCTGCATGGCCCAATAGGTGCGCACCAGGCGGATATTGGTGTCATTGGCATCCGAGCCGGAATTGCCGAAAAACACATGGTTCAGATCCCCCGGTGCCAGCTCGGCCAGTTTCTGCGCAAGCGCGAGGGCGGGGATGTTCGTCGTCTGAAAGAAGGTGTTGTAATAGGGTAGCTCGGCCATCTGGCGCTGCGCGGCTTCGGCCAGTTCGTGCCGGCCATAGCCGATATTCACGCACCAAAGCCCGGCCATCCCGTCCAGGATCTCAGTGCCGTCGCTATCGGTAAGAAATACGCCCTTGGCGCGGGTGATCACGCGAGCGCCCTTCTCGCGCAGCTCATCATTGCAGGAAAACGGGTGCATATGGTGGGCCGCATCAATCGCTTGTAGCTCTTGTGTCGGCATATGGTTGGTTATTTTATTCATCGCATTTATCCCCATTTTTGCGCAGGCCCGTTGTTTACGCCAGCTTGGCACACGAATTTCCTTGTTGCCAGCGGCAAAACTTGCTCAAATCACGTCAATGCCGGAGCACCGGCGAAAATGAGGGGAGTATATCTCATGTCTAAACTAGCCGCAGCGAGCTCGGTTCTCGCACTGGTTGCCGGGGCCGCTTTTGCCGAGGAAGTGCGTGTCTACAACTGGTCCGATTATATCGAAGAAGAGCTGCTGACCAAATTCGAAGAAGAAACCGGCCTGACGCTGATCTATGATGTGTTCGACAGCAACGAAGTGCTGGAGACCAAGATGCTTGCGGGCTCTTCCGGTTATGACGTCGTTGTGCCGTCTGGTACATTCTTGCAGCGTCAGATTTCTGCTGGGGCCTTTCAAAAGCTGGATAAATCCGCGCTGCCAAATATCAGCCATATGTGGGATGTGATCGCTGAGCGCACCGCGCAATATGACCCGGATAATGCCTATTCTGTGAACTATATGTGGGGCAGCACGGGGATCGGTGTGAATGTCGATAAGGTGCAAGAGGTGCTGGGGGCGGATGCGCCGATGAACTCGCTTGCGTTGATCTTTGATCCGGCCAATATGGAAAAGCTGGCCAGCTGCGGCGTGCATTTCCTGGATGCGCCGACCGAGATGATCCCGGCGGCTTTGCAATATATCGGCGAAGATCCTGATAGCCATGACCCTGACGTGATTGCCAAGACAGAAAGCGTGCTGACTGCCGTGCGCCCTTATGTGCAGAAATTCCACAATTCGGAGTATATTAACGCGCTGGCAAATGGCGATATCTGCGTGGCCTTTGGCTGGTCGGGCGATATTTTCCAGGCGCTTTGGCGCGCGGATGAGGCCGAGAACGGTGTGACCATCGCTTATCAAATCCCCAAAGAGGGGGCGCTGATGTGGTTTGACCAAATGGCGATTCCAGCCGATGCTCCAAACCCTGAGGGCGCGCATAAATTCCTGAACTTTATCATGGATCCGGCCAATATCGCGGCGGCGTCCAACTATGTGTATTACCCCAATGGCAACCTCTCCTCGCAAGAGCTGCTGGATGAAGAGGTGATCGGCGATCCGGCCATTTACCCCGATGCGGCCACGCTGGAAAATCTTTACACCACAACGCCATATCCTGCCCGCGTGCAGCGCACCGTGACGCGTTTGTGGACCAAGATCAAATCTGGCACCTAAGTGCGGCTTTGGGCGCCCTGCTTTTGGGGCGCCCTTTTTCCTTGTTGGGGGGTAAGGGATGGCACAAAATGTGTTTGCGCCTTGGAATGATCCGGCTGAGACGCCGTTGATCCGGTTTGAGCAGGTAACCAAGCGCTTTGGCAGTTTTACCGCCATTGACGATCTGACCCTTGATATTTTTGAACGCGAGTTTTTCGCGCTGCTCGGGCCTTCGGGTTGCGGAAAAACCACGTTGATGCGCATGCTGGCTGGGTTTGAAGACCCTACCGAGGGACGCATTTCCCTGGCCGGTCAAGACATCGCTGGGGTGCCGCCCAATCAGCGCGCGGTGAATATGATGTTTCAATCCTACGCGCTGTTTCCGCATCTGTCGATTTGGGACAATATCGCCTTTGGGTTGCGGCGCGAGGGTCGTGCTCGTGAACAGATTGCCGAGCGTGTTACGGAGATGCTCAAACTCACCCGGCTTGAGAAATTCGCCTCCCGCAAGCCAGATCAAATTTCCGGGGGGCAAAAGCAGCGCGTGGCGCTTGCGCGGGCGTTGGCCAAGGCTCCTAAATTGCTGCTTTTGGATGAGCCGCTGGGGGCGCTGGATAAAAAGCTGCGTCAAGAGACCCAGTTCGAGCTGATGGATATCCAAGAAAAGACGGGCACGACTTTCGTGATTGTCACCCATGACCAAGAGGAGGCAATGACCGTTGCTTCGCGCATTGCGGTGATGGACGAGGGCAAGGTCATTCAGGTTGCCACGCCCGATCGGATTTATGAGGCGCCGAACTCGGTCTATGTTGCGGACTTCATTGGTGATGTGAATATCCTGACCGGCAGCCTGACAACGCTGGGCCCCGACCTTTATGGGCTGGCGATTGCCGAAAATATCGCGCCGCTCTTTGCCACCTCAACCGAGGATCTTACCGCGCGAGGCACCGCGCATCTGGCTATCCGCCCCGAAAAGATCACGATACATACAGAAAAGCCGCAAGATGCGGATAATGCGCTAGAGGGGCGGGTGCTCGACATCGCATATTTGGGCAACCTCAGCACCTATCACGTTGAAATTAAGGGCGGGCCAGTGATCAAAGCGCAGATGGCCAACACCCGCCGATTGTCGCGCCGGGACATCACATGGGAGGATAAGGTCTGGGTCAGCTGGACCAAAACCGCTGGGGCGCTGTTGAAACAATGAAGCGTTTTATCCTCATAGGCGTGCCCTATCTGTGGCTCTTGGCGCTGTTCTTTGTGCCGTTTTTGATCGTCTTTAAGGTCTCGCTATCAGATTATGCCCTGTCGATCCCGCCCTATACGCCTCAGATGAAAGACGGGCTGGCTGAGATGTTCGCCGCCTTTGATTTTGAGAATTACGTCTTTCTGACCACAGATGATCTCTATTGGAAAGCTTACCTCTCCTCGCTGAAAATTGCGGTGATCTCAACGCTGTTGACCTTGGCCGTGGGCTATCCGATTGCCTATGCGATGGGCCGTGCCCCGGATGCCTGGCGCGCGACGTTGATGACGCTGGTGATCTTGCCCTTTTGGACCTCATTCTTGATCCGTGTTTATGCCTGGATGGGGATCTTGGCGAAAGAGGGGTTTTTGAACCAATTCCTGCTCTGGCTTGGGGTGATCGGCGAGCCGCTTACTTTGCTCAACACCAACACCGCTGTCTATATCGGCATCGTCTATACCTATCTGCCCTTTATGATCCTGCCTATCTATGCCTCGCTTGATCGCATGGATGGCTCTTTGTTGGAGGCGGCCGAAGATCTGGGATGCTCGCGCCTTGCGGCCTTTTGGCTGATCACATGGCCTCTTTCGCGCCCAGGCGTGATTGCGGGCTGTTTCTTGGTCTTTATCCCCGCTTTAGGAGAGTTCGTGATCCCGTCAATCCTGGGCGGGTCCGACACGCTGATGATCGGTAAGGTTCTGTTTGAGGAATTCTTCTCCAACCGCGACTGGCCCGTGGCCTCAACCGTCGCTGTGATCTTGCTGTTGATTCTGATCATCCCAATCGTACTGTTCCAGCGTAATCAGCAAAAACAAGTGGAGGCGGGCCAATGAAGCGTTTGTCTGCCTTTAATGTGGTCTCGCTCACGCTGGGCTTTGCATTTCTCTATATCCCCATCCTTATCCTGGTGATTTACAGCTTTAACGAAAGCCGTCTTGTGACCGTTTGGGCCGGGTTTTCGACCAAATGGTATGGCGAGATGCTGAGCAACCAGGGCTTTATGGATGCGGCCTGGGTCACGCTGCAAGTGGCGGTCCTCTCCTCAACCCTGGCGACGATTTTGGGCACCATGGCGGCTTATGTGCTGATCCGGGCTGGGCGGTTTTGGGGGCGCACGCTGTTTTCCGGCATGATCTATGCACCCCTTGTTATGCCCGAAGTTATCACGGGCCTGTCGCTGCTGCTGCTGTTTATCGGCATCGGCCTTGAGCGCGGGGTGATCACAGTCGTCTTAGCACATGTCACCTTTTCCATGTGCTTTGTCTCGGTTGTGGTCTCCTCGCGTCTCATGAGTTTTGATCGCTCGCTTGAAGAGGCCGCGCAAGATCTTGGGGCCTCTCCGTTTGACACGTTTCGCCTTGTGACCTTGCCCATCATTGCCCCTGCGGTGATTTCTGGCTGGCTTTTGGCGTTTACGCTGAGCCTGGATGATTTGGTGATTGCCTCCTTCACCTCTGGCCCCTCAGCAACAACCCTGCCGATGAAGATCTGGTCTTCGGTCCGTTTAGGGGTCAGTCCTGAGATCAACGCACTGTCCACCGTGCTGATTGGTCTTGTGACAATTGGAGTGATTTGCGCCTCGCTCGCCTCCAAACATGAAAGCCTGCGCCGCCGCAACGGCGAGCCATGAGGCGCATCTTCCCGGATTATGTCTATGGGGAGGGGCCGCGCGCCGGGTGCTATTGGACGCAGACTTGCGATTTGCCGGAGCTGCCAGCCTATGAGGGCGGCGCGCAGGTTGATGTGGCAATCATTGGTGCGGGGTTCACCGGGCTAAGCGCGGCGATCACGCTGGCGCGGGCCGGTGTGTCGGTCGCGGTTCTTGACGCACAGCACCCCGGTTGGGGCGCTTCCGGGCGCAATGGCGGGTTTTGTTGTTTGGGCGGAGGCAAGCTTTCGGATGCCGAGCTTGACGCGCGGTTTTCTAAAGAGGCGCGGTTGGAATGGCACCGGGCAGAGCTCGCAGCGGTGCATCATGTCGAAGCCCTTATTGATGGCGCAGATGTCGAGCGGCACTCGCTGGGGGAAACTTGGCTCGCCCACCGCCCCCGATACATGCGCGGCATTGCGGATGAAATCGCGGCAATTCAAGAAAACTACGGCATCGCCCCAACGCTGCACAGTGCGCAGGATTTGCGGGCCGGCGGCATGAATGCGGGCTTTCACGGCGGGATCACGCTGCCCATCGGCTTTGGCCTGAACCCGCGCAAATATCTGGCGGTGCTGATCGAGCAGGCGCAAAGGGCAGGAGTGCAGATCTATATGGGCGCGCCGGTCACGGAAATGCAGCAATCACGCAAGCGCTGGAACCTGACAGCTGGGGGCCAGCCGCTTAGTGCAGAGCAAGTTCTGATCGCGACCAATGGCTATAGCGCAGAGCAAGGTTGGATGGCAGGGCGTTATATGCCGGTGCAATCGAGTGTGATTGTGACACGAGAGCTTTCGCCGCAAGAGCTGGATGCGCAGGGCTGGACCTCTCGCCAGATGTGTTACGACAGCCGAAACCTGCTGCATTACTTTCGCCTGATGCCCAATAATCGTATGCTTTTCGGCATGCGCGGCGGGCTTGGCGGAACAGCTGGTTCAGACCAGAAAGCGCGTTTGCGCGTTGCGCGGGATTTTCGCACCATGTTCCCCGCGTGGCGCGATGTTGAGATCACCCATAGCTGGTCCGGCATGGTCTGTATGACACGAAAATTTACGCCCTATGTGGGGGCCGTGCCGGGGCAACCGGGGCTGCACGCGGCCTTTGCCTATCATGGGAATGGGGTGGCGATGGGCAGCTATGCTGGGCATTTGGCTGCCCTTGATCTGCTGGGGCAGGGGCAGGCGGCGCAGGTCATGCGCAAACCGCCCGCCCGCTTCCCTCTGGGCCGCTTTCGGCGCGCGCTGATGTGGCCTGCCTATGCGTATTGCGCCCTCAAAGATCGCTGATCATCAACGCCGCCTCTGCGGCCTCGCGACCCTTTTGCACAAAATGCGCCCGGTAAATGCCCATATGGTGCTCAGTTTCTTGGAAGTGATGCGGGGTCAGCGAGACCGAAAGCACCGGCACGCCCGTCTCCAGCCCTACCCGCATGAGCCCATCCACCACCGCAGCGGCGACAAAATCATGCCGGTAAATGCCTCCATCCACCACTAAAGCCGCACAGGCAATCGCGCCATAACGCCCAGCCTGAGCCAGTTTTTGCGCGAGAAGAGGCATCTCAAATGCGCCGGGCACGTCAAAGATATCTATCTGCTCGGCTGGAATTAGCTCTTGGAAACCAACCAGGGCTTGATCCACAATGTCCCGGTGCCAGCGGGCTTTGATAAAGGCAAATCGGGTGTGTGTCATATCGTTTCTCCTATAGGTTTGACACGTCACCCAAGGCGAAATCGCAAAAACCGCATGCCAAGGCTGGCATACGTTTCGCGTTCTCTTTCATCCGGACTGTAACCGTCGGCGCTGGCCTCTCACCAGCTCTGCTTGACCCTCGGGAGGCGAGGCGCTCGTGGGCTCGCGCATCATGCGCATACCACCGGTGGGGAGTTCCACCCCGCCCTGAGAACGAATCCACCTTGTCAATATACCGGCCTATGCGCAAGAGTGCCGTGGTTACGGAGACGATCTAGGAGATTGACGGTGGACCTAAATCCAATTTTCCATACCAAAGAGGCGGAAGAGAACTTGGCCTTTGCAGCTGCGCGCGGATTTGGCGTGCTTGCGCTGAGCGGGGCACAGGGGCCGCTTATCTCCCATGTGCCGTTTCTTGTTGATGGCGATAGCGCGTGGCTGCATCTGGTGCGCTCCAATCCCATCGCGCGTGCGCTAAAAGAACCTCAGCCTGCCTGTATCGCCGTTGCGGGGCCGCATAGCTATATCAGCCCCGATTGGTATGAGATACCTGATCAAGTGCCAACCTGGAACTATGTTGCGGTGCATCTGCGCGGCCCGCTTGAGCTGCGCCCTGCTGAGGAGCTGCGCGATGTGATTGACCGGCAATCGGCGCATTTTGAAACGCAGCTGGTTCCAAAGCAGCCCTGGACCTCTGAAAAGATGGCGCCAGATGTGCTGGCACGCATGATGCGCGCGATCGTGCCCTGCCGGATGCGGATCGACGACATAGACGGCACTTGGAAGCTGAACCAAGACAAAGACGAAACCGTGCGATTGCGCACCGCTGATGCTGTGGCCGAGCATGGGCTTGGCACCGACCTTTCCACCCTGGCCGAGTTGATGCGGCAGGCGTAAATTCAGGAGACCCCGATGAAGCTCTATTCCTCCCCGACCTCGCCTTTCGTGCGCAAAGTGCTGGTGCTGCTGCATGAAACCGGCCAGTTGCAGGATGTCGCGCAAGAGCTTGCGACCACCGCACCAACAGCGCCTTTGGCGGGAATCGCTGCGAAGAATCCGCTGATGAAAATCCCCGCGCTAGAGCGCCCGGACGGCCCGACGCTCTATGATAGCCGTGTGATCACAGCCTATTTGGATGCGCGCGCGGGCTCGGGACTTTATGGAAGCGGGGCGCAGAAATGGGACATACTGACGCTAGAGGCCACGGCAGATGGGATTTTGGATGCGGCGGTGCTGTTGACATACGAATCCCGCCTGCGCCCAGAGGATAAGCAATGGGAGGCATGGGCAGATGCGCAATGGAGTAAAATCGCCTCGGCCTGCGAGACGCTAAATGCCCGCTGGATGAGCCACTTAAACGGGCCGCTGAGCATGGGGCATATCGCGGTTGCCTGCGCTTTGGGCTATGTGGATTTCCGCCATGACGCGCGGGGCTGGCGTGCAGGAAACGATGCATTGGCAGCCTGGTACGCCGAATTTTCCGGCCGTGCCTCAATGCGGGCGACAATCCCTGCTTAAGAATTGCGGTTTTATGTCGCACCCTGCGACTTCGTGACCATCTTGTTTACTGGACCTGTGCTACCTGCAGGAATAAGTACCCGGTGACGCTGATCGCGTGAAAGCCCTCAGCCGTTTCATGAGAACCACCTTTTTGGCAGTTGAATGGAGTAATAGCGTGTCAGACGCAACAGACCATGACAGTGACCGCAGAGACTTTCTGTATTTCACAACCGCCGGAGCCGTAGCCGTCGCCGCAGGCGCAGCCGCAGTTCCGCTTGTCAACCAAATGAACCCATCGGCGGATGTAAGGGCCATGAGCTCGATCCGCGTGGATGTGTCTGGGGTTGAGCCGGGCACGCAGATCTCTGTGTTGTTTTTAGGCAAACCGATCTTCATTCGCCGTCGCACGCAAGCGGAAATTGACGAGTCCCGCGCTGTTGAGCTCTCCGCCTTGCCAGACCCGTTCGCCCGCAATGAGAACCTTGCCGAAGACACGCCGGGTAGCGATGCAAATCGCACAGTGACACCATTTGGCGCTGAGGAGGACACTGGCGAGTGGCTCGTGATGCAGGGCGTGTGCACCCATTTGGGCTGTGTCCCGTTGGGCGATGCGGGTGATTTTGGCGGCTGGTTCTGCCCTTGCCATGGCTCGCATTACGACAAGTCTGGCCGTATCCGCAAAGGCCCCGCGCCCACGAACCTGCCCGTGCCTGTGGCCGTGTTCGAAGATGAATCAACAATCAAGCTCGGGTAAGAGGACAGACCATGGCTGGAATTCCACACGACCATTATGAGCCCAAATCAGGTGCGGAGAAATGGCTGCATAGCCGTTTGCCGATCGTTGGCCTGGCGTATGACACATTGATGATCCCCACCCCAAAGAACCTGAATTGGATGTGGATTTGGGGCATTATCCTAGCTTTCTGCTTGGTGCTGCAGATTGTGACAGGCATTATTTTGGCGATGCATTACACGCCGCATATCGACATGGCTTTTGCCTCGGTTGAGCACATCATGCGTAACGTGAATGGCGGCGCGATGATCCGCTATTTGCATATGAATGGCGCGTCGCTGTTCTTTATCGCGGTTTATGCGCATATCTTCCGCGGCCTATATTACGGATCCTATAAGGCCCCGCGTGAAATCACATGGATCATCGGCATGCTGATCTATTTGCTGATGATGGGCACCGCCTTTATGGGCTATGTCCTGCCATGGGGGCAAATGTCCTTCTGGGGCGCGACCGTGATTACCGGCCTGTTTGGTGCCATTCCCTTTGTGGGCGAGGCGCTGCAAACATGGCTGCTCGGTGGGCCCTTTGTTGGCAACGCAACGCTGAACCGCTTCTTCTCGCTGCATTACCTGCTGCCTTTCGTGATCGCAGCCTTGGTCGCACTGCATATCTGGGCCTTTCACACCACTGGTAACAGTAACCCAACCGGGGTTGAGGTGCGCCGGGGCTCCAAAGAAGAGGCTGAAAAAGACACCGTGCCTTTCTGGCCCTATTTCGTGATCAAAGATCTCTTTGCGCTCGCGGTAATCCTGGCCGTATTCTTTGCAATCGTCGGCTTTATGCCCAACTATCTGGGCCACCCAGATAACTACATCGAAGCCAACCCAATGGTGACCCCGCCGCATATCGTGCCGGAATGGTATTTCTTGCCCTTCTACGCGATCTTGCGCGCCTTCACCGCAGATGTGTGGGTGGTGCAAATTGCCTCCTTCTTCACAGGCGGTATCATTGATGCGAAGTTCTTCGGCGTGATTGCAATGTTCGGTGCGATTGCGGTGATGGCTCTGGCACCATGGCTGGACACATCCAACGTGCGCTCAGCCCGTTATCGCCCCATGTTGAAATGGTGGTTCTGGCTCTTGGTTATCGACTTCTTTGCCCTTATGTGGCTTGGCGCGATGCCTGCGGAGGAGCCTTATGCAAGCCTATCCTTACTCGCATCGGCCTATTGGTTTGGCTACTTCCTTGTGATCTTGCCGCTCTTGGGCCTTATTGAGACGCCAGATCCGATGCCTGCGACCATTGAGGATGACTTCAACGCGCATTATCCCAAAGCCGCAGCCAAAGATGCTGCCGCGCAACCTGCTGAATAAGGAGCCAAGACCATGATGCTCAAAAAAATCATGCTGGCCGCGGGGCTGGCGCTCAGCTTAACTGGAACGGCGCAGGCTGCAGGTGGCGCTGGTGAGGTGACGGATTTCTCCTTCTCCTTTGAGGGCCCGTTTGGTGCCTATGATCAGAACCAGCTGCAAAGGGGTTTGCAAGTCTACACTGAGGCCTGCTCATCTTGCCACGGGCTGCGCTATGTACCCATCCGCACATTGGCCGATGAAGGTGGTCCGCATTTGCCAGAGGAGCAGGTGCGTGCTTATGCGGCGCAGTTCACGGTTCTGGATGAGGATAGCAACCACCATCTGTATGATGCCGAAAAGGGCGAGTATCGCGCGCTTAAGGACAGCGACAACTTCCCCGCCAATAACAGCGCGGGCGCACCTGACCTATCGTTGATGGCCAAGGCGCGCGCGGGTTTTCATGGTCCCTACGGCCTGGGCACCAACCAGCTGTTCAAAGGCATGGGCGGGGCGGAATATATCGCATCCATCCTGTCTGGCTATACCGGCAAGGAAAAGGTTGAGGCGGGCACAACCTTTTATGAAAACAAGGCCTTCCCTGGCGGGTGGATCTCTATGGCACCCCCGTTGTCTGACGAGCTTGTCGAATTCGCCGACGGCCATTCCAATGACGTCAAGCATATGAGCCAAGATGTTGCCGCCTTTTTGATGTGGACTGCCGAGCCAAAGATGATGGCCCGCAAACAGGCCGGCCTTATCGGAGTGGTCTTCCTCACTTTCTTGTCGGTCTTGCTATACCTGACCAACAAGCGCCTTTGGGCACCGGTTAAAGGTAAAGAAGATTAGGACTTGAAGCAAAGTCAAAAAAGCCCCGCCGAAAATGCGGGGCTTTTTTTATGTGTCAGGGTTTATGTGTCAGGGTCTATGTGTCGGGGCTGGCGTTCAGTTGATCGCCCGCCACAGCATTTATCCGGGCCATGACAATTTGCCCTTCGGGCTGCGCCTCTTCAAAGACAACCTCGGCAAATTGCTCGGTTCGGCCCATATGCGGGTTTTCCATCAACACCGCATGGCGTTTGCCAAGCTGGCTATGTAGATGTCGCTGTACACGCTCATTCCCAAGTGCACGCAACCGCGCAGCGCGTTCCTTTATCAATCCGCCCTCAACCTGGGGCATGCGCGCCGCTGGCGTTCCGGGGCGCGGGGAATAGGGGAAGACATGCAACCAGGTCAGTTGGCATTCCTCAACAAGCCGCAGTGAGTTTTCAAAATGCGCATCGCTCTCAGTCGGAAAGCCCGCGATAATATCCGCGCCAAAGGTCATATCCGCCCGCAGTTGTAGGGCTGTCTCGGTAAATTCAATCGCGTGATCGCGCAGATGCCGCCGCTTCATCCGCTTGAGAATGAGATCATCCCCATGCTGCAAAGAGAGGTGCAGATGCGGCATCAGGCGGGGTTCAGTGGCAATGGCTTCGAGCAAATCCTCATCCACCTCGATGGAATCAATCGACGAAATCCGAAGCCGCGCCAGATCCGGCACCAGCTTTAAGATCCGACGCAGCAGATTGCCAAGGCGCGGCGCCCCAGGCAGATCCGCCCCCCAAGAGGTTAGATCCACGCCGGTTAGGACAACCTCTTGATACCCTTTATCCACCAGCCGTTTGATTTGCTCGACGATCACCCCGGCCGGAACCGAGCGGGAATTGCCCCGGCCATAAGGGATAATGCAAAAAGTGCAGCGGTGATCACAGCCATTTTGCACCTGCACATAGGCCCGGCTGCGCGTGCCAAACCCGTCAATCAAATGGCCTGCAGTCTCGGTCACTGACATGATGTCATCAACTTGAACCGGCTCGCTGGGCGTGATCCCGGCCAGCCCCTGCCAGGTGGCGGGCTGCATCTTTTCGATATTGCCAACAACCACATCAACCTCGGCCATCGCGTTAAAGGCGCTGGGGTCGATCTGCGCCGCGCAACCTGTGACGATGATGCGCGCCTGGGGGCTCTCGCGCCGATGTTTGCGAATCTCTTGTCGGGCCTTGCGCACCGCCTCTTGCGTGACCGCGCAGGTGTTGACCACGACCACATCCTGCAGCCCGGCCTGCGCACAAAGCTCCTTCATCGCCTCAGTTTCATAGGCGTTTAAGCGGCATCCAAGGGTCGAGAATTTGGGCGGGCTCATAGATCAGCCAAAAACTCTGACGTGAGCGTGCCGGAAAAAACATGCGCTGTGGGCCCGGTCATCCAAACCCCATCCTGAGCCCAGTCAATAAACAAAGAGCCCCCATCCAAGACGATCTCGCATTGCCGCTCAGCCAACCCGCGCCGCGCGGCGGCAACAGCGGTTGCGCAAGACGAAGAGCCCGAGGCTAGCGTGATCCCTGCGCCGCGCTCCCAGACCCGCATGCGGATTTGTGTTGGGCTGAGCATTTGGGCCACTTGCACATTGGTGCGCTCGGGAAATAGCAGGTTATGCTCGTATTCTGGGCCGAACTCTTCCAGGGTGATCGCAGCGGCATCCTCGACAAAAAAGGTGCAATGGGGATTGCCCATACCGGTCGCCGTTGGCTCTCCCGGCAATGGCAGGCGCAGCGTATCCATCGCATGGGCCAGGGGAACCTCAGACCAATCGAGCAAAGGCTGGCCCATATTCACCGCGACCAGCCCATCCGCGCGCCGCGTGCAAAGCAAACTGCCCCGCTCGGTGGCCAGGGTGATGCGGTCCTGCCCGGTTTCTTGCATGATCATCTGCGCAATGCAGCGCGTGGCATTCCCGCAAGCCCCAGAGGTCGAGCCATCGGAATTGTAGAAAGTCACATGCGCGGCGTGGCTATCACTGCTCTCAATTAGCGCCAATTGGTCAAAGCCTACCCCCCGATGCCGATCTGCAATCGCGCAGATAAGCTGGGGCGAGAGATCCAATTCGCACCCGCGCCCGTCAATGACGACAAAATCATTGCCAAGCCCGTGCATTTTGTGAAAGCTGAGTGCCGTGTTCATAACCATGGGGCGCATATAGAGACCTCCCGCGTCAAAAGCCAGAATTTTACCCAGAATCCTGTGAATAAAGACTTGACCAACCAAGCGCATCTTTCTACACCCCACGCACTGCAACGGCTTGAGCCGCTGCGGGATCCGGGTCGGCGCTAAGCTGATAGGGATGGGCTAGGAAACTAGCAAGAGTGGGCCGTTAGCTCAGTTGGTAGAGCAACTGACTTTTAATCAGTGGGTCGCAGGTTCGAATCCTGCACGGCTCACCACTGAAATTCAATAAAATCAATATATTACCCGCGACCTCGGGGCAGAGCTGCAGTTCCTGTAGTTTTGATAGCAACCACCCAGCAACCACAGGGCATAGAAAACCGTGGTGCTGTGTAGCAATCTGTGCTCTGCACTTTCTTTGCGGTCCAATAGCGCGAATGGCGGCCTCGCTCCGCCGCAACTTCATCGAAAACTATCCATATGAAAGGGCTATCCATGTCGGAGAGCACAATTGCGCAGCGCGCAAAGCTAAACGCGGCCATGTCACCGGCGCAAAAGAACCGCGCCTTGAACGATCATTTTCGAAAAACGCGCGAAGGCGGCATCTTCACGCTGTCGATGGGGCTACACAAGCTAGGCCAAGCGGAAGTCGACACCATTATGCGCCAGTTGGCCGGCGAGAAAGGCGACCAATCCGTCGATGAGGGCAGCGAGCATGACTTTGGCGAGATCCTAGTGGGCAACCGCACGGTCACTTGGGAGATCAACTATTACAACAAAGACCTGGATAACGAATCCACCGACCCCACCAACCCCAACGGCTCATGACGCTGCTGCTCTCGACCGAGTATTGAACCCTCCGGTCAGCCGCTTGGTGGGCTGGCCGGAACCCTGCGTGCGCGACGCATAGATTGGCAAGTCCACCCCGTCTGCGGCCGCGCATCATCCCCCAAAATTTGACCAAAGGAACGAGACCATGACTGGTAACGAACAGAACGGCTTTGCCCAGACCGCCGATAGTGTGACCGAAACCGCGATAATTCGCCAACTCAACGACCGCTTTCGCCAGGCAGGAATTGGTGGAAGGACATATATCACACCGGGCATTCAAGAACTTGGCCCGGAGGCCATGCGCGAAATTATGAACTCAATTACTCAATATTGTGATTTTAGCTCAGACAATGACCCATTTCGAGAACATGATTTTGGCAGCATCGACCATGGCGACACAAAGGTTTTTTGGAAAATCGATTATTACGATTTAGACCTGGCTTACGGATCTCCAAACCCCGCAGACCCAAGCATAACCAGCCGGGTCATGACGGTTATGCTCGCTTGTGAGTATTGATGGACCACCCCCCTATGCCGGTTCTTTTTTGAGACGAGGGCGAAGGGGGTATTTGGCGCGCGTTCGAATTGTCGGTTCAAATAGACCTAGATCGTACTTCTTTTTGGTGCCGCGGTAAGATCCTTTGACGCCTGACGCAAAAGTATAAACCAGCTTAAACGGAATATCATGTTCATAAGCATATGCCATCCTCCAAGACCACTTTGAAATATTTTTTCGGTCTTGCTTACCTTCCTCGGGGAAAAGTAAATAGTAGCCAAAGAGGAATGGATTTTCGCTCGCGCCACTGACAATGCACCTTTTTCTCGACCCGAAAAATTTCCGCTCTTCCAATGGCAGACTCGTTAAGCGGTTTTTATCAAGCAAAGCTTGCTTGTGGTCATGCGTCAAATACCATGCGGTGAACCGGTAGACCTCCTGAATTTGCATTGTTGTTCGAACTTCTTCAATTGACGCCATATAATCGCTGCCTGGGGACGCGAGCTCGCGGAATTCTTCCTCGTATTCCCCAACCTTCTTTTCGACGAAACTTTTCGCTTTTCCAACGTACTTATCATAATGATCATACGGATTCGTCTTGCGGCCATTTGCCCTCGAATTACACCGCCGACCGATTTCTATTTCTTCAATTTCTCCGGGTTTATTACCCTTTTTCGCCATGAGTTCTTCCCCCTAGATATTCTTTATACAATAAGGCTAAATAGTTTTCTTACGCTTATCGATTGCACGCCTTGAGACACCCTCCGATATCATAAGGGGTCCATCCCAATGAAGTCAAAACGCCGACCTCTTCACTAGACGCCACAAACAAACGAAACGTTGCACATGAGCAAGTAGGCGGGCAGATTTGCGTGGTCGGAAAAGCAGCACAAGAGTGGTCCTCGCCGCCCGACAGCGCACCATAAACATACGTTTGGCAGGAGCGCGAGCTAAACGTCTGCTGTCCAAAAATGCAAGTTAACGCCCTGTGCACCAAAAGTGCGCCGAAGCGGCCTTTCATCGTCGAAACGTGACCGCAGGGTCTGTTTTACTACTGATTTTTGCAGAAAGAGGTCAAAAACAAGTTCGAGCGCGGGAACTGTAAAGATCACCCACAGCGACGAGGCTTGTTGATCTGGAAAACACTTTGCGCTGTGAACTCGACAAAAAGGACATGACGATGACACCACAAGAACACAAACAGCCACTCGCGGGCTCTGCACGCCGGACGCGATTTGAAGGGCTTACCGACACACAAAAAGACTCGAACTTGCAACCAGACAACACCTTAACTGGCGCAGTGGAGTTAGATCTCTGCAGAAACTTACGAAAAGCAGCCAAGGGAGCTGACTTCGTAAATGAATCGACGGCAGCTTGGGCCATCCAAATGTCAGTTCAGTGGATGAGAAAAAACCGTCAGTTGGGAACCGGCCCGATATGGGTCAAATTTGGTGAGTCTATAAAATATCCAGTTGCCGGCTTAGAGGCGTATATTTTTTCTTCTGTTCAGTCCTTTATGGGTCAAGCAAGCAACAGGGATTCAAATCCTGGGGTCAGTTCTGAGAATTAAAACGCTCGAGATCGGAAGCCACGCGGCTTGATTGGCGTCTGCGCAATCAAGCGGTTTCACCAACCGAAGTAAGGCACCATTCCTCAGGCAGGCAATCCTGCCTTTAACTGATGTTGCTCCGCTGGCGGAACCAACTCCCCAGCGGAACTTCGGTTTATTGCTCAATGGAACATGCCTGACGGAAGCTCTCTTTTGCTTCCGCCAGCGGCATTTCAAACGTAATTCATGGAGACATAAAAAGTGAATTATCACCATAAAACCCCTTGCAAACGACGCAACGGAAGCAAAAAGCATCTGTTTCGCGAGAAAACGCATCAACAACGGCTCAGTGGTGCTTGTTACACCATTATGACAACCAGCTACACCAATATTTTCAGCTGTCATGCGCTCAACCCCAAATCCCACACCTCAGATATCCCCACCACTTTCAACGCAAAGGTGATCAATGAAAAATCTTTCTAAGCGCAAAGCTCGTCTCAAAATTTCAAAAGCCAAAGTCAGCCAACCTGAAAAAAATAACAAAACTTCGCAAAAGGGCCCAGACACTGAACAGGCCAAACCTCGCACACAAACTTGTAAAGCTGCTTTCAAAACACGACAGAAAAAATACCAAAAACTAAAAATCCCATCGGATGACGAGCGAGCATTGGACGTCTTGTCAGGATGTAATCGTGTGAGATGTGCTGAGCCAACCGCAGCAGACCTGCGCCTACTATTCGAAATACGTAAATTATTCGTGCGTGAGGCCGAGCGGTTATTTGAACGGAGTACAGGGTCATCATTCAATGTTTACCACGCTACATTCCTGAATGATGAGCGAGTAATTGGCCTTAACGATGATCTATTGGGCGTTCGCGCTGAAGTCGACAAAATTCAAAAGGTCATAAAAAACTACAGCAACCTCAGCGCAATCGGGCGTGGGGAAATCCAACCAATACGCGGCTTTGAACGGGGAAGCAAAGATATTCACCTGCACTGGCATTATCACGTATTGTTATTTGGCTGTGATCAAGATGGCCGAGCCGAAATCGTCAAACGTGCCAAGGGATTTCAGGCACATTTAACACGCAAGCCAATCCTAATCAAAAAAGGTTAGATCTTCGGCGAATGACTTTACTGAGTGTGCAAAATATATCTTCAAGCCCAACTTCGTACAAAAAGCGGTCAAATGGAAAAAGCATGATGCAGGAGAAAATCCAATGGAGGATCGGAGCAGCAGCCCATTAGCAGTACATATGCGAATCTTTGAAATTCTCGCAAAGCTACCATACCAACATTCCATGTTTGGCGTTCGAGAAGGCGAGGCAATTAAAAACAGGATTTTAAGCGAAGCTCACGAATGGAGCAATAATAGAAATTCAAAAGTTATAGACTTGAATGACGAAGTTTACGCAATATTCGAACGTGTGTTCAAAAGCAGCATAAAGCTGCAACAGCACAAGCCAGTCAAAGTAAAATACAAGAGAAAGCAAACCTTCTCGTAAAAAACAGCGCCTCGCTGCACTTTCTCATCCATTTGAAGCGGCGAGGCATAATGCAAATTCTAATCCAATCTAATTTTTGCAAACAATAATGCGAAGAAAGGAAACTCCTATGTCGAAACCAATGCTGCCATCTGAAGTTTCAGAACGGCTGGATATCAGCATTCCTTACCTCAAGGCGCTCGCTAAACACGGGGACGGGCCGACCTATCACGTTGCGCATGGGAATGTTCGCTTTCATGAAGCTGATGTGGCGGAATATGAGGCGTATTCTTTACATATGGAAAGTATATGTAGCGTCTAAATCTGAACTTCATTGACAGTGTCCGGCGGCAGGTATCCATCATTCAATACCTGCCGCCAGCAACGGCTGACCGAGAAGGCCGTTATCAAAAATCTTGTCAAGACAGGTATTTGTCACTACAGTTTTTATCAATCTGTATTATTCAGTACCCAGGCTTTACACCGCCTTGCTGCGGAGGTTGATGTGACCTGCCCCCAAGATTTCAGAGCATACAAAAAGAGTGACCCAGCCCTCTGATCCGGCCCGTTCAGGTGTAGAATTCGTTACCGTTTTTCTATTAATTTGGTAGCGGTCAAGGCCTGCTGAGCGGAGCCCTTGCGTAGCTCAAGCAAGACAGGCCTATGGCGAATGTACCTAAATGGAGACGGCCCAGCCTGCAATAGACGAGACCGCAAGCTTTGGTACAATGCTGAAGCAGTCTGGGCGTTTCAGAGGCGGGAGAGCCATTTTAATGATCTGTGATTGCAAATGTCACTGGAGGTTCGAGTATTTTCGCTTACTCAGAGGCCGGCATAAGCACTGGAACATCGCTGAGCGCTTCTTTTGCCAGAGCCTCAGGGTTTTCAGCAGCAAACAGGGCTTTAAGCGGAGCCAGCACGAAGCGCTTTAACGCCTGCTCATCAGTGAGCGCGAAAATCGGTGGCGCAAAGAAATAAGAAGAGTTTTGCTCGTCCTTTTGCCACACCCAAAGACCATCGCCGACGTGGGCAATGTGGTTGCGGTTTGCCTGGTTGACTTCAAATTCTCCGATCCGCCAGTAGTTCCATTCATCGTTGACAGGTGCCTCAACACACCATGCCAAAATCAAGCATGCTTGATCGAGCCAGGGCCAGTTGGGCAAGGCGCCATCACAATCGTGTGAATTACACAGGCGGACAATTATAGACACCGAACCGATAGGTTTAGGGTCTGTCTCGCTTGACGCGTGCGCGGGCTTTGACAAAATCCCGACGGGATAGGAGCGAATATGATTTACCCAATATTCACCGCTTTTGAAGTCGGGAACTAGGTCGGTGACTTCATCAAAACCATCTTCATCATCCAGCATTACCAAAAGGTCTTCTGGCAATTCTATCAATTTCGCCTCTGACCGCTGAAGTGGTCCTACTTTTTGGGACAGCTCAGCGGCGTAGCTAAGATGTATCCATTTGTTTATCATGCCGCTATTTTTTCCCTTTCACCAGCAAAAAATGCTTGGTCTGGGGTTCGTTTTTCGAGGGCTGTGTGGGGGCGTTCGGTGTTGTAGAAGCTGATCCATTCCGTGATGATCCGTTTTGCTTCAAAGCCGTTCGTGATTTCGTGCAGATAGACGGCCTCTTGCTTCAGGGACCGCCGCTCGGCCATTGTTCTTGAACCAATGGCGAACAATGCCTCGCCGTTCGGTGAAGATATTATCGAGGTAGCGGCCCCGTCCGTCCATCGAGATTTTTATCTCGGCCTCGGTTAGCCCCTTGATCCAATCCCCGCCGGTATATTGGCTGCCTTGATCCGTGTTCATGATCTCGGGCTTGCCATGTTTGGCGATGGCTTCTCCCAGGGCTTCCACGCAAAAACTTGCATCCAGCGTGTTCGACAGCCGCCAGGACAGCACCTTGCGCGTCGCCCAATCCATGATTGCCACGAGATACAAAAACCCATGTTTGACCGGGATGTAGGTGATGTCACTGCGCCAGACCTGATTGGGCTGCGTGATGGCGAGGTTCCTCAGCAAATAGGGGTAAACTGGATGCTGGGGGTGCTTTTTACTGGTGCTTGGCCCTTTATATATGGCTTGCAGCCCCATGATGCGCATCAGGCGGCGCACGCGATGCCGACCCGCCGAGAACCCTGACTGAGGCAAATACGCTGCAATCTGGCGACTGCCAAAAAACGGGTATTTTGTGAATATCCGGTCAATTTCATGCATCAGCTCAATGGTCGTCTGATCAAAGCCGACCGGCGTGTAATAGATCGATGACCGGCTGAGTTTGAGTAGCTTGCACTGGCGCGTGACGCTCAAATCTGTGTTCTCTTTGCGGATCATTTTTCGGCGTTCTGGCAGGCTCATCGCTTTAGCCCTTGCGCTAAAAAATCGTTTTCTACCGTCAACTGACCGATCTTGGCGTGAAGCTCTTTGATCTCGCTATTCTTATTCTCAGCTTTCTTAGCCTTGTCAGAAAACACCCCAGCCAATCCCTCTTGCGCCTGACGTTTCCACGTCGTCACCTGCGTAGGGTGCAACTGGCGCTTGGCCGCGATCTCTTGAATTGTCTTGTCACCGCGCAAGGCCTCCAAAGCCACATATCGTCGGGTATTTGATCCACTGGATCAAATCCTGATCCTCCTCACCTTTGAACTTGTCGGAAAAGTTACGCCGTTTCGTCATTCTCGTATCCAGTCTGTCATGTTGGATACATCTTAGCACACTGTCCAAATTTCCCGGACCACTTCACTTCCCTGTCCATGAACATGATTTGACTTCGCTTGGAGGCATCTAGCTTTTGGCCAAGCCAGTTTTTGGCTTGCTTCGTAATTTCGCCGCCAGCCACGATGACCGCGTGATCCACTAGCGCCTTCTTATTCGTCTCTGGATCGAAGATTTCATTACCTAACATCATTAGAACCTGATGATATATTTCAGAGATATTTTTATTGCTGCCTTTGCTCATTCCTGCCGCGTCAAGTTTCCCTTTCTTGGCTTGGATTCCAAAGTATAGGACATGCTGCGTCGGCAGGACATATCGCATCCAAATATCTTTGCCATACTCTAACGCTTTGTCTTTGTGCCCTTCTGCTTCAATGCGATGGTAACCAAGTTGACGGAAAAGCGGTAGTAGAACATCCTCTATCAGCTCATCTTCAGAACATTTATTGAGATAAATGCTAAGTAACTCACGACGCTCCATTTCTTTTGGCGTGAATGGTCGATGGGGGTTCGCGGCTTGAGAGATTGTTTTTGTACCGATGTGCCTGATGTAGATTAGGTCATCTTCTCCATAATAAGCTTCGAACCCTTCGCGGGAGAAGGGCTTGTTGATGTGTTGGAGCGCAAGGCTGCGATCAGGGTCATCTTCGTCAGCGTCAGCCTTGTCCATGAGAACACGGAAAACATGCACAAATCGTTCAGGTAGCACGTATGCTCCCGGTGTTGGTTCGGCCAGCAATTCAGCAAGTACATTGGAAGTCCACGCCCAACGTGTAGTGCCATCGTGTACGTAGTCCATGTCACATTCTTCAAAGAAACGCGTAATGTAACTGCTGGAGCGATATAGGAAATACGACGGATCGCCGTTTACGGCTTCAGCTAAAACTCGCAAGTTTCTATCTTTGAATTTCATAATCAGCCTAGTTTTATCTAGCACATTGCGTTGCATTCGAAAACCATACGTTCATGCAATTCGCATCATTTGTCAAATTGGGCTCTCAGCGAACATTGAAAACAATCGTCCACCTCCCCCACAGCCTGTGCCGGAGTGCTGGAAGGCCAAGCATGTGTTCTTGTCCGAACCCCTCTCCCTAAAAACGCAGGGGGCGGCAGTTTCGCTCCATAGCTGAGCACCAATCCCAAATCTCCTAGAAACCAAACTCCGGCTTTGACCTGGAAGCGGGCGCGGCCCCTATGCTAGAGGCGCTGTATCGGTTTAGGAGGCGAGCAGAGTGAGTGATCTCTGGCAAGGGATTTTGCAGGCATTCTGGCTGGTGGCAACGCTGGATGCGGAGCTGGCTGAGATCGCGTTTCGCTCGCTGCGCATTACCTTTAGCGCGCTCGCGCTGGCCTGCCTGATCGCCTTTCCCCTGGCTGCGCTTCTTTCGGTCAAACGCTTCCGGTTTCGCCGCACCTTTATCGCGCTGCTCAATGCTTTGATGGGCCTGCCGCCGGTTGTTGTGGGGCTGGTGGTGTATGTGATCCTGTCGCGCTCGGGCCCTTTGGGTGCTTTGGGATTGCTCTTTACCCCCTCAGCCATGATCATCGCGCAGATGATTGTGATTGTGCCGCTGATCGCCTCCATCGCGCATCAATCGCTCAGGGATCTCTGGCATGAATATCATGATCTGTTGATTTCCATGAATGTCACCCAAGGGCAGAAAATTCGCACGCTGATGTGGGATGCGCGGCGCGCGCTGCTCACTGCGGCTCTGGCCGGGTTTGGGCGCGGCATTGGAGAGGTCGGCGCGATTATGATTGTTGGCGGCAATATCGATCATGTCACCCGCGTTCTCACCACCGCGATTGCTTTGGAAACCGGCAAGGGCGAATTTGCTTTGGCGCTCGCATTAGGTTTTGTGCTGATCGGCATCGCCATTTGCGTTAACCTCGCCATCCACTGGCTAAGCAAAACCGAAAGGGAGGCCCGCTGGTGAGCACGCTCTTTCCCCTATCCGTGCGCGGCGCGAGCGCAAAGCATAAAGGCAAGCGCCTGCTGGGGCCGATTGATCTGGATTTACAAGGCCATAGCGCCTATGCGGTGCTGGGGCCAAACGGGTCGGGTAAAACCACATTCCTGCGTCTGCTGCATGGCATTGCGCGCCTCTCTGAGGGCGAAATCACTTGGGGCGTGGATGAGGCCACAGCCCGCAATGCCCAAAGTTTCGTGTTCCAGCGCCCGGTGATGCTGCGCCGCTCAGTGCTTGATAATATCGCCTATCCTCTGGCTATGCGCGGCACCTCTTGGACTGATGCACGCACAGAGGCGCGAAACTGGGCTGAGCGGCTCGGGCTAACCGCGCTACTTGAGCATAGCGCGCCCGTGCTTTCGGGAGGTGAGCAGCAAAAACTCGCCCTTGCCCGCGCGTTGATCTGTAAGCCCAAACTGCTATTTCTGGACGAGCCCACCGCCGCGCTTGATGGGCGCGCTACACGCGAAATCGAAGCAGTTTTGCAAGAGGTGCAAGCCAGCGGCACCAGCCTGATTTTCTCAACCCATAACATAGGTCAGGCCCGCCGCCTTGCTGGTCAGGTGATTTTCCTGTTGCATGGAAATGTGCATGAAATCGGCGCGGCTGAGCAGTTTTTTGAAAGCCCCCAAACCCCAGAGGCCCACGCCTTTTTAAGAGGAGATATCGTCGAATGATCCGCGCCTGTCTTATCATTTTGCTGTCCCTTTTCCCCTATGGTGCGAAAGCCAGCGAAACCATGCGCCTTGCGGTGACCACTTCCTTTCATAACTCGGGGCTGGCAGATGTGCTCTTGCCGCGCATCAAAGCAGATCTTGATCTAGAGGTGCAGCTCTTGGTGGTGGGAACCGGGCAGGCGTTGAAGCTGGGGCGCGCAGGGGATGTGGATGCGATCCTGGTGCATTCGCGCGCCGCCGAAGAGGCCTTTGTCACCGCAGGCTATGGAACGCATCGGCGCGAGATCATGTATAATGATTTTGTCCTGATTGGCCCCTCCGAGGATCCCGCCGCCATCTCAGGAGCCGCAAACGCTGTAGAGGCCCTGCAAAACATTGCCAAAACACAAGCGCGTTTTGTGAGCCGGGGCGATGAGAGCGGCACCCATAAGAAAGAGCTGAGCCTATGGAAAGACGCGCAGATGCAGCCCCAAGCGCCCTGGTATAATGAGGTCGGCGCAGGCATGGGTGCGGCGCTCAATACCGCATCCGGCCTGAATGCCTATATCCTCTCGGACCGCGCCAGCTGGCTAAACTTTGGCAATAAAGGCGATCTGGCGCTGCTCTTTTCCGGCGATCCGGCGCTGTTCAACCAATATGCCTATCTCCCCGTAAACCCAAGCAAACATGCCCATGTAAAAGCGGATCTGGCGGCAAAGCTAGAGAGCTGGCTCACCTCCAAGACGGCCCAGAACCTGATTGACGGCTATCACATTGATGGTCAAGCGCTGTTTATCTTTAATGCCAAGTAGGAGTTGGAGGGCTCTGTTGCAAATTTTCTCGGTAGGAATGAAAATCATTTTGCTATAAGAGCTTAGGATGTGAGCTCAGATTCGATCATGGCTATAGCATCCGCCATGACACACGCGCCGACCCCAAAAGCGCGCTCTATCATGCGCTTTTCGCCGGCTGGGTCTTTGGTGAAATTGAACGCCTTTGCCTGACCTTTTCGCAAGGCGTGCATGAGCTCGAAGCCCTTAATCGTGGCGTTGGCGGTCTTCATTGTTTTGAAGCCGCGCACCGGTTTGATCAGTTGTTTCAGCTTGCCGTGATCGGCTTCCACGACGTTGTTGAGATATTTGACTTGTCGGTGTTCAACGTCTTGGCCGCACTTGCCTTCGTGTTTCGCGTTGAGGATAGGTAAAAGTCGATGGTGTTGCCACACTTATCAACCGCTCGATACAAATAGGCCCACTTGCCCCGGACCTTGATATAAGTTTCATCAACCCGCCAACTGTCTGACATCGGCCGCCGCCATTGCCAGCGCATGCGCTTTTCCATTTCAGGAGCATAGCGCTGAACCCAGCGGTAAATCGTGCTGTGATCCACACGGTGACCGCGCTCGGCCATCATGGTTTCAAGGTCACGGTAGCTGATGCCATAACGACAATACCAGCGAACCGCCCAGAGGATAATTTCGCCCGTGAAAGGACTTCCTTTAAAATCGTTCATGTTACAATCTCCGTGCCGAAATCACCAGAAAATGGACCCATCCGAGAAAATTTGCAACAGAGCCGAAGATCGGTTTTCCAACCGACCCGCAGAATGCCATCGTCGCAATGTTCAAACAGCCGCCATTGGAACGCGTGCAGCGAATTCACCCTTTGTCCCGCAGAGCCGACATACTGATATCTACAAAAAAGGGCACCGGAAGGGGCGCCCTTTTTGATGTTATGCGTGAGCGCGATCAGTCGATCATCGCACCAGAGGTGTGTTAGTCGATCATCGGCAGCAACTTGTCCAAGCTGGCTTTCGCATCGCCATAGACCATGCGTGTGTTCTCTTTGAAGAAGAGCGGGTTTTCGATGCCGGAATAGCCAGTGCTTTGACCGCGTTTGGACACGAACACTTGCTTGGCCTTCCAGCACTCCAGAACGAGCATGCAGGCTGTGGGGTAAATGAAAGATTGTTTTCAATGTCCGCTGAGAACCGATTTTACGGGATGCTGCGCGATCCATAGATGACCGCTTTCAACGACGCATACTGTTTAAAACCAATCCGATAATAACCAAACCGCCGCCCCACAGATGGTAGGTTTCAATCGTCTCGCCTAAAAGAAGAATGCCAAGTGCGCCGCCAAAGAATGGGACAAGGTTGTTGTAGGGGGCCGCTATAGAGGGTCCGACATTCGTTGTTCCCCAGTTCCAAGCGAGAAACGCTAGGATGGACGGAAACAATGCGAAGTAGACCATTGACCAAGCCACAATGGAGGTATCGGGCATCGGAACAGCGCCTCCAATCCCGACCGCCAACACCGCCAACACCACGCTGCCTATCACTACCAGCACTGCAAGAAATGACGCTTCGCTTAGGTTCTCGGGCTTCAATGGCAGCGACACGCAATATCCCGCCCATGCGAGTGCGGATACAATTGCCCAAATGTCACTGCTGGCGATCTGGAACGCGAAAAAAGCACCGAGGCTCCCTCTGAATATCAAAACAAGTGCGCCAAGCAGGCCAAGCAACACTGCCGCTGCTCCAATCGCACCGATCCGTTCTTTCCAAACAACGGATGAAATCAGCACGATCAAGACTGGCGTGACTGACAGATAGAGGGATGCGTTTAAGGCGGTGGTTTCGGCGACCGCCATAAACAACGTGGCTGGATAGATAACGACGCCCAATGCTGAAATCAAAATCAGACGCGGCAGGTTGGTTTGAATGACGGACCCATGCTGACCCCACTTGAACATCAGAAAGACTGCAAACAGAACAGCCCCCGGTCCCCATCGCCAAAGAGTGAGCCACAAGGCGGATCCTTCGCTTAAACCAAATCGGCCAACTGCATAGGAGCCGCCCCATGCAAGACAGGCAAAAACAAGGAGGAGATGTGCGGAAATGGAGCGGTTATGGGCCATATTCCGCAGGTATCAGTCTTTAGCAGAACGAGATAGAGTGAAAGTACTCCCTAAACCGGACCTTGATACCAACACCTTGAATGACTGCTTGTCCCGAATAGCAGATAGACAGATTTACCTAGAAAGGGCGCCGTGAGGGGCGCCCTTTTTGATGTTATGCGTGAGCGCGATCAGGCGATCATCGCACCAGAGGTGTGTTAGTCGATCATCGCACCGCAGGTGTGTTAGTCAATCATCGGCAGCAGCTTATCCAGGCTGGCCTTTGCATCGCCGTAGAACATGCGTGTGTTCTCTTTGAAGAAGAGCGGGTTTTCGATGCCGGAATAGCCGGTGCCTTGGCCGCGTTTGGATACGAACACTTGCTTGGCCTTCCAGCACTCCAGCACGGGCATGCCTGCGATTGGAGAGTTGGGATCGTCCTGCGCCGCTGGGTTCACGATGTCATTGGAGCCGATCACGATGGCAACATCCGTATCGGGGAAGTCGTCATTGATCTCGTCCATTTCCAGCACGATGTCATAGGGCACCTTCGCTTCGGCCAAGAGCACGTTCATATGCCCAGGCAGACGGCCCGCAACCGGGTGGATCGCAAAGCGTACATTCTTGCCTTTGGCCCGCAGCTTTTTGGTCAGATCCGCCACAGCTGCTTGGGCTTGCGCCACCGCCATGCCGTATCCGGGGATGATTACAACGCTATCTGCATCGTTCAAAGCAGCAGCCACACCATCGGCCTCAATGGCGATTTGCTCGCCCTCAACCTTCATCTGCTCACCTTGCGCGCCGCCAAAGCCGCCCAAGATCACGCTGATGAACGAACGGTTCATCGCCTTACACATGATATAGCTGAGGATCGCACCAGAAGAGCCCACAAGCGCGCCAACCACGATGAGCAGGTCATTGCCCAGTGAGAAGCCAATCGCCGCCGCCGCCCAGCCGGAATAGCTGTTGAGCATGGAGACAACCACCGGCATATCCGCACCGCCAATGCCCATGATCAAGTGATAGCCGATAAACAGCGCCAGAAGCGTGAGCGCGAAGAGCGCCAGAAAGCCACCACCCTGGAAATACCAGATCGCAAAGATCACCGACAAGAAGGCCGCGCCAGCATTCAGCAGATGCCCGCCGGGCAGCTTCTTGGCCGCGCTATCCACTTTGCCCGCAAGCTTGCCATAGGCGATCAGAGAACCGGTGAAGGTCACAGCGCCAATCCACACGCCAAGCACGAGCTCGATTTGCAAAATGGTGATCTCAATTTCGGTTTTCTTTGCCACGAGCGCTGCAAAGGCACCGTCCAGGCCCTTCATATTGGCAATGGTGAAATCCGCGTTAAAGCCAACAAAGACCGCTGCCAGACCCACGAGAGAGTGCATGATCGCCACAAGCTCGGGCATTTGGGTCATTTGCACGCGTGAGGCAAGCTGATGCCCCACCGCCGCGCCGCCTGCGATCATCACAAGGCTGACCAGCCACAGGCCAGAACCGGGCCCCATAAGCGTTGCCAGCACCGCGATGAACATGCCAACGATGCCATACCATACCGCGCGCTTGGCGCTTTCTTGTCCGCTCAGACCGCCCAGAGACAGGATGAACAGGACACCCGCGACCACATAGGCCGCAATTGTGAATGCGTTTTCCATATGTCCTACTCCCCTTTACGACTTCTGGAACATGGCGAGCATGCGCCGCGTTACGAGGAACCCGCCAAAGATATTTACCGAGGCCATAAAGACCGACAGCGCGGCGAGAATTGTAATCAGCACACCAGAGGATCCGATTTGGATCAGCGCGCCCAGGATGATGATCGAAGAGATCGCATTGGTCACAGCCATAAGCGGTGTGTGCAAGCTATGCGCCACGTTCCAGATCACCTGGAAGCCGATGAAGACCGACAGAACAAACACGATGAAATGCTGCATAAAGCTGGCTGGCATGCCTGGGATCATCCCAATGCCCATGATCAATGCGGCGCCGATTGCCATGAGGCCCACTTGCGTTTGGGTCTGCTTTTTGAATTCTGCGGCCTCAAGCGCTTTTTTCTCTTCAGCCGTCAGCTCTTTGGGGGGCTCTTTCTTAGGCTGCGCGGCAATTGCCGCCACTTTAGGAGGTGGGGGCGGGAAGGTGACAGCGCCGGAATGGGCAATGGTTGCGCCCCGGATCACGTCGTCTTCCATATTGTGGTTCACAGCGCCATCTTTTTCCGGCGTCAGATCTGCCATCAGGTGACGGATATTGGTGGCATAAAGCGAGGAGGATTGCGCCGCCATGCGTGAGGGGAAATCGGTATAGCCGATGATGGTCACGCCGTTTTCGGTAACGACCTTCTCATCTTTGACCGTGCCTTCCGCATTGCCGCCTTTTTCCGCCGCCAGATCCACAATGACCGAGCCCGGCTTCATCGCGGCGATCATATCAGCCAGCCAAAGCTTTGGCGCATCGCGGTTCGGGATCAGCGCGGTGGTGATCACGATATCAATTTCAGGGGCCAGCTCGCGGAACTTGGCAAGCTGCGCTTCACGGAACTCAGGCGAGGAGACAGACGCATAACCGCCTGTGGAGGCACCGTCCTGCTGCTCTTCTTCGAAATCCAGATAGACGAATTCTGCGCCCATGGACTCGACCTGCTCAGCCACTTCGGGGCGCACATCAAACGCGTAGGTGATTGCACCCAGAGAGGTCGAGGTGCCAATCGCCGCAAGACCTGCAACGCCCGCGCCAACAACCAGAACCTTGGCCGGAGGAACCTTGCCCGCCGCTGTGATCTGACCGGTGAAGAAACGACCGAAATTGTTGCCCGCTTCAATGACCGCGCGGTAGCCCGCGATATTGGCCATAGAGGATAGAGCGTCCATCTTTTGCGCACGGGAGATCCGCGGGATCATCTCCATGGCAACCACGGTAGAACCTTTTTCGGCGGCGGCTTTCATTTTCTCTTCATCCGCAACCGGGGAGAAGAAAGAAATCAGCGTTTGCTCTGCGCGCAGCTGGCCCATCTCATCATCAGAGGGCACGCGCACCTTGGCAACAATATCAGCGCCAGCCCAAAGCGCTTCAGCGGAGGGCACAACCTCAACCCCAGCCGCTGCGTAATCGCTATCCGCAAACCCTGCCAGCGCACCCGCGCCAGCCTCTATCAAGCAGTCATGCCCTAGTTTTTGTAGCTGAGCCGCGCTATCGGGGGTCATCGCCACCCGCGCCTCGCCCTCAAAAATCTCTCTAGGCGTTCCGATTTTCACCAGATATCCCCCCATTTTGCATCGAAATTCAGGCAACAAAATCTGCCCCTATCGATTGTGCCCTACGCGCTCGTTAAGAAATAGACAAGATGGGGCGCGGAATACATCCGTATGCAAAATGGCCGCAGGGTTGCGCGCTGGCTCGTAGGTATTTGTATTTAATGCGGAAATACGGATGGTGTGACATTCTGTAATTTGAATGTAACGTCGCGACTTTGATGAAGAATATGCACCACTAACGAGTGTCAGCAGGCGATTCTTTGTGCTCGTGCCCCCTAGTTTTCGAGTAGAACGCCCATTGGCGCGCTCAACCGCAGCTAAGCGCCTATGTTACCGCCCACGCATGCGGGGATCTAACGCATCGCGCAGCCCGTCGCCCAGGTAATTCACGCTCAGCACTGTGAGGGAGAGTGCAATGCCGGGATACATCACTCGCTCGGGATAGTCATCCATCTGCACAACGTAATCCGCGATGAGCTTGCCCCATGTTGGGAAATCCGATGGGAAACCATAGCCCAGAAATGATAGGGAGCTTTCCAAGATAATCGCGGTTGCCAGCCCCAAAGTGGCCGAGACGGTGATGGGTGAGATCAGGTTCGGCAGCAAATGGCGGCGGATGATGGCCCGGTTTGAGGTGCCGATGGAGCGTGCGGCCAGAACGAATTCCCGCTCTTTCAGCGCCAAAACATCCCCGCGCACGATGCGCGCCGTTTGCATCCAAGAGGTTACAGCAATGATAAAGACGATCAGGATGAACATGCTCGCTTCAGGTGCTACGGATCGTGCCCAGGCATTATCACTTTGAAGAAAGAGCTGGCGCAGCGGCTCGCGAAACAGGGTCGATGCAACCATGGTGAGCGGCAGAATAGGCAGCGACAAAACTAGATCGGTAAAGCGCATGAGCAGCCCGTCGGCGCGTTGAAAAAAGCCTGCGCTCACGCCAACGAAGGTGCCGATCAAGATCGAGATTGCCATGGCGAGCCAACCCACGGCCAAAGAGACGCGCCCCCCGGCGAGCATGATCGCCAGGATATCGCGGCCCAAATTATCGGTGCCCAACGGGCGCGCCCAGTTGACCTTGGCATCTGCATCCCAAAGGGCGACATAGATGGGCCGAAGATCGCGCATGGTCAAAAACTCGCGCCCGCGCGGTGTGGCTTGTGGGTCGATGGTCCAGATCCAAGGCCCGACGATCACGCCCAATGTGATCAGCAGCAAAAAGCCGCCCCCATAGACCGCGCCTTTATGTTTACGAAACTGGCTCCAGATTTCGACCCATTGGCTGCGGGGCGGGGATAGGGGCTCTTTGTCTTGCAAGGCGCCAAAGCTCGTCTCAGTCATAGCGGATCCTCGGGTCGAGAAGGCCGTAGAGCACATCGGCCACAATGTTAAAGAGCACGATCAAAATCGCGAAGATAAAGACAAACGTCATCACTGTGGGCATGTCATTAGATTGCAGCGCGATAAGCAGTTGATAGCCCAGGCCATTCACCTGAAACACATTCTCAGTGATGATCGCGCCGCCAAAAATGTTGGGGATTTGCAAAGCAACCACTGTCACCACCGGGATCATTGAATTGCGCAGAACATGGCTCAGCACCACGGTGCGCTCTTTCAGCCCCTTGGCGCGGGCGGTGCGCACGAAGTCCTGCAGTAGATTATCCAGCATCGAAGCGCGCATAAAGCGGTTGAGCTGCGCGGTGATTTGTAGCGCCAGCACCATCACGGGCAAGAACATCTGGCTCAGCTGCACCAAAAAGCTGTTCCAATCATTGACCTTATGGATGGTGTTATAGGTGTCTGGAAACCAGCTCAGCTGCACTGCAAAGATAAAGATCAGCAGCGGGCCAGTGAAAAAGGGCGGCACTGAAAAGCCGATCATGGACACGAATGTGCCCGCGTTGTCAAAAACAGAATATTGCCGATAGGCGGAATAAACCCCTATGGGGATTGCGATAATCACGGCGACCACATAGGCCACGCCCACAACCCAAAGCGTTTGCGGCAGTGATTGAACGACCAGATCCATCACCGGGCCACGGGTCTGCCAGGAAATCACCCGCTGCGTGCCCTCAGCAAAGCTGGTGCCGGTGAGCCAATCCACAAAAACCAGGGGCTCAATCCAGAAAAACTGCACCAGCCATTTCCAATATTGGATATACCAAGCTTGCCCGAGCCCCAGCGCTTCGCGCATTTTCTGCTTGACCTCAGGCGGCACGGTCAGGGGCACATTGGCCATCGGATCATTGGGCGCAAGTTGCAGCAGCAAAAAGATCGTCAGCGAGATAAACAACAGTGTCGGGATCGACAGCAGCAATCGTCGCAGCGTGTAGGTCAGCATGGATGAGATCTCGCAGGCAGGAAAAAGGCGGCCCCACTGGATGCAGGGCCGCCAGTATTTAGCTTAGTCGATGCGGTGCCAATCCGCGACATTCCACAGCTCGGAATCCCACACATTCAGCACAACGCCGCCCAAAGAGTTGGCATGGGCCGAAACCCGTCCACGCTGCACCAGCGGGATCATCATGCCGTTCTGCACAGCCATATCATTGAGCTGCTTGGCAATTTCTGCCCGAGCCTCAATACCCGCAGTTTGGGTCAGCTTGGTATGCAGCGCGTCATATTCCGGCATACAGAAGCGCGAGATATTCTCCCCCTGCCACTGGCTGTCTGGACGCGGAGCTTTGTCGCAAAGCGCATTGCCCAGGTAGCTTTGCGGATCTGTGCCGTTGAAGGTGTTGGCATACATCTGCACATCCGCATAGAACTTTTGGAATGTGTCCGGGCTACCTGGATCACCGCCAAAGAAGACAGAGGCCGAGATATTGCGCAGCTCTGCATCAATCCCAATCTGTGACCAAGCGTCTTTGATCAGCACTTGGAAGTCCTGGCGCACCTTGTTGGTCGAAGTCTGATAGATCAGCTTCATGGGCACGCCATTGGCTTCGCGGATACCATCGCCATCGCTATCCACATAACCAGCATCATCCAGCAGCTTATTGGCGCCAGCGATATCTTGTGTGTCGCAGGTCATGGAGGTGGAGTTAAACGCAGCAGGCGCAGGCACCCAGTTGCAGGTCACATTGCCCATGGTGCCAAAGCCGGTCTCACCATAGCCCACTTCGACCAGCAAGCCGCGGTCAATCGCCAAGGACATGGCTTTGTAAACCGCAGGATCGGTCAGGAAGGGATGGGGATGCGCCGCCGTTGAACGCTCGCCTTCGGGCAGATCCGCACTCGCGTTGGTCTGGTTCAGCATCAGGCGCTCCACCAGCGGACCAAAGCCCATCACTGGCTTGCCTTTGCCGCCCTCTGCCATCTTTGCAATCACCTCTGGGGCAAGCTGGAGGTTCCAGCCATAATCAAAGGAGCCGGTTTCCATAACCGCACGCCCCGAAGCCTCAGCCGAGCCACCGCCCTTAAAGGTCACTGTCGCAAAGGCAGGCTTGGCCGGGTCGCGATAGTTCGGGTTCGCCGCCATTGTGATCACGTCATTGGGGCGGAACTCTGTCACAACAAAGGGACCGGTGCCAATGGGGCTGTAATTCTGCGCGGTGCATTCAGGGGCCTTTGCGCCCATGCAATCGGCAAATTGCGCCGCTTGGATGATCGGGCTCTCACCTCCGACAAAGGGGCCGTAAGGGTTTGGCGTCTGGCCCTCAAATGTGACCACAACGGTATGCGCATCGGGTGTCTCAACCGAGGTCACCCCTTCGAATTTTGTGGATTGCGCGCAGCCGCCCTCAGGATGGGTGCAATAATCATAGGTGAATTTGACATCCGCCGAGGTGAAATCGCTGCCATCAGACCATTTCAGGCCCGGCGTGATTTTCCAGGTGATCGAGGTCAAATCGGCAGAAACGCCGCCGTTATCGACCGTTGGGATCTCTTCGACCAGCCACGGCACCAAAGCACCCTTTTCATTATAACGCGCAAGCGGCTCAATGACCATCGACGCGGCTTCCACATCCTTAGTGCCGCCCGATAGGAACGGGTTCATGATAGACGGCGCTTGCCAATAGATGATGTTGACATTGCCGTCGCTGCCGCGCTCAGCAAATGCCGCCGGTGCCAAAGCAAGCGTCGCCGCCGCCCCCAGCAATACGGATCGAAGTTTCATAGAATTCTCCCTTGTTGGTCCCCGAGATATGCGAGTTATGTCCGTTTGGGAAAACCAAATGCCGCCAGAGCGCCTAAAGCGGCCTCTTGCACGTCTTGTCCCCCAACACCTCGTGGCAGTATCGAAACAGAGTTTTCGAAAAATGCAAGCTTTTCCGCTCAGTATTTACGTTATGGAAGTTTGCTCATTTGACAGCGCGGGCGCGATAGGCAAAGCTTATCGGCATAAAATAGCCAGGGGTGGGCCATATGCTGGACATTGCGCAAACGCAGCCAATCGCCAAGATCGAGGGGCTACGGGTCGAATTTCAAACCAAAGATGGCCCGGTCATCGGTGTCGAAGATGTCTCTTTTGAGATCAATCCAGGCGAAACCGTCTGTGTGGTCGGCGAATCAGGGTCGGGCAAATCGGTCTCCTCGCTCTCGTTGATGCGGCTGGTGGAATATGGGGGCGGCACCATTTCGGGCGGGCGGCTGCTCTTTGAGCGCAGCGGCAAGGCAGCCCTGGATCTGGCAGCGACCCCGCAAGAGGTGATGCGCGGCATTCGCGGCAATGAAATCGGCATGATATTTCAAGAGCCTATGACCGCGCTCAATCCGGTTTTCACCATTGGCCGCCAACTGACCGAAGGTGTGCGGCTGCATAAAGGTCTCTCTGCCAAACAGGCCGAGGCCCGCGCACTAGAGCTTTTGCGCCAGGTGCGGATCCCCGAGCCGGAGCGGCGGCTGAAACAATACCCCCATGAGCTTTCAGGTGGCATGCGTCAACGCGTGGTGATCGCCATGGCCCTGGCCTGCGAGCCCCGCCTGTTGATCGCAGATGAGCCCACAACCGCGCTGGATGTGACCATCCAAGCCGAAATTCTGGCGCTGATTGACCGGCTCAAGCGCGAAACCGGCACCGCTGTGATGTTCATCACCCATGATATGGCGGTGGTGGCGCAGATGGCTGATCGCGTGGTCGTGATGTTTCGCGGCAATAAGGTGGAAGAGGGCCCGGTTCAGCAAATATTCGAATCCCCCCAGCACCCTTATACCCAAGCCCTGCTTGCCGCTGTGCCCAAGCTGGGCGAGATGCGCGGCAAAACCTATCCCGAACCCATGCGCCTACTTGGCCGCGAGCAGAAACTCACGGATCCGATCCCTGGCACGGATGAGGTGCTGCTAGAGGTCAAAAATCTCACCACGCGCTTTCCGGTCAAGGGCGGCTTTTTCCGCCGCACCGTGGCCCAGGTGCATGCGGTCGAAGATCTGTCTTTCACGCTCAACAAGGGCCAGACGCTTAGCCTTGTGGGGGAATCTGGCTGCGGGAAATCCTCCGCCGGGCGCTCTATCCTGCGCTTGGTTGAGCCGCAATCTGGGGAAATTCGCCTGGGCGATACGGATATTCTGGCGCTCAATGGCTCAGAGCTGCGGCAAGCAAGGCTCGATATGCAGATGATCTTCCAGGATCCCTTTGCCTCTCTCAACCCGCAGATGCAGCTTGCGGATCAAGTGGCCGAACCCATCCATAATTTCGGCACGCTCAAAGGCGCTGCGATCATGGAGCGGGTGGCAATGCTCTTTGATCGGGTCGAGCTACCGCGCTCGTTCATGCGCCGCTTTCCCCATGAACTCTCGGGCGGGCAGCGCCAACGTGTCGCCATCGCTCGCGCCCTGGCCCTGAACCCCAAGCTGATTATCGCGGATGAGGCGGTTTCCGCCCTGGATGTGTCCGTGCAAGCACAAGTGCTCAACCTGATGATGGAGCTACAGGCCGAGCTGGAGATAAGCTATCTCTTTATCTCTCACGATATGGCGGTCGTCGAGCGGGTCTCACACCATGTGGGCGTGATGTATCTGGGCCGCATCGTCGAAATGGGCCCGCGCGCCGCTGTCTTCGAAAACCCGCAGCACCCCTATACCAAATCGCTGCTTAGCGCCGTGCCCATCGCAGATCCCACGCAGCGAAAGCAAGAAAAGGATCTGAATTTCAAACCAATCCCATCACCGATCCATGACCTAGCGTATAAACCAGAGCCCTCCATCTACACAGAAATCGCCCCGAGCCATTTCGTCCTACAAACCGAAAGCGGCTATTGATGCGTCCCGTTGCCCTGGTCATCGGCGGCTTTTGTTAATGAGCGCCTGCGCGATTTGCGTCATAAATTCTTGGGGTTTTCGCGCCTCAAATCAAATGTCTGACAATTGGGCTCTCGAAATGTCGGACAATTGCGAATCCGAAAGGTCTGACAAATGAACAATCGCTTAACCCCGCTTGAGATCCTTACCAAGCTCATCAGTTTTCCAACGGTTTCTTCGCAGACCAACCGGCCCCTCATAGACTGGGTGCAGGGCTATTTGGCGGAGCATGGGATTGAGGCGCATCAATGGGTTGACCCGGAGCAGCCGCATAAGGCCGCGCTTTTTGCGCATGTGGGGCCTTGGGTCGAGGGGGCGATTGTGATGTCGGGGCATACGGATGTGGTGCCGATTGAGGGTCAGGATTGGGACAGTGATCCTTGGACGGTGACTGAAAAGGGCGACAAATATTTCGGGCGCGGCACATGTGATATGAAGGGCTTTGACGCGCTCGCGGTTTGGGCCATGGTTGAGGGGCAGTATGCCAATCTCAAAACCCCGCTGCAAATTGCCCTCAGCTTTGACGAAGAGATTGGCTGCACCGGCGCACCGCCCATGATCGCCGCGATGAACGACGTGCTGCCCAAAGGCGCGATGGCGCTTGTGGGGGAGCCTTCGGAGATGCGCGTTGTCACCGGCCAGAAGGGCGGGATGGGCTTTCCCACCCATATGCGCGGATTTGAGGTGCATTCCTCGCTCGCCTATCAAGGGGTGAGTGCGATCCATGAGGCGGCAAAGTTGATCGAGTGGGCCAATCAGATGAACCGGGCCGCTGCTGAGGCCGCGCCGCAAGGAGCCGATGCGCTGTTTGACCCGCCTTATACCAGCTGGCATGTGGGCATGATCGAGGGCGGCACGGCCCATAACATCACCGCCAAGGATTGCCATTTCACCATGGGCTTTCGCGCGGTGCCCGGCGATGATCCCGAAGTGCTTAAGGCGGCCTATTATGCGCAGGTAGAGGCGTTGCGCGCGGAAATGAAAGCCGTGCGGGCTGAGGCGGATATTACGGTTGATATCTCGTTCGAGGTTCCCCCGCTCAGGCCCGAGGAAAATGGCGCGGCCGAGGCGTTTTTCCGTGCATTAACCGGGGATAACGGCACGCACGTGGTCAGCTATGGCACCGAGGCGGGGCATTTTCAGGCGGCGGGCTACTCTGCGGTGATTTGCGGGCCGGGCAATATCGCGCAAGCGCATCAGCCCAATGAGTTCATCACCAAGGTAGAATTTCAACGCGGCCATCAATTTATGCGTGATTTGATCAAGCGCCTGAGCTAATCCACTTGCCCCGGCGCGCGCAGCAGCCTACCAAAGCGTCATGCGTATTTTATTTTTAGGCGATGTGATGGGCCGGGCAGGGCGGCAAGCGGTGGCGGATAACCTGCCGCAGCTGCGCAAGGATTGGCGGCTTGATTTTGTGGTGGTCAATGGCGAGAATGCAACCTCGGGCATGGGGCTCTCGGGCGCGCATGCCAAGGCTCTGTTCGAGGCGGGGGCCGATGTGGTCACGCTTGGAGATCATGCTTTTGATCAGCGGGACATGCTAAACGCGATTGAGCAAAACACGCGCATCATTCGCCCGCTCAACTATGCCAAATCCGCGCCGGGCCGGGGCGCTAACGTTTATGAGGCACCGGGCGGGCGCAAAGTTCTAGTTGCGCAAGTGCTCGGTCAAGTCTTTATGAAGCGGGCCTATGATGATCCGTTTTCCGCCATTGATGGGATCATGCGCAAATATCCGCGCGGGGGGCAGGTCAATGCGGTGATTGTGGATATGCATTGCGAGGCGACCTCGGAGAAAATGGCGATGGGGCATTTTTGCAATGGCCGTGCCAGTCTTGTTGTGGGCACCCATACCCATGTGCCCACCGCCGATGCGCAGATCCTCAGCAAAGGCACTGCGTTCTTGAGCGATGCGGGCATGTGCGGGGATTATGACAGTGTGATCGGCATGGAAAAGACCGAACCTTTGCGCCGCTTTGTAACGGGGATGCAGAAGGATCGGTTTACCCCGGCGCTGGGAAAGGCGACCCTTTCGGGCGTGTTTATTCAGACAAATGATCGAACCGGAGAGGCCACCAGCATCGTGCCCGTGCGCTATGGTGGGCGGCTTGAGCAAAGCGGGCCTAAATGAGCCGCAAAGCGATTTGGCTCTATACCGTGGTGCTTGTTTGCCTGGGGGCCGGGTGGGGCTTTACCCAGCCGATGACCAAGCTTTCAGTTTCGAGCGGGCATCAGCATTTTGGGTTGATCTTTTGGCAATTGGTGATTGGCACGGCGCTTATGGGGGCGATTGCACTGGCGCGGGGGATTAGCTTGCCCATGCAGCGGCGGCATCTTGAGGTTTATGCGATCATTGCGGCAATCGGCACGCTGATCCCGAATTCGTTTAGCTATCAGGCGGCGGCGCATCTGCCCTCTGGGGTGATTTCGATCCTCTATTCCATGATCCCGATGCTCGCCTTTCCCATTGCCCTTGGCCTTGCGCTGGATCGGTTTGAGTGGCGGCGCTTTTGCGGGCTCGCACTTGGATTGGTCGCTGTTTTGCTGATTTCGCAGCCTTGGAACAGCACCGAGGCCCTTGGCCCCGCTGCGGGTTTCTGGATTATTGTCGTTATTCTGACCTGTATGTGTTATGCGTTTGAGGGCAATTATGTTGCGCGCTGGGGAACACAAGGGTTGAGCGCTTTGCAAGTTCTATTTGGGGCCTCGCTGGTTGGAATGGTCGCTGTGCTGCCCTTGGCGCTTTGGTCCGGGCAGTGGATTTCGCCGGTCCGAACCTATGGCGTGCCCGAATATGCGCTGATTGCGGGCTCGCTGGCGCATGTGCTGGTCTATACCGGGTATGTCTGGCTTGTGGGGCGCGCGGGGCCGGTTTTTGCCGTTCAGGTTTCGTATCTGGTCACGTTGACCGGCGTGTTTTGGGCCTGGGCACTGCTTGGTGAGCATTATTCCGCGAGTATCTGGATTTCGCTCGCATTGATGCTGGGCGGCATGTATCTTGTGCGGCCAAGGCCGGCGCGTACATGATGGAGCTGATTCAGGATTACGGAGCCTATCTGACCCTCGCGGTGGTCGCGGTCATGTTTGTTCTGTTCCTGCGCGAAACCTACCCGACCGAAGTTGTTGCGCTTACCGGGGTGTCCCTCATGCTCATGCTTGGCCTTTTGCCCTATGAAAGCGCGCTTTCGGTGCTCTCAAACCCTGCGCCTTGGACCATCGCAGCGATGTTTATCATCATGGGCGGGCTGGTGCGTACTGGGGCGCTGGAGACCTTCACCGGCCTTGCGGATCGCCAAGCCAAGACCCAGCCCGCGCTGGCGATTGCGATGCTGATTGGCTTTGTGGTGATCTCTTCGGCGATTGTCTCAAACACGCCCGTTGTCGTGGTGATGATCCCCGTGTTCACGCAACTGGCCCGCACGATCGGGGTTTCGGCCTCTAAACTCTTGATTCCGCTGAGCTATGCGGCGATTTTGGGGGGCACGCTGACGTTGATTGGAACCTCGACCAATTTGCTGGTGGATGGGGTGGCGCGCGCCCAAGGGCTTGCGGCCTTTACGATTTTCGAGGTCACGCCGCTTGGGATCATTCTGGTGCTCTGGGGCATGATCTATCTGCGCTATATCGCGCCGCGCCTGTTGCCGGATCGCGATTCGATGGCAACGCTCCTGATGGATCGCTCAAAGATGAAGTTCTTTACCGAAGCGGTGATCCCCCCCGAGTCCAACCTTATCGGCCGTGAAGTCCTGGGCGTGCAGCTGTTCAAACGAGACGGCGTGCGCTTGATCGACGTGATCCGGGGGGATGCTTCGTTGCGGCGCAATCTTAAGGATGTCACGCTGCGGGTTGGTGATAGGGTGGTATTGCGCACGCAGATGACCGAGCTGCTCAGCCTACAGCGCAATAAAGAGCTGAAACGCCTCGATCAGGTGGGGGCAACGGAAACCACCACGGTTGAGGTGCTGATTACGCCAGGGTGCAAGATGGTCGGGCGCAGCCTGGGGGCGATCCGGCTGCGGCGGCGCTACGGGGTCTATCCGCTGGCGGTGCATCGGCGTAATCAGAATATCGGCATGCAGCTCGATGATCTGGTGGTGCGCGTGGGCGATACGTTGCTGCTGGAAGGCGCGCCCGAGGACATTCAACGCCTGGCACAAGATATGGATATGGTCGATGTCTCGCGCCCCTCCCAGCGGGCCTTTCGCCGCTCCAAAACGCCCATTGCTCTGGCGGCGCTCTTTGGGCTTGTGGCGCTTGCGGCGTTTGGGGCGGCCCCGATCTTGCTGCTCTCAGTCTTAGCGGTTGCGCTGGTGCTGGTGACAAGGTGCATTGACGCAGAAGAGGCCTTTGGCTTTGTGGATGGGCGGCTGCTCACGCTGATTTTCTCGATGCTCGCCATCGGCGCGGCCCTAGAGGCAACCGGCGCGGTGCAGCTGATTGCTGAGGCGCTGGCCCCCTGGCTGAGCCTTTTGCCGCCCTTTTTGATCGTCTGGGCGATTTACCTGCTCACCTCGGTGCTGACCGAGCTGGTCTCCAATAATGCGGTGGCTGTGGTGGTCACACCGATTGCGATTGGGCTGGCAAGCGCCATGGGCCTGGATCCGCGCCCGCTGGTGGTGGCGGTGATGATTGCCGCCTCTGCGTCATTTGCAACGCCGGTGGGCTATCAAACCAATATGCTGGTCTATGGACCTGGGGGCTACAAATTCACCGATTTCATGCGCGTCGGCATCCCGCTGAACCTAAGCATCGGCCTGCTCGCCTCGGCCCTGATCCCACTGATCTGGCCGCTTTCCGGCAGCTGATCATTTGCTTTTTTGACGTAATTCCAATATAGAAGAGGGCGTTCACAAGGGTAGAGAACATATGTTGTTTGAATATACAATATCTGGCCCGGATGGCGTCATCCCGGTCGAGCAACCAATTGAAACATCTATAACGCTGACAAATACCGGGCCAACAACGCTTTCTTTGCTGCGCGATTTTGTCTCTGGCGCGCTTGTTGTCAAAGGCGTATTAACGGATCTCTTTGGTTGTGCTTGGATTGATAATCCCAAAGCGTGGTGGATCGAGGTGCTGCCCGGTGAGACAATTGAGGCCCGCTTAGAACTACCTTCCCCGCTCTTATACTTCATGGATGAGACCAAAGAAGCCTCTGTTGATCTGGGCGTAGAATTGACATTTATGTTCTGCACGCCTGATGAGAGCGACGACGACATAACGAGGATTAACAAGTCTGCGACGATCTCTGCGCGCCTTTCTTTCTCGCATATTCAGAACATTCCCGGCCCCGAAGGTCCGTCGGCTTTCTTCAAAACCGCGGATCAAGTGTTCTTTGCTGACTCGCCTCTCACCACCGGAGCAAACAAGGCCTCTGTTCACCGCCTCGACATCACGCCCGAAGGATGCCGCGCGCTCACGGATGTTATTTTGTGCAATGACAAGAAAATGTTCTGGCATGATTGGCCAAAGCGGCGTCCGCTGCGGGCAAGCCTGCGTGGATTAAACAATGTCTTTTATGGCGATGAACAGCAAATCTGGACGAATTATGGGGATGCCAAGGTGAAAGACCCGGCCAGTTTCGAAGTTTTCGGTGCGGCCCAGCCAGGGCTCTATTCAACTCCGGGGGAGGGAGGGTATCGCTGCGCCTATGGCCGGGATCGCTTTCATGCCTATTTCTTTTGCGAAAGCGTCGATACAAAACATGCCAAAATCGTGCGCAGCTGCAAAAAACCTGCATCGTTTGAAGCGTTAAAAGGGCCCTGGGCGCGGGATGATCGCAACGTCTATCTTGAGGGGAAAGTGGTGAAAGGCGCGGATCCAGAAAGCATCCGGCAGATAAACGGGTGCTATGCGGTTGATAAAAAGGGGCTTTGGTACTTCGATCAAAGGGTTGCGGGGGTAACGGGTGATCTGTCGCGCATATCCCCGCTTGATGGGGCGGGTGAATGGCAGGAGACCAAGTTGCGCGTTGCATCACAGCTCATTGACGAAGGTGAGCTTGTCTAATCAGCAGTGCGAATATGGCTTATCGCGCAGGCCCACAAGAAACCCCACCCTTTCAAATTCTAAACGCTGTGGGATTGAAGCATCATCGCTCCTTAGACTATATGGGCGCTAACACAGGTTTTAGCGGAGGCACCGATGGCGGGACATTCGAAATGGGCGAACATTCAACACCGCAAGGGGCGGCAGGACAAACTGCGCTCCAAGCTCTTTTCGAAACTCTCCAAAGAGATCACCATTGCGGCCAAGATGGGCGATCCTGACCCGGATAAAAACCCGCGCCTGCGCCTGGCGGTGAAAGAGGCCAAGAGCCAATCCATGCCAAGGACAATATCGAGCGCGCGATCAAGAAATCCGCCGCCGGTGAGGGCGATGATTACGAGGAAATCCGCTATGAGGGCTATGGCCCAAATGGCGTTGCGGTGATTGTTGAGACCATGACCGATAACCGCAACCGCACCGCTTCGACCGTGCGTTCGACCTTTTCCAAGAATGGCGGCAATCTGGGCGAAACCGGCTCTGTGGGCTTTATGTTTGAACGCAAGGGCGAGGTGACTTATCCCGCCAGCGTTGGTGATGCGGACACGGTGATGGAAGCGGCCATCGAGGCGGGCGCGGAGGACGTCGAAAGCTCCGAGGATGGCCATGTGATCTGGTGCGAGGATAGTGATCTCAATGAGGTCTCAACCGCGCTAGAGGCCGCATTGGGGGAAAGTGACAGCACCAAACTGGTCTGGAAACCCACCACCACAACCGAGCTGGACCTAGAGGCGATGCAAAAGCTGATGAAGCTGGTGGATGCGCTCGAAGATGATGACGACGTGCAGCGCGTGACCACCAATTTCGAGGCCTCAGACGAGGTTTTAGCCCAGCTCTAAAGTTTCGATCTGGACAACCCCCGGCGGCATAAGGCAGGCTGCGCGCGATGGTTGAGATTTCTGAAATTGAAGATCGCGAAACCCTAGAGGCATGGCTAGAGGGACAGCCGCGCGAGGTATCCGAATGGATCGCCTCCCGCAGCGCAGCACGGGTGTTGCCAATATGGTGGGACGCTGTTAAGAACACCGACTGGGTAAGCGACTTTGATTTTATAGCCTCGCCCATTTTGCGCAGTCTATTGACATCCTCGGTTGCTTTTCTTCAGCCAACCGAAGATATGCAAACCGCCTCGCGCTCCGCCGCAGCCGCCGCTTCGGCAGCTTCCTCCGCCGCTGGCGACGCCGCCGAAGACATCTCACGCGACGCCTCCTACAACTCCACCCTAGCCTACGTCACCCGCTCAGCCGCCTCCGCTGCAGTTCGCGCCTCCGCCGCCGCTCACTCCTCCTCCGCCGCTCACTCCTCCGCCTTGGCTGCATTCGCTACCGCCAGCGCCGCCCGCATCGCGGCAGCTGACGCTGCAAGGGACGTCGACTCCAACCTTGCGTCCGTTTACTCCACCAGCTCCGAAGCTGCGGCCGCCTCTCGCCACGCAGCTTTTTGGGGAGTAGTCCGGGCCGATGCGCAGGTCTTCGCCCAATCGACGGGCATCGCGCATCCCCCGCTCTGGCAAACGGACCCGGATCCCCATATTGCCGAGCTTTGGGAGCGGTTGAAACACTCCCTGCCGCAAGACCCCACGGCTGAGAAAGACTGGTCTTTCTGGATCACTTGGTATCAAAGCCTGCTGGACGGCACCCCCATGCTGGGCGATCGCGATCTGACCAATAAAATGTTCGTCGAAATCGCCCTGGACAAAACCATCAACTGGGAAGACGAGGCCAAAGCGCTGCGCCAGATCAATGCGATTTGGCAAAGTTACCTCGTTGACCAAGCTATCGCTCAACACCCGCTTGGGGAGGGGATCGCGCGCGATGAACGCTCGGGACGTCTCCACAGCTATGTTCTGGAAGCGCGTGATCTAGAGCAGGTGGTGAAGGATATCAGAACCGCTCTGCGTGAGTTTCTTGCCCGCTGCAAAAAGAGCAGCGGCAATCTCAGCTTGGTGATGCTTGCAGCGATCAAGCCATTGGTCGATGAGCTGCGAAGAGATCTCAGCAAACACAAAAACAACCCGCGTGAGCTTTTTCGGAAATTAGAAGAAACCCGCACTCACATGGCGGCGGTTGCCAAACAAGAAGCGTTCCTAGACGATCCAAGCCTGGGCCGGTTGCTGGGCAATCTGCAACAACGCGGTGTGGATATTTGCACGGCCTCACCCGAAGTGATGGCTGAGGTTGAGCAGCGGCTGAAAACTTCCACGCGTCTCTTTACCGCGCAACAACGCATGCAGATAATCTCCATGGCCTCTGGCATGATGCTTGACAGTGAAGGGCTGTTGGAAATGGCCGTGGCGCGCGCGGTATTGATTATCGCGGACGATACCTCATCTGATGAAATCAAGTCGGCGGCCTGGACCTATCTTCTGGGATCCATCCCACGCGGCGCGAAACTGCTACATGAGGTCGGCGAGCAGGGCAGTGCCGCAAAGAACGAAACCGATTTAGTCAAGAAGATCGAGAAAACCGCGGACCTTGCCATCAAAGGCGACAAGGTGGTTGACGTCGCGCAAGAGGCCGTGGCAGAAAGCGGGCCTTGGGTGACAGAAGCCTTCACGCAAATTATTTCTGGGAACCTGTGGGGTTTGGGCGGTTAGATTATAGATGGGTTCAGTATTTGCAGGGTTTGGTCTTGGGCTGTCCTTGATCCTCGCCATTGGGGCGCAGAATGCCTTTGTGCTGCGCCAGGGTTTGCGGCGTCTGCATGTGCTGCCCGTGGTGTTGGTCTGTGCGATTTCTGATGCCATTCTGATTGCGGCTGGCGTCGCCGGATTTGGCGCGCTGGCTGAGGCCATCCCCGGTCTTGAGTTCTGGATGCGCGTCTTTGGCGCGACGTTCCTTGGCTGGTACGGGGCCCGCACGCTCTGGTCCGCTTGGCAGGGCGGGCAGGCGCTAGAGGCGGGGGGCGAGAGCCAATCCTTGCGCGCAGCGGTGTTTACGGTGCTGGCCCTGACATGGCTGAACCCGCATGTCTATTTGGATACGGTCGTTTTGCTGGGGGCGATCTCTGCGCAATATGATGCGCTGCCCTTCGCCCTTGGGGCCATGAGCGCCTCTTTCGCCTTTTTCTTTACCCTTGGCTATGGCGCGCGGGCGTTGGCCCCGATCTTTGCCCGGCCCACCGCTTGGCGCATTTTGGATGTGATCATAGCGCTGACGATGTGGGCCATCGCATTGAAACTGGTGTTTTTGTGATGGTGCCTTGTTTCAGCGTTTTACGATATCTCAAATTGATGTGAGTGCATGGCGCCCACCCAGGCTCGGGCGCGTCCAGCTTAGGCGGAATCTTCACAGGTTGCGTTTTGCTGGGATCTTTCACAAGGGCTTGCCAAATCGGTAAAGCGGGCGCTCTATGCGGGCATGACACGCGAGAGTCGCCCCTTGATTGGAATTGCCTGGATGCTGGTTACGGGGCTGTGCTTTGTGGCCGTGACTGCCCTTGTGAAATATATGGGGGACCGCATTCCTCCAGCGGAAAGCGCGTTTCTGCGTTATGTGCTGGGCCTTGTCTTCCTGGCCCCGATGATCCGCCCCTTATGGCAGACCAAGCTCACTGCTCGGCAATGGCGGCTCTTTGCAATGCGCGGCGGGTTTCATACGGGCGGGGTGATCTTGTGGTTCTTTGCCATGACGCAGATCCCCATCGCTGAAGTCACTGCGATGAACTATCTGGCCCCGGTTTATGTCACTGTCTTGGCCGTGTTCATTCTGGGAGAAAGACTGGCCTATCGGCGCATTGCAGCGGTGGTTGCGGCGTTGATTGGGGCGGTGATCATTCTGCGCCCCGGCTTTCGCGTGATCGAAGACGGGCATATCGCAATGCTGTTTTGCGCCGTGTTCTTCGCCGGGGGTTATCTGACCACCAAGATCCTGGCCGATGAGGTGCCCGCCTCTTTGGTGGTGGCCATGCTCTCGGTCTTTGTGACGATTTTCCTGGCCCCGTTTGCGATTGCGGTTTGGGTGAGCCCAACGCTTTTTGAGCTGGGTATTCTCTTTGCCGTGGCCTGTTTTGCAACGCTTGGCCATTACACCATGACCCGCGCCTATGCGGCTGCGCCGTTGAGTGTGACCCAGCCCGTGACGTTCTTGCAGCTTGTTTGGGCGACACTTTTGGGGCTGCTCGCTTTTGATGAGGCGGTCGATATCTGGGTGATCCTGGGCGGCGGTGTGATCCTGGCGGCGGTCAGTTTTATTACTTGGCGAGAAGCGGTGCTGAAACGTCGCGAAATTACGCCTTTGGGGCCTGCGACCAAGCTATAATCTGCACAAAGATGAGGAGACCGCAATGAGCTATGCCACACAGCCCAAAGCCAGCCATTTTGTGAATGGGGCCTATCTAGAGGATACGAGCGGTGAGCTCATTGAGGTGGTTTATCCCGCAACGGGCGAGGTGATCGCGCGCGTGCATAGCGCAACGCCTGCGGTGATCGAGGCGGCGCTTCGCTCGGCAAAGGCGGCGCAAAAGGCTTGGGGCGCGATGAGCGGAACGGAGCGGGGCCGGATCCTGCGCCGGGCTGCGGGTTTGATGCGCGCGCGCAATCACGATCTATCGGTGCTGGAAACTTATGACACAGGCAAGCCCTATCAGGAAACCTCGGTTGTGGATGCGACCTCGGGCGCGGATGCTTTGGAGTATTTTGGCGGGCTTGCTGCCAGCTTGACGGGCGAGCATATCCCGCTGGGCGAGGATTGGGTCTATACCCGGCGCGAGCCCTTGGGGCTTTGTGTCGGCATTGGAGCCTGGAATTATCCCACGCAAATCGCCTGTTGGAAGGGCGCGCCCGCGCTGGCTTGCGGCAATGCAATGGTGTTTAAACCCTCTGAAACCACGCCGCTTTGTGCTTTGAAGGTCGCAGAGATTTTGCATGAGGCTGGACTTCCGGCTGGGCTTTACAATGTGGTGCAGGGCATGGGGGCAGTTGGCGCTTCGCTCGTAACCGATCCGCGGGTGGATAAGGTCTCGCTCACCGGCTCCGTGCCCACCGGGCGCAAGGTCTATGCGGCCGCAGCGGAAGGCATCAAACATGTCACGATGGAGCTGGGCGGGAAATCCCCGCTGGTGATCTTTGACGATGCTGATTTGGAGAATGCCGTCTCTGGCGCGATCCTGGGGAATTTCTATTCCTCGGGGCAGGTCTGCTCAAACGGGACGCGGGTTTTTGTGCACAGCGGCATCAAAGAAGCGTTTTTGCAGCGACTCACGAAGCGGCTGGGCGCGGCTATATTGGGGGATCCGCAAGACCCCGCCACCTCTTTTGGCCCTATGGTGAGCCAGCGCCAGATGGAGATTGTGCAGGGCTATATTGCCAAAGGTATTCAGGAGGGCGCGCGGCTGGTCACGGGCGGTATGCGGCTGGAGCGGCCAGGGTTTTTCCTAGAGCCGACAGTTTTCGCCGATGTCACCGATGAGATGACCATCGCACGCGAAGAGATCTTTGGCCCGGTCATGGCAGTGCTCGATTTTGAGACCGAAGCGGAGGTCATGACGCGCGCCAATGCCACCGAGTTTGGCCTGGCCGCCGGGGTCTTTACCCGCGATCTGACCCGCGCCCATCGCGTGGCAGCAGGGTTTGAGGCGGGCACTTGCTATATCAACACCTATAATGATGCCCCGGTCGAGGCACCGTTTGGCGGCGCAAAACTATCCGGGGTCGGGCGGGAGAACTCCAAAGCCGCCATCGCGCATTACAGCCAGATCAAATCGGTCTATGTGCGCATGGGCGATCTGGAGGCGCCGTTCTAATGTGGACCTCGATGAGCCGTGTTGATGCGGTCAAATGGATTGCGACATTCGTTCAATTGATCGGTTATGGTTTGACCGGCCTGAATATGACCCCGTGGAATGTGTATGCGTTTTTTGGCGGTATCGTTCTTTGGTTTGCTGTGGGCGTGATGTGGAAGGACAAAGCGATCATGGTCGTACATGTGGGGGCTTTTATCTCGTTGTTAGCAGGGTTTCTGAGTGCGTGAGGCTGATTATGTAATCGTTGGCGCTGGCTCGGCGGGCTGTGCGGTGGCTTACCGCTTGGCCGAGGCCGGAAAATCCGTGCTGGTTGTAGAACATGGCGGCAGCGATTGGGGGCCGCTGATCAATATGCCCGGTGCGCTCAGCTTTCCGATGAACATGTCGCGCTATGATTGGGGGTATCGCACTGAGCCGGAGCCGCATTTGGGCGGGCGCCACTTGGTGTGTCCGCGCGGTAAGGTGATTGGGGGATCGTCCTCGATCAATGGTATGGTCTATGTGCGCGGCCATGCGGGCGATTATGATCATTGGGAGGAAAGCGGCGCGGCGGGCTGGTCCTACGGCGACGTGCTGCCCTATTTCAAACGCATGGAGACTTGGGAGCCGGGGCCGCATGGGGGCGACCCGAGCTGGCGCGGCTCTGATGGCCCGCTGCATGTGAGCCGCGGCGCGCGGGCCAATCCGCTCTATCATGCCTTTGTGGAGGCCGGGGCGCAGGCGGGCTATGAGATCACCGCTGACTATAATGGCGAAAAGCAAGAGGGCATCGGACTGCTTGAGCAAACCGTGCATCGCGGCGCACGCTGGTCTGCGGCAAAAGCCTATCTGAAACCTGCCCTCAGGCGTGCCAATTGTGATCTGGTGCGCGGACTTGTTTCGCGCGTCGCGATAAGCGAGGGGCGCGCAATAGGCGTTGAGCTGGCTGATGGTCGGGTTTTGCGCGCGCGGGCCGAGGTGATTTTGGCGGCCTCTTCGATCAACTCGCCCAAGATCTTGATGCTTTCGGGTATCGGGCCTAGCGCGCATCTTGCTGAGCATGGGATAGATCTGGTGGCCCATCGCCCTGGTGTGGGCGGCAATCTGCAAGATCATCTTGAAATCTATATCCAGATGGCCAGCAAGCAGCCGATCACGCTTTATTCCTATTGGAACCTGCTTGGCAAGGCTTGGGTTGGGGCGCAATGGCTGTTTGGCCGGCGCGGGCCGGGGGCCAGCAATAATTTTGAAAGCGGGGGGTTTATTCGCTCGCGCGCCGGCGTGCGTTACCCGGATATTCAGTTTCACTTTTTGCCCATCGCGGTGCGCTATGATGGCAAGGCCCCGGCAGAGGGGCATGGGTTTCAGGCACATGTGGGGCCGATGCGATCAGCTTCGCGGGGGCGGGTGTCGCTGCGCTCAGGCAATCCAAATGACGCGCCGGTGATCCGGTTCAACTATATGTCTCAGCCCCAGGATTGGGAGGATTTCCGCAGAGCGATCCGCCTGACCCGCGAGATCTTTGCGCAAGACGCCTTTGCACCCTATGTGAAACATGAGATCCAGCCGGGCGATGCGGTGCAATCCGATGAGGCGCTCAATGACGCCATCCGAGAGCACGCCGAAAGCGCCTATCACCCTTGCGGAACATGCAAGATGGGCAGCAAAGATGATCCTGATGCGGTGGTTGATCCCGAGGGCCGAGTGATTGGGGTGGAGGCGCTGCGGGTGGTGGATAGCTCGGTCTTTCCGCGCATTCCCAATGGTAATCTCAATGGCCCCTCAATTATGACCGGTGAGAAAATGGCCGATCATATTTTGGGCCGCCGCCTTGCGCGCTTGAATGCGGAGCCCTGGGTGCATCCCAATTGGGAGACGCAGCAGAGATAGAATTTGGGCAGCGGGCAGGGGACGGTGTGCGAACCATCATACCGCATGCCCCAGCTTATACACCATCAAGCAGAAAACCCGCGCCCCAAACCTCAGCCCGGTGTCAAGACAATCCTGCATATACCCAGCTCAAGACTCCTGCAAAACGCTACATGCGCAAGATTTGCTCAAGCAGGACGCGCCCGAGCCTGGGTGGGCGCTCCTAAGTGCCTGAAGCTTGATGTACCTCAACGTATTAATACATATGAACTTTTTGAGATGCCGCAATGCGCCCTCCCGGGGGGAGGGTCGGGCGCGTCCTGCGCTTCGCACCGGACAGGAAATTTGCGGGTATCGTTTTGTAGAAGTCTCTCATTATTATCTGCGGAGCCTTGGCACGCTATCCGACCGAATAGGGCAGCACGTCGCGTTGATCGGGGTTCACGCGTAGGGGGCGTTCAAGTGGGGGGACCGAGCGTTGATGGCAGTTTGGTCGCTCACAGATACGACAAGAGATGCCGATGGGCTCGAACATATCGGGCTTGCTCAGATCCAGCCCGTCGGCATAAACAAGCTCTCCGGCATGGGCGACTTCGCATCCCAAAGCGATCGCGTAACGGCGGGTCGGCGCCCCGAAACGCCCCCCGGATTTTGTCACATCACGCGCGATGGAGATATAACGCACCCCGTCCGGGGTTTCCGCCAGCTGGCGCAGGAATTGGCCAGGCAGCTCAAAGGCGCGATGCACATTCCACAGCGGGCAGGCCGCGCCAAAGCGTGCAAATTGCATCGGTGCGGCGGAATGGCGTTTGGTGATCGTGCCCGCCTGATCTACACGCACAAAGAAGAAGGGCAACCCCTTTGCGCCCGGTCTTTGCAGCGTTGCGAGCCGGTGGGCGACCTGTTCGATGGAGGCCCCAAACCGGGTGGCGAGCGCCTCTAGGTCGTGACGGGTTTCGCGCGCGGCCTCCAAGAACATCTCATAGGGCATCAGCGCAGCCCCAGCGAAATAGTTGGCCAGCCCCATTTTCGCAATCGCGCGCGCCTCTTCGCTTTGGAAGCGCGCCAGATCTAAGGTGGCTTCGAGCAGCTGATCCTGGCTCATCAGGGCCACTTGCAGCAAGAGCTGAAAGGTTTGTGTTTCGGGCGCGGTGAGCACAGATAGGGTCAGAACGCCGTTTTCACTGTCAAAGCGGCGCAGCATATCGGCCTCTTCAAAGCGGACTTTGACCCCGTGATGGGCCAGGGCGGTGACTGCGGCCACGCGGATATTTACAAACCCGCCATCGGTATTTGCAAATCGCTCTGCGGCGCGGTCCACGGCGTCGATATAGTTGTCGCAATAATGAAAGAAATCGCGCACCTCATCCCAGGGGCTCGACCTTGTGCGCGCATCATCGCGCCCCAATGCTTCATCCAGAGAGGCGAGCCGTTCTTGGGTTTGTTGATAGGCTTGATGTAGCTGCAAAAACGAGCGGGCCAGGGTCGGTGCGTTAGAGGCCGCAATGCGCAGATCCGCCAAAGAGGGGGCATTGCCGGTGAACACAGGATCGGCAAGTGCCTCGCGCATATCGGAAATCAGCCGCTCACTATCACCGCTGGCCAGCTCGGTCACATCAACGCCAAACTCACCGGCAAGGGCGAGGATCACGCTAGAGGAGACGGGCCTGTGATTGTTCTCCATCTGGTTCAGATAGGGCAGCGAGATTTTCATCTTAGCCGCAAAGTCTTTCTGCGTCAGCCCAATTCGGGCGCGCACTTCGCGCAGTTTCACACCGGCATAGAGTTTTTGCGTCGTCATCTGTCTCAACCTTCTGGCTGGGGATTACTGCGATTTGTGTGTATCTTGATTAAAGTGACGTTAAAGACCCTGCGCTTTCAGCTGTTTTTCGCGCCTGATTACAACGCGAATGGCGAGAATCCCCGCAAAACAGGTGGCCACTTGCAGCCATAGCAACGGATAAGCCCCGGTTTTGCTCGAGAGCATCGCCCCAGCCACCGCCGCCAGTAGCGCGCCGCCCCCGATCATAATCGCCGCCCCCAGCCCAGAGGCGGTGCCAGCCAGATGTGGGCGCACCGAGAGAAAGCCAGCGGTGGCATTGGGGATCACCAGCCCATTGCCCAAGCCAACAAAGGTCATAAGGCCAAAAAAGCTCCAGGCTGTGCCGAGCCCGACATAGAACAGCACCAGCGAGATTAGCATGCCAATCAGGGTCAAGATCGAGCCCCAAAGCACCATATTATTGATGCCAACGCGCGCCGCATAGGCTCCGGTTAGCCCGTTGCCGATCCCATAGCCAATGGCTGGTGCGCCCAGGGCGAGCCCCAGATAAAAGGGCGACATGCCAAAGATCTCTTTGCCCACAAACGGCGCGCCGCCAAGATAGGCGAAGAAAGCCCCTGAGGCAAAGGCCGAGGCTAGGCTATAGCCCCAAAAGCGCGGCGAGGTGAGCAGCTCGGGATATTGGCGAAATTGCTTGGAGAGAGTCAGCCCGCTTGGGGTGCCGGTCTCGCCAAGATCGAACCAAACCAGCAGATAGGTCGCAAGGCCCACGCCGAAAAACGCCCAAAACACGGAATGCCAGCCAAAGGCCTCATCTAACGCTCCGCCCACCATAGGGGCAATCATCGGCACCATCGCCATACCCATGGTCACATAGCCAATCATCGAGGCCGCGCCCTTTTCATCTGTGATGTCCCGCACCACCGCGCGGCTGAGCACCATGCAGACCGCAATCGAGGCTTGCATCATGCGAAACAGCAAAAACACCATCGCATTGGGCGCAAGGATACAGCCAAGCGTGGCAATCAAGAACAGCACAAGCCCCCAGAGCAACACGGGCCTGCGCCCGATCTTGTCAGAAATCGGCCCGATGATCAGTTGCAGCAGAGCGCTCACCCCAAGATAGAGCGGCACGCTCAGCTGGATCATGGCATAGGGCACGCCATAATACTCGGCCATCTCCGCCAGGGACGGCAGGAACATATTCATAACCATCGCTGAAACGCCCGCTAATATAGTCAGTGTTGCAAGGGTCGGAGGGGTTGAGCGATCAAGCGCCCGCGCTTTGGGAAAGTGAGCCATAGCTGTTTGGTAATCTGGGGCGGCGCGCTTGTCCACTTCGCAGATTTGCAATTTGCAGCCCGTCCGCAGCATAAGCTTTGCAAATTTGCCAAATCTCCTCTGTTTTCCGTGATGCGGCACTGATAAAGACAGGCAAATTTTTTCGGAGATGCGCAGATGAAAGATATCTTGAACGAACTGGAAACCCGCCGTGATGCTGCTCGACTGGGGGGCGGCCAAAAGCGCATCGACGCCCAGCATGGCCGTGGCAAACTCACCGCGCGCGAGCGGGTTGATCTGCTGCTGGATGAAGGCTCGTTCGAAGAGTTCGATATGTTCGTCACCCATCGCTGCACGGATTTCGGCATGGAGAACTCCAAACCTGCGGGCGATGGTGTTGTGACCGGCTGGGGCACCGTGAATGGGCGTCAGGTCTATGTGTTCAGCCAGGATTTCACCGTTCTGGGCGGCTCGGTCTCAGCGACCCATGCGGCCAAGATTTGCAAAATCATGGATATGGCGGTGGAAAACGGTGCCCCTGTGATTGGCATTAACGATTCTGGCGGGGCGCGTATCCAAGAGGGCGTCGACAGTCTTGCCGGTTATGGCGAAGTGTTTGAGCGCAATATCCGAGCCTCAGGCGTTGTGCCGCAAATCTCTGTGATTATGGGGCCTTGCGCGGGCGGGGCGGTCTATTCACCTGCGATGACCGATTTCATCTTCATGGTCAAAGACAGCTCTTATATGTTCGTGACCGGCCCGGATGTGGTGAAAACCGTCACCAATGAGCATGTCACCGCCGAAGAGCTGGGCGGGGCAACCACCCATACCAAGAAATCCTCCGTGGCCGACGGGGCCTTTGAAAACGATGTTGAGGCCTTGGCCGAAGTGCGCCGCCTTGTGGACTTCCTTCCGCTCAATAACCGGGAAAAACCGCCCGTTCGCCCCTTCTTTGATGATCCTGCGCGGGTTGAGGCTTCGCTTGATACGCTGATCCCAGAGAATCCCAACCAGCCCTATGATATGAAAGAGCTGATCCATAAGCTCGCGGATGAGGGCGATTTTTATGAGCTGCAAGCGGATTTCGCGGGCAACATCCTAACCGGCTTCATCCGCCTGGAAGGGCGCACCGTAGGCGTTGTCGCCAACCAGCCCATGGTGCTGGCGGGCGTGCTGGATATCGATTCGGCCCGTAAAGGCGCGCGTTTTGTGCGGTTCTGTGATTGCTTCGAAATCCCGATCCTGAGCCTTGTAGACGTGCCCGGTTTCCTGCCCGGCACCAGCCAAGAATATAACGGCGTGATCAAACATGGGGCGAAACTGCTCTTTGCCTATGGTGAAGCGAGCGTGCCGAAAGTCACCGTGATCACCCGCAAAGCCTATGGCGGGGCCTATGTGGTGATGGCCTCCAAACATCTTCGGGCCGATTTCAACTATGCTTGGCCCACCGCCGAAGTGGCCGTGATGGGGGCGAAAGGCGCGACCGAGATCATCCACCGCGCGGATTTGGGGGATGCAGAGAAAATCGCGCAGCATACCGCAGATTACGAGGACCGCTTTGCAAACCCATTCGTAGCCGCCGAGCGGGGCTTTATCGACGAGGTAATCATGCCCCAAAGCACCCGCAAACGCGTCGCCCGCGCCTTCGCCAGCCTGCGCAACAAAAGCCAGAAAATGCCGTGGAAAAAGCACGACAATATACCGTTGTAACTGACCTTGGTGCAGGGGGTGTGGCATAAGTCTGTAGTGGGGCGTTGCGTTGGTCTGGCGGCGGCTGGGGTGCTGTGTGCGCAAACCGCCGTGGCATTGCAGCTCTCTTCCGGGCTAGAGGTTCGGGTCCAGGATGTGCTGGTTGATGAAATCACCGGGGCGCAATGGCTCAGGTTTCGCTTTGTTGCACCGGAGCTGGCCAATTTTGAGCCGGGCGATCTTCAGGATGATTTCGCGCAGCTTTGCGACAGTCTCGCCGCGCCCTATGCGGCCAAGCATGGGCTCTCGCCGCAGACCGTCGTGATCTCCTTTGCTGATGCCGAGGTGCCGTTCGGAGAAACCATGCCCGAGGTTACGCAATATTTCGAACTCTTCCGCTTGGATGGCGAGACCTGCATTTGGGAGGGATTTTGATGCAATCACAAGATATTGCGGCGCCGATTGGTGATTTTTCGCCACAACCCAAGATAGCATTCACTATTTCATGTTCTTTGCCCCAAGAATCTCCTAGTCTAACCTGGGGGTCCGTCGAGCATGCAACAGAGATGGGCACCGCGCGGTTTGTGCATTCCGCCTGGCCGCAGTTTCGAAACAAATACAGGAGATTTCGATGCAGAGCAGCCTTAAACTATTGGCGATGCTGGGTCTGGTCGCTCTCGCCGCTGCATGTGCGCGAGAAGAGCCCGCGGAAGAAGAGTATATCGTGGTTGATCCAGATCCCATTTCGGTGGAGCCGACCCACACAGGCAAATACAAGTAATGCCGCTGAGGGCCGGGCGCGCCTGCTCGGCCTTTTGCAACCGTCCTGCGCGAGGACGAAGCTATGCTAAAACATCGCGGCTTTCCGGGGCGTCTTCCCGGCACTGATTTCCAATTCACCATTCGCAGACCCAACCCCAAGGGCGTCACGCCGCTGATTGCGCGCGAGCGGTTCCGCGATCGCAAGGCCCCAGATAAGCGCGCCGATGCGGGGTTTTTGCGCGCGCTTTGGGAGCATTTTGGAGATCAACCTTTTGAGCGGGGCAATCTGGATGCGGGCCGTTTGAGCTGGCTTTTGGGGCGGGAAGTCATCGCGATTGAGGATCCCTTTGATCCCGAATCCTATGAGGCCTTGCTGCAAATCAATCTTTCCGTGGCCCAGGTCAGCTTTCCTGAGGTGTTTGAGAGATGAGCGCCGCCCAATTTTCAGTGAACTACTTTAGCTGGTGGTGGCGGATTAGCGCCGACTTTAAGGCGAATTGTCTCTCGCGCTTGAGTTGTTGGCGCGAAGCGGTAACATATATGTATCGGTGCTGGACAGAAGTGGTTCGCAACTTACCGATATTCACTTCACGACCCCCAGGGTTTGTGGGTGGCCCCAGATTCCCCAATTTCGCCACCCACAAACCTCTCCTCCCCACGAGAGCTTTGCCACAACGCGCGCTGCACCCGGCGCGCCCCGCCCCTTATTCCTGAAACACCAAGAACGAGATGAGAGCCATGTTCAATAAAATCTTGATAGCAAACCGGGGCGAGATTGCCTGCCGCGTGATCAAAACAGCGCGTAAAATGGGCATTGGCACGGTCGCGATTTACTCGGATGCGGATAAAAACGCGCTGCATGTGAAAATGGCGGATGAGGCCATCCATATCGGCCCGCCCCCTGCGAACCAATCTTACATCGTGATTGATAAGGTCATGCAGGCGATCAAAGACAGCGGCGCTGAGGCCGTGCATCCAGGTTACGGGTTCCTGTCAGAAAATGCGAAATTTGCCGAGGCTTTGGAGGCCGCCGGTGTTGCCTTTGTGGGCCCGCCAAAAGGCGCGATTGAAAGCATGGGGGATAAGATCACCTCCAAGAAGATCGCACAAGAGGCGGGGGTCAGCACGGTTCCCGGCTATATGGGCTTGATCGAAGATGCCGAAGAGGCGGTGAAAATCTCGAACCAGATCGGCTATCCGGTGATGATCAAAGCCTCTGCGGGCGGCGGCGGTAAGGGCATGCGCATTGCTTGGAATGACGACGAGGCGCGCGAGGGGTTCCAATCCTCCAAGAACGAGGCGGCGAACTCCTTTGGGGATGATCGCATCTTTATCGAGAAATTCGTCACCCAGCCGCGCCATATCGAAATCCAAGTGCTCTGCGACAAACATGGCAATGGCGTCTATCTGCATGAACGTGAATGCTCGATCCAGCGCCGCAACCAGAAAGTTGTGGAAGAGGCGCCAAGCCCGTTCCTGGATGAAGCCACGCGTAAGGCGATGGGCGAGCAATCCCTAGCCCTGGCCCATGCGGTGGGATATGCCAGCGCGGGCACGGTCGAATTCATTGTCGATGGCGATAAGAATTTCTACTTCCTGGAAATGAACACCCGTTTGCAGGTGGAGCACCCCGTGACCGAGCTGATCACCGGCGTGGATCTGGTTGAACAAATGATCCGCGTCGCGGCGGGCCAAGAGCTGAGCATCAAGCAAGAAGATCTGAAAATCACTGGCTGGGCGATTGAAAACCGCCTTTATGCCGAAGACCCCTATCGCAACTTTTTGCCCTCTATTGGCCGCCTGACCCGTTATCGCCCCCCGGTCGAAGTCGCCTCTGGCCCGATGCTTGAGGCGGGCACTTGGCATGATGATGCCCCGAGCGGCGAGACCGGTGTGCGCAATGATACCGGCGTCTATGAGGGCGGCGAGATTTCCATGTATTATGACCCGATGATCGCCAAGCTCTGCACCTGGGGGCCAACGCGTGAAGAAGCCATCGAGGCCATGCGCGTGGCGCTGGATCGCTTTGAGGTCGAGGGGATCGGCCATAACCTGCCCTTCGTGGCCGCCGTGATGGACCATCCCAAATTCATCTCGGGTGATATGACTACCGCCTTTATCGCCGAAGAATACCCCGACGGGTTCGAAGGGGTGACGCTTGACGATGCCGCGCTCAGACGTGTTGCGGCCGCCTGCGCAGCGATGCACCGGGTTGCCGAAATCCGCCGCACCCGCGTCTCTGGCCGCATGGATAACCACGAGCGCAAAGTGGGCACAGATTGGAATGTTTCGCTGCAAGGCGTTGATTTCGATGTGGTGATCGCTGCGGATAAAGAGGGCTCCACGGTGCGCTTTGCAGATGGGGCCGAGCTGCGGGTCGAAGGGCCCTGGACCCCTGGCAGTAAGCTGGCAGAGATGATGGTGGATGGCACGCCGCTTGTTCTCAAAGTGGGCAAAATCTCCGGCGGCTTCCATATCCGCACCCGCGGCGCCGAGCTGAAAGTGCATGTGCGCAGCCCCCGCCAGGCCGAGCTTGCACGGCTCATGCCCGAGAAATTGCCGCCCGATACCTCCAAAATGCTGCTCTGCCCCATGCCGGGCTTGATCGTGAAAATCGACGTGGAGGTCGGCCAAGAGGTGCAAGAGGGCCAAGCGCTCTGCACCGTGGAAGCGATGAAAATGGAGAATATCCTGCGCGCCGAGAAAAAAGCCGTGGTGGCAAAAATCAACGCCGCCGCTGGGGATAGCCTCGCCGTGGATGATGTGATCATCGAGTTCGAATGAAACGAGCAGCCCTCAAACTATGGGTGTGGCACAGCGTAGGTGGCCTTGTTGGGATAGCCGTCGGGTGGCTGGGTATCCTCGGGCTATCGGCGCTGGTGTCACATCTATTTGATGAGTTTTCGCTCTCTCTTGTGATCTTCTTATCGGGTCTGCAAGTGTTCGTATCTGTTTGCGTACATTGGGTTTTGCTCAGAGTTGCGTTTGCGCAAGTTGCATATCCCTTATGGCAAGGCTTATGCTTTGCCATACTCGCATTGATTTGCTTTCTGAGCCTGCTCGTTTTCGGCCTCACAACTCTTTTCGAGGCTGCTATTTTCGCGTTTTGCGTTGTGTTTGTGGGAGGGGGAGTTTTGCTTATGCGATCTCTCAAACGCATGAATGCCTAGCATTGCCGAAATGGTGCTATTTTCCGCAGCCCTTTTGGGGGTCGGTCTTGCGCTGTTGATATGGCAAAAGGCACGACTGGCGGCGCGGGTGATTGCGCAATTCTTGATCACGATTGCGCTGCCCTTACTGCTTGTCGCCACGGTTGCTGTCATGCTGGTGCGCCCCTTGCTGCCTGATCTGGACCCGCGTGTGTCCCAAGCGATGATTGCCGGGCTGGTGATTGCGATTGGCTGGCTGACCACCACGATTTTTGCTGAGCTGGAAAACCGGCGCGAGCGGGCAGAAAAGCTGCGCGACACTCATAAAGCGCTTTATGCCGAGATCGGAACGACGCTCGATGGCCTGCTGAACCACGAAGAGCATGTGTCGCGGATTTTACAGCGCATGTCAAAAGAGAAAGACTATATGCCTTTCATCCCGCGCGAAAAGCATGACTATGTTTATGATGCGGTTCTTGAGCGGCTCGAAGTGCTGCCCCGCCAGACCATTGACGCCATTGTGGCCTATTACAGCCAAGTCAAATCGGTGACACTATTTGCGGAGGATCTGCGCTCGGATTGGGTGGCTAGGGCCCCGCAAGAGACGCGGATTTTGATGTATAAGGATTATATCCAGATGCGTATCCAAGCGTTTCGCTTTGGCATGCATGCGTTGGCTTTGATCAAGGCCTATTCAGATGGGGGCGTGAAAGGCGCTGAGGCGGTTATCACGGAGGCGGCTAATAACCAGGGCGGGGCCCAGTTCGCCCGGTCACAGGGATCGGAGTAAGCGGGATGTTCGGATCACGTTCCAAATCACAGCTCCTTATGCGCTACACCGATGAGATAACAGATATCTGCACAAATTTCAAGATACCGCGCTATTCCAGCGCCTCGCGGATCTCGCGCTGCCGAATGGGCATTTTGTCAATGACGCGGGAAATCTCGCGCACATCCCACGGGAAGGGTTTGCGCAGCTTGACCCCGCCATCTTTGCCAATCAGGGTCAGCATAAACCCACGCGGGCGCAGCTTTTTGCGCGCGGCAGAGAGTTCCTTGGGATCGGTATCCACCAGAACCACTACGTCGCGCTCCACCAGAGCCTCTTTGCGCGCCTCAATCAGCTCAAGCTGCTCGATAAAGGCGGGATCATTGGGGCTATCGGCGAAGACGATCAAGGGGCGGTGGGTCCAGATGAACTCTTCTAGTGTCGCTCCGGCGGCAGGGCGCACTAAGGGCTCCTGTGCCAACGCGGCTGTGGAGGAGGTCAAAAGCAAAGCGCAAAAAATCAGTGTTCTCATGGTCCCTAATATATGTGGCCTAAACGTAAAATCGCCACCCTATTGGCGAAAAATATCCGTTAATCGCCTTGCAAGATCCTTGCGTCATACTTGCTACAGTGCAGCGCAGGAAAGGGTGAGGCAGAAAATGGAATTGGTAATTTGCCTCGGGGCGCATGGGCTTGGCGCTGATCTGCTTGCGGATGATCTGATTTGCAACGCCAAGGATCTTGAGCCCTATGGCGTGCAATCGTGGCGGCAACAGGCGGTTTCGGATACGACCGCCGAAGCTTTCGCCGCGATTTTGAACAGCTCGGACGCAGCCAAGCGCAAAGGGGCGGAGGCGCGGGTGCAATTGCTGATAGAGCAAGCCCCAAGCACGGGGTGCCGCGCCTTGGTATTTAGCGATGAGAACGTGATCGGCACGCGCCGCGACAATATCACAGAGGCGGATCTGTACCCCAGCGCAGGTGAGCGGATAGGCCGCATCAGCCGCGCCATGGGCGGGCAGGTGTCCAAACTGGTGCTGAGTATCGAGCCGCTTGAGATCTATTGGACCCGGCTTTTGACCCAGCAACTCCGGCTGGGAAAACCTGTGGCGACAGCGCGCAAGCTCGATATGCTTACGAATAGTTCCCGGTCTTGGCGCGATCTGGTGCAGGATGTGAGCCGCGCAGTTCCAGAGGCCGAGCTGCGGGTGCTGGCGCATAGTGAACGCACAGCCTTGCCACGAAATCTGCTGAGCTTAGCGCTTGATGGGCGTTTTCCAGAGGGCGGCACGCAGCCCGATCCAAAGCCCGAATGGGATCTGATACAATTGCGCACCATCTTAGAGGCCTTCGGGCAAGATCCCCGCCAGCTGCCCCAAGGCAAAGGTTTCTGGAAACCGTTTAGCGTGGCGCAATCTAACACGCTGCAAGAGCGATATAATGACGATCTATTCTGGCTCACCGCAGGTGCGGACGGGATGGCAACTTTCATAAAAGAAGACCGCTTAGAGGCACTGACCTCTGAGGTGACAAGAGGACAAGACAATGACCAAAAAAACGGATTGGGCCAAGCGCGCTGAGGCAGAGCTGCGGGGGCGCCCGCTAGAGGATCTGACCTGGACAACGCTGGAGGGCATCGAGGTCGCGCCGCTCTATACGGGCGAGGACACAGCGGATTTGCCCCATATGGGCAGTATTCCGGGGCAGGCGCCTTATACGCGCGGGGTGAAAGCGACAATGTATGCGGGGCGGCCCTGGACCATCCGCCAATATGCGGGCTTTTCTACGGCCGAGGAATCCAATGCCTTTTACCGGCGCAATTTGGCAGCGGGTCAGCAAGGGGTCTCTGTGGCCTTTGATCTGGCGACCCATCGCGGCTATGACAGTGACCACCCCCGTGTTGAGGGCGATGTGGGCAAGGCGGGCGTTGCGATTGACAGCGTCGAGGATATGAAAATCCTGTTTGATGGCATCCCGCTCGATAAGGTTTCGGTCTCCATGACCATGAATGGCGCTGTGATCCCGATCCTGGCAAATTTCATCGTTGCCGGAGAGGAGCAGGGCGTGGATAAATCCCTGCTCGCGGGCACCATCCAGAATGACATTCTCAAAGAATTCATGGTGCGCAACACCTATGTTTACCCGCCAGAGCCCTCTATGCGGATTATCGCGGATATCATCGAATATACTTCGAATGAGATGCCCAAGTTCAACTCGATCTCAATCTCCGGCTATCACATGCAAGAGGCGGGCGCGAACCTGGTGCAAGAGCTGGGCTTTACCCTGGCCGATGGGCGCGAATATGTGCGCACCGCGATTGCGCGCGGCATGGATGTGGATAAATTCGCCGGTCGCCTCAGCTTCTTTTTTGCCATCGGCATGAACTTCTTTATGGAGGCGGCGAAACTGCGCGCGGCGCGTCTGCTTTGGCACCGGGTGATGAGCGAGTTTGAGCCAAAGAACCCCAAATCTTCTATGCTGCGCACCCATTGCCAAACCTCTGGCGTGAGCCTGCAAGAGCAAGACCCTTATAACAACGTGGTGCGCACCGCCTATGAGGCGATGGCGGCGGTGCTTGGCGGCACGCAATCTTTGCACACCAACGCGCTGGATGAGGCGATTGCCCTGCCCACCGATTTTTCGGCCCGTATCGCGCGCAACACTCAGCTGATTTTGCAAGAAGAAACCGGCGTGACCAATGTGGTCGATCCGCTGGCAGGCTCTTACTATGTGGAAAAGCTCACCCATGATCTGGCCGAGGCGGCTTGGGCCCTGATGGAAGAGGTCGAAAGCTTGGGCGGTATGACCAAAGCCGTGGCCTCTGGCATGCCGAAACTGCGCATCGAAGAGGCGGCGGCCAAGCGTCAGGCGATGATTGATCGCGGTGATGAGGTCATTGTCGGGGTGAATAAATATAAGCTCGAGAAAGAAGATCAGATTGATATTCTCGATGTGGATAACATGGCCGTGCGCGGGGCACAGATCGCCCGTTTGCAGCAGATCAGAGCCAGCCGCGATGAGGGCGCGTGTCAGGCCGCGCTCACCGCGCTGGAAGAGGTCGCAAAAGCGGATGGAAACTTGCTCGCCGCTGCCGTTGAAGCGGCGCGCGCCCGTGCCTCAGTAGGAGAGATTTCACAGGCTATGGAAAACGTATTTGGTCGTCATCGCGCAGAGGTGAAAACGCTCGCGGGGGTTTATGGTGCCGCCTATGAGGGCGATGCGGGCTTTGAGGCGATCCAGAAAGATGTGGAGGATTTCGCCGAGGCCGAAGGACGTCGCCCGCGTATGCTGGTGGTGAAAATGGGCCAAGACGGCCATGATCGCGGTGCCAAGGTGATTGCCACGGCCTTTGCGGATATCGGCTTTGACGTGGATGTGGGTCCGCTGTTCCAAACCCCCGCCGAAGCTGCGCAAGATGCCGTTGACAATGATGTGCATGTGATCGGGATTTCCTCGCAAGCGGCCGGGCATAAAACCCTGGCCCCGCAACTGATCCAAGCGCTGAAAGAGGCGGATGCAGAGGATATCATCGTGATCTGCGGCGGCGTGATCCCGCAGCAAGATTATGCGTTCTTGCAGGAGGCAGGGGTGAAGGCGATCTTTGGCCCCGGCACCAATATCCCCGATGCCGCACGCGATATTCTGCGCCTCATTCGCTCTGCTTGATGATCAACGGGCCGGGGGTTTCCAAACCCTCGGCCCGTTTTCCAGATCCCTACGCCGCGGCCTCTTCTCGGCTTGCGGCTGCTGCGAGCATCAGGGCGACATAGCCCATCACGCCCGATATCACGGATCCCGACAAGACGCCCGCGCGCACCGCGTTCATCAGCGCGGGGTCCGCAAAGCTCAAGGATCCGATGAACAAGGACATGGTAAAGCCAACCCCGGCCAGGCAGGCAATACCGTAAATATGCAGCGCAGTCGCGCCATGAGGCATGCGCGCCATCCCTGTTTTCACCATCAACATCGTTAGGCCAAAGACCCCCACCTGCTTTCCTATCAAGAGCCCCAGCGCAATGCCCAGCGGCAGTGGCTGTAGCAGATCGCCAAATGTCATGCCCTTCAGCACCACGCCCGCATTGGCAAAGGCGAAAATCGGGATAATCAGGTAGAGCACATAAGGCGTCAAACCATGCTCAAGCGAGTGCAGCGGCGACTTGCCCCATTTGTCTTTGAGCGGAATGCAAAAGGCGGTGACCACCCCGGCCAGGGTCGCATGCACACCTGATTTGAGCACAAAGAACCACATAATCGCGCCCAGCAAGATCGCCGGGGCAATGCGATGCGCGCCCGTGATATTCAGCCAGATCAGCCCCAGCAGCGGGATAAGCGCTAGGTAAAGATAATCCACCTTTAGATCAGCCGTATAGAACAGCGCGATAATGACAATTGCCCCCAGATCATCAAGAATGGCCAAGGTCAGCAGGAACACTTTCAAGGACGATGGCGCGCGGCTCCCCACAAGGGCCAAAATCCCCAAAGCAAAGGCAATATCGGTTGCAGCAGGGATCGCCCAGCCCGTCAGGTTCACCGGCGCGTTCCAGTTGATGGCGACAAATATCACCGCAGGCAGCGCCATACCGCCAATCGCAGCAACCCCAGGCAGAACAACATCAGAGGGGTTTTTCAGCTTCCCCTCCAGCATCTCACGCTTGAGCTCAAGCCCGATCAAAAAGAAAAACACCGCCATGAGCCCGTCATTGATCCACAGAACAACAGGCTTATTGATGCCCTCGCCGTTATAGGTCACGCCGATATAATCTTTGTTCAGCACCCCGTCATAAATTGGCGCGAGGCTGGAATTTGCGACAATCATCGCCGCAAAGGCTGAGAGCATCAGCAAAATGCCCCCAAAGGCTTCATGGCGGAATAGACGATCAATGGCGCGAAGTAGCATTCTGGTATAGCCCTGTATTGTTTTGCGTCACCAATTGGGGTGCATGTCCCAAAAATCAATGTTATCTTAGCCGTAAGATATGATTAATTCGTGAAGCCGGGAATATGTTGGAACTTGATCACATTGCCGTCAGCGGGGCAAGCCTGGACGAGGCGCGCGCATATGTCGAAGAGGCGCTTGGCGTGCCCATGCAGATGGGCGGCGCGCATGCGGTGTTTGGCACGCATAACGCGCTTTTGGCGCTTGAGGGCGGGCTTTACCTAGAGGCCATTGCGATTGATCCAAATGCCCCCAGGCCGGAACGCGCGCGCTGGTTTGATCTGGATCGCTTTGCGGGGCGCGCGCGGCTCAGTAATTGGATTTGCCGCAGCGCAGATTTACCGGCGGCCCTGGCGGAAATAGACGCTCCCTTGGGCGCGCCGGTCGATTTGGTGCGTGGACAATATCAATGGCAGATGGCCGTGCCCGAGAGCGGGATCTTGCCTTTTGACAATTGCGCCCCCGCACTGCTGTCTTGGCAAAGTGAGACACAGCCAGCCGCAGCCCTGACACCGCGCGGGGTGCGGCTGACGCGTCTAACGGTGGTGCACCCCCAAGCGCAAGAGCTTAAGCAGGTGCTGGGGCATCGCCTTTCAGATAACCGTATCGTGTTTGAAACCGGACCTGCCAAGATCTGGGCCGAGTTCGACACCCCGCATGGGGTGCGGAGCCTGTCAAAGTGATCCGGCCCGCCACGCGGAGCGACTGCGCAGACATCGCGCAGATCTGGAATTATTGGATTGAGACCAGCTTTGTCACCTTCACCACAGAGCTGAAAACCGAGGCCGGTATCGCCCAACTCCTGGAAACTGCGCCCATTCTCGTCTGCCAGCCTCAAAGCGAGATCATAGGTTTTGCCACATATGTGCCCTTTCGCGCAGGCCCCGGCTATGCAGATGTGGTAGAACATTCCATCTACTTGCGCCCAGAGGCAGCGGGGCAGGGCAATGCACGAGCCCTATTATATGCGCTTGAAGAACAGGCCAAAGCCGCCGGGATGCGGCATCTGGTCGGCGGTATCTCTGGGGCCAATGCGGCGGGGCTGGCTTTTCATAAGCGCACTGGATTTACCCAGGTTGGGCATATGCCAAGCATCGCGCAGAAATTTGGCCAGCGTTTGGATTTGATTTTAATGATGAAATCGCTCTATCGTTAACAGGCGGTCTCATCTCCTGTATAAGGCAGCCCATGTCGATCTGGACGCGAATACGTGAAGCGCTCTCTGCGCTGGCTTTGGGCCAAGGGCTCAGCGCGATATTCGAGCATTTGCGCGCCCCGCCCGAGCGCTCGGTGGCCTTTACCATCGCTGTGATCGCGCTGGGGGCCAAGATGGCCAAGGCTGATGGGCTTGTGACCCGCGATGAAGTGACGGCCTTTCGCGAGATTTTCCATATCGCTCAGAAAGATGAGCCAGGGGCGGCGCGGGTGTTTAACCTAGCACGCCAGGATGCGGCCGGGTTTGAGGTTTATGCGAGCCAAATTCGTGGCATGTTTGCCGGTCATCCCCAAGCCTTGAGCGATCTGTTAGAGGGGCTGTTTCACATCGCGCTGGCCGATGGGGTCTATCATCCTTATGAGGACGCGTTTCTGACGCGCGTGGCCGAAATCCTGGATTTGCCGCCCACAGAGTATCACGCCATGCGCGCCCGCTTTGTCCCCGATAAGGACAAAAACGCCTATGATGTGCTCGGAGTGCGCCCGGATATGCCCATGGACCAAATCCGCACCGCCTGGCGGCAACTGGTACGCGACAACCACCCGGATGCGTTGATCGCACGGGGCGTGCCGCTGGAGGCCCGGCTCATCGCCGAAAAGCGCATCATCGAAATCAACCGCGCATGGGAAGAGATTTCGGGCAAAGTGCCTGTCTAAACATACCGCAAAAAACGCCCCCTTCATTTGGCCAGTAAATACCTTATCTGATACGGGGCGGGGGTGTGGGGGTGCAAAACCCCCACTTTGCTGAAATTGCAGCCATCCCCCCATGTGGAACATCTTGCAATAGTGCCAATCAAGCACCGCCCGCCTTGCTTAACCCTGCGCAGCCCCTTAAGCATAGCGGATAGGGCGTGGCAGAGTGAGGTGCGCAGATGCAGGACGATCCCAAAACCTTAGTATCCACAGAATGGCTGGCCGAGCATCTTAAAGATCCTGATTTGCGGGTGCTGGATGGCTCTTGGTATATGCCTGCTGCCGGGCGCGATCCTGTGGCGGAATATGAGGCCGCGCATATTCCTGGTGCGCGCTTCTTTGATATCGACGAGATTTCCGATCACCGCTCAGAGCTGCCCCATATGGTGCCGCCGGTCGAAAAGTTCATGTCCCGCATGCGTAAAATGGGTGTGGGCGACGGGCATCAGATCGTAGTTTATGACGGGATGGGGATCATGTCATGCGCGCGTGTCTGGTGGCTCTTTAAGCTCATGGGCCATGCGGATGTGGCCGTGCTTGATGGCGGCTTTCCTAAATGGCAGGCGGAAGGGCGCGCGATCGAGGATTTACCCCCGGTGATCCGCGAGCGGCATATGGTGGTGCGCCGTCAAAGCCATCTGGTGCGCGATGTCACACAAGTCAGCCAAGCCAGCAAACGCGGCACGATACAAATCGTCGATGCCCGCGCCGCAGAGCGGTTTCGTGGAGAGGCCCCCGAGCCGCGCCCAGGTCTGCGCTCCGGCCATATTCCAGGATCGCGCAATGTTCCCTTCAACACCTTGCTCAATGATGGGCAAACCCTGAAAGAGCCCGAAGAGCTGCGCGCGATTTTTGAGGCGGCGGGCGTGGATCTGTCCCAGCCTGTCATTACCTCTTGCGGCTCTGGCGTCACGGCTGCGGTGCTGTGTCTCGCGCTTGAGCGGCTTGGCAAGCAAGATTGGTCTCTCTATGATGGAAGTTGGAGTGAATGGGGTCAATTCCCGACCCTTCCCATAGCAACCGGAGACGCGTGATGTTCGAAACCCTCCAGGCGCAGCCTGCCGATAAAATCTTGATGCTGATGCAGATGTTTCGCGAGGATCCGCGCGAGACGAAAATCGATCTGGGCGTGGGGGTGTATAAGGACGCGAGCGGTAAAACGCCGGTGATGCGTGCGGTCAAGGCCGCTGAAAAGCTGGTTTGGGAGAGCCAAGAGAGCAAATCCTATACCGGGCTTGCGGGTGATCCGGCCTTTAGCGATGCGATGATTGAACTGGTGCTGGGCGATAGCGTGGCGCGTGAAACGGTTTCTGCCGTGGCCACTCCGGGCGGGACAGGTGCCTGCCGTCAGGCCTTTGAGCTGGCGAAAATGGCGCGTCCGGGGGGGCGGATTTTTGTGTCCGATCCAACCTGGCCGAACCATCTGTCGATCTTGAAATATCTCGGGATGCAGGTGGTGCCCTATCGCTATTTCGATGCTGAGAGCCGCAGCGTGGATGCGGGCGGCATGCTTGAGGATATTGCCCAGGCGGGCCCTGATGACATCGTTTTGCTGCATGGCTGCTGCCATAACCCAACCGGCGCGAACCTCAATTCTGCTGAATGGGATGCGGTGATTGCGAGCCTTTTGAAGACCGGCGCGACCCCGATGGTGGATATCGCCTATCAGGGCTTTGGCGATGGTCTGGACGAAGATGCCGCTGCCACGCGCAAAATTGCCGCTGCGGTGCCTGAGATGCTGATTGCGGCGAGCTGCTCCAAGAATTTCGGCGTGTATCGCGAGCGCACCGGGCTTTTGATGCTGGTGAGCCAGAACAAGGCGGCGCAGGGGCTGAACCAGAGCACGTTGGCCTTTTTGAACCGGCAGAACTATTCTTTCCCGCCCGATCATGGGGCGCGGGTGGTGACAACTGTGCTGACCACGCCAGAGCTTTGCGCTGATTGGAAAGCGGAGCTGGAGGCGGTGCGCCTGTCCATGCTTGATCTGCGCACCGCGCTGGCGGGTGAGCTGCAACGGCTCTCGGGCTCGGATCGTTTTGGATTTCTCGCCCAGCACCGGGGCATGTTCTCACGCCTGGGCACAACGCCCGAGCTTGTTGAGAAACTGCGCGTTGAGCACGGGATCTATATGGTTGGAGACAGCCGCCTCAATATCGCGGGCCTGAACGCTAATACCGTGCCAATCCTGGCTGAGGCAATCGTTAAATGCGGAATCTGAGTGCAGGCAACCTGTGTAGCTTCGGGATATAGACCAACCTGCGGAGAAAACCCGAATTTCAGCAAAGTGGGGGTTTTGCACCCCCACACCCCCGCAAGGTATTTTTAGCCAAATGAAGGGGGGCGCAGTTTGGGATAAGCCCTGGAGTCGCTTACCCGTAATGCTTGGCCTTTGACATTTTCCCGATCCCTGGGTTGAACGTGTTTGTGGGATCGCACGCCTTGTAATGCGCGGCCAGCTTGGGCTTGGCGGTGTAGAGATGGCCGACATTGTGCTCGGCGGGGTATTCTGCGCCGCGGGTGTCTAGGATTTTCAGCATTGCGGATTTGAGCGCCTTGGGATCGCAGCCCTTTTTCACGATATAGTCCTGGTGCATCACATGGCACATCAGGTGGCCATAATAGACCTTTCCTGCGAGCTGGTCGGTGATCTCTTTGGGCAGACGCTCGAACCAGTTGCGGTCATTGCGGCGCAGGGCGATATCGAGCGCTAGGATTTCTTCGACCTCGCTGGCATGCACATGCCCATAGCGCACCGCCGCCCCGGCTGCGGCAAAGCGGTGCAGCCCGGCCAGTTTCGCCTCGCGCGCCGTGCAGGTGCGAAACTCCGCGCTGCGCCCCGCAAAGAAACCCGGCAGAAAGGCGGCCGCCTCTTCAATCCCGCCATCATGCATTTTCAGGATCAAATGGTGCTCATAGCGATCGCGATAGTCATAGAGGAATTTCGGCAAATGCTCGGGCCAGAGCCTTGAGGCCAGTTGCATGAATTTATCCGTAAAGCCGCGCGTGAGCCGGAATTTGTTCAGCCAGGAATCCACCGCGCCTTTCAGGGCAAAGAACATCGGCAGGCGGTCGGTGCCCAGCTTGTCAATCATCACCAGCGTATCTTTGCCGTATTTGGCCGCGATATCAAAGCATTCGCGATGCACATATTCGGCAGAGACGGGCAGGGTGTCGAACTCTTTCAGGATATGGCGGCGCAGCTCGGTCAGATCGCTGGGGTCATTTGTGCCGATATAGAACACTTGTTCGCGTTCGTAATTTGGGAATGTGTCCAGGCGCACGGCGAAGACCGCAAGTTTGCCCGCGCAGCCTGAGACCTCATAAAGCAGGCGATCATCATTATTATAACGCGAGGGGGTATCGGCCTCCACGTCGCGCAGGATGGTGGTGTAATCTGGATCCGAGGCGTTGCGCCCCGCGGGGGTGGGCGCGTTTTTGTCAAAATCCCCTGTCTCAAGCCGGGTGAGGATTTCTTCGGGGGTTTCGCCCAGATCTAGGCCCAAGTGATTGACGAGTTGTAATTCACCCTCCGCATTAACCTGAGCAAACAGCGCCAGCTCGGTATAGCTGGGCCCGCGTTCACAGAGCGAGCCGCCCGAATTATTGCACACACCGCCCAGGATCGACGCGCCGATGCTAGAGGAGCCGATCACCGAATGGGGGCCACGATTGAGCGGGCGCAGTTGTTTTTCCAGCTCAAAGAGCGTGGCACCCGGCAGGCTCAGCACTTGGGCCCCGCCTTGCAGCAAATGCAGACTGTCCATGCGCGAGACATTGATCAGGACCGCATCGCGATCATAGCGCCCCTTAGGGGTAGAGCCCTCGGTCAGTCCGGTATTGGAGGCTTGCAGGATCACGATCTTGTCGGCGGCAACGCAGGCCTGCAAAACCTTCCATTGCTCAAGCAACGTGCCGGGTTGCACCACGCAAAGCGCCTCGCCCTGGCCGGAGCGAAAGCCTTTGCGGAACCGGGCGGTTGCGCGCGCATGCGTGAGGACATGGCGCCGCCCGACGATTTCGTGGAATTTAGCGATGAGTTGATCATTGGTCATAGCAGTGCCTCATCTGGGGGCCAAAGAAAATAAGGGTTTTTCAACGTGAACTGGCGGTGGGCGCGGGCGCACGGTCCCCGGCTTCATGTCCGCTTCGGCCTGAAAGCGCAAGGTTGGTTGCACAGGATTTACGCGTGAATGCGCTTTGACATCCCTAAAAATCGGTTTACGGTTTTATTGTTGATAAGCGGCACTCAAGCAGCCGCATTGCTTTTCGGGAGGATGAGATGAGAATGAGAGCTCTATTGGGAACGGCTGCGGCAATCGCGGTGAGCGGCGCGGGCGCGGCATTTGCGGATGTGTGTGACACGCCCTCAAAGCTGGGGGATCTGGGCAGCTTTGAGGGTGAGGTGATCACCATCATGGGCTCGATGGAGGGCAAGGACGAAGAGATGCTGACCAACACGGTGAGCTGCTTTGAAAAGGCCACAGGCGCTGTTGTGAAATATTCCGGCTCGCGCGACTTTGCGGCGCTGATTGTGGCCGATCTGCGCTCGGGCAATGCGCCCAATATCGCGATTTTCCCGCAGCCAGGGCTGGCCGGGGATATGGCGAAAGAGGGGCATCTGGTGCCTTTGGGGCAAGACACCGCAGATTGGATGGCCGCAAATTATGGTGCGGGCCAGTCCTGGGTGGATCTGGGCACTTATGCAGATGGCGATGGCACTAAGAATTTCTACGGATTTGCCTTTAAGAAAGACCTGAAATCCCTGGTTTGGTATTCACCCGAGCAGTTCGAAGATAACGGCTATGAGATCCCGGCCACGATGGAAGATCTGATCGCGCTTTCTGATCAAATGGTGGAGGATGGCAATACGCCTTGGTGTATCGGGGTTGAGTCCGGCAATGCCACGGGTTGGACCGCGACAGATTGGATGGAAGATCTGATGCTGCGCACCACCACGCCCGAAAACTACGACAAATGGGTGTCCAACGAGCTGGCCTTTAACAGCCCAGAAGTGCTGAACGCGATGAAGCTTTACGGGCAATTCTCGCGCAATGACGACTATGTGGCGGGCGGTAGCTCTTCTGTGGCGACGACCTTCTTTGGCGATGCGCCTAAGGGTCTGTTTTCATCACCGGCCTCTTGCATGATGCACCGCCAGGCGTCCTTTATCCCGGCCTTCTTCCCCAAGAAAGGCGAAGAGGTGGCAAATGGCGAGGCGGATTTCTTCTACTTCCCACCTTTCGCTGACAGCGATCTGGGCAACCCGGTTCTGGGGGCAGGCACGCTTTGGACCATGACCAAGGAGTCACCAGCCACGCGCGCGTTTTTTGAGTTCATGAAAGAGGCCTCGGCCCATGAGGCGTGGATGAGCCAGGGCACGTTCTTGACCGCGCATAAAGGGGCCAGCTTGGACGCTTATGCAACGCCAGCTCTGCGCAAACAGGGCGAAATCCTGACCTCTGCGACCACCTTCCGCTTTGATGCGTCTGACCTGATGCCAGGGGCGATTGGTGCGGGCGCGTTCTGGTCAGAAATGACCGCCTTTGCCAATGGTCAAGATGCTGAAACAACGGCGAATAATATCCAAGCCGCTTGGGATGCGATCAAGTAAATACCTGAAACCGAGGGGGCAGATGCTGCCCTCTCATTTTTGATTGAGACACCTGATGCGAGTATCTCCTATGATTGCGGGCAATGGCTTGGCAATCGCGCTGACTGTTATCGTTTTGCTGCCGCTCGTGGCGGTGACGGCCTATGTGATCACCGCGCCGCTGGATGATGCCATGGCGGCTCTTGGCCTTTGGATGCATGAGCGTTTTGCCTGGAGTTTCGATACCTTCGACACGGTAGAGCGGTTTTCCAAAATCGGCTTTGCGCTGCGCTCAATCGTGATCGCGGTGGCTGTGTCATTCCTTTATTTCTGGATCACCAATTGGCTGAATTTACGGCTGGCGCGCATGGTGGCGCGGGATCAGATCGGGCGGCAATCACTGATTGTTGAGGCGATCCAGCCGTGGATCTTTATCGGCCCGGCGATTGTCTTGGTGCTGCTCTTTCTTTTGCTGCCCGCCTTTTCGACCCTAAGCCTGTCGTTCCAAGAGGCCGATGGCACGCTGACCACGCGCAATTATGCCTTTATCTGGGATAAAAGCGCCTTGGGCTATGAGCAGTTCCGCTTTGCGATGCGCAATTCTCTCATGTGGTTGATCCTGGTGCCCACGGTGTGCATCGCGCTTGGGCTGTTGATTGCGGTGCTGGCGGATTCGGTGCGCTGGGGCGTTGTGGCTAAGACCTTTATCTTTGTGCCTATGGCGATCTCTTTTGTGGGCGCGGCGGTGATTTGGCGCAATATCTTTGCCGGTGGAGGCATTGAGCCGCAAGAGGCGATTAACGGGCTCACCCCCTCTTACCAAATTGGCCTGCTCAAAGCGCTGCTGGGCCATGGCGCGGAATATAACGAGCCGCTCTATGCGCTGCGCTTTTGGGGGAATTTCTTTTTGATGTGGATCCTGGTCTGGGTGCAGACCGGCTTTGCCATGGTGATCTTTTCCGCCGCTTTGCGGGGCGTGCCGCAAGATACAATCGAGGCCGCAACAATTGATGGGGCCAACCCGTTTCAGATGTTTTTCCGCATTAAGCTGCCGCAGATCTATTCAACGGTTCTTGTGGTGTGGACCACGCTTGTTGTGATCGTGCTCAAGATGTTTGACATTCCCTATGCGCTGTCGGCCAATGACGATGACAAGCTGTTGCTGGCGACCATGATGGAGAATGCGCGTAACAATTGGTCCGTCGGGGGCGATAATGTCGAAAATCTCTTTGCGGCCATTGCGATTATGATGATGCTGACGGTGCTGCCGATCATGCTGTTCAACGCTTGGCGCATTCGCAAAGAGCAACGTGAGATGGGGCACTGACGATGATAAGCCGGTCGTTAAAACATGTCGTGCTGCTGCTGATTGTGTTCATTTGGGTGGTGCCGTTTGTGGCTTTGGTCACAACCTCGATGCGCTCGGAAGTGGCATCGAAAACCTCGGGCTTTTGGACCGCCTTCACCCCAACCGAGCTGGGCCATCGCTTTGGCACCCATGATCGCGGCGAGACCCAGGCCTTTACCGAGCTGAGCGGCAATATCTTTGAGCGCCTCAATCAAGAGCGCGAGAGCTTTCGTGTGGACGGGCAGGTGAACTCGATCCTGTTCAAAGGGCGCGTGCCCGACCCTGATAACCCCGGCAAAACCAAACTTATCCGCCAGCTCATTTTTGCGGGCGAGCCGATGAATGTGCGCGATGGGGTATTCGTGTTTCAGGGCAATGGCGATTTCACCTGGCGCTTTGACGAGGCCAGTGCGCCTAAGCCCAAGAACCTGGATGCCTTTATTCTGCAAGATCCGGTCTTTGGGCTAGATGCCTATGTTGAGGTGCTGTTTGAGAACAAGAACGTGCCCAATGCGTTGATTTCCTCGTTCATCGTGACAATCCCCGCAACGATTATCCCCATCACCATCGCCGCCTTTGCGGCCTATGCCTTTGCCTGGATGCGCTTTCCGGGGCGCGATTGGCTCTTTGCCCTGGTGGTCTCTCTGCTAGTGGTGCCAACGCAGCTTGCGTTCTTACCCATCCTGTCGGGCTTTACCGGCATTGCCTCTTGGGCCACAGAGCTGAATGCTTGGCTGAGCGATTGTGAAGCGACAAGGAGCTGCCAAGTGCCCTCGAAAACCTTTGCCAGCTTGTGGATTACCCATACCGCCTTTGGCCTGCCGCTGGCGATTTACCTGTTGCGCAATTATATCGTCGGGCTACCCAAAGAGCTGCTGGAAAGCGCGCGTATTGATGGGGCCAACCATTTGCAGATTTTCGTGAAACTCATCGTGCCGCTTTCGGTGCCCGCTCTGGCCTCTTTCGGGATTTTCCAATTCCTATGGGTCTGGAATGATCTTATTGTGGCGCTCTATATCGGGCCTGCCGATAGCGCGGATCTGGTGTTTCCAATCCGGCTGCAAAAGCAACTTGGCACGTTCAAAGATCAGCTGCATCTGCTGAACGCCTCGGCGGTGATTTCGATCATCATCCCGGTGATCGTGTTTCTGTCGATGCAGCGCTACTTTATCCGCGGCTTGCTCGCGGGCTCGGTTAAGGGAGGCTAAGCTATGCAGTGGTGGGAAACAGCGGTTATTTACCAGATCTATCCGCGCTCCTTTCAAGACAGCAATGGCGACGGGATTGGCGATCTGCCGGGCATCACCTCGCGCCTTGAGTATATCGCGAACCTGGGCGTGGATGCGATTTGGATCAGCCCGTTCTATGTCTCGCCGCAAAAGGATTTCGGCTATGATGTGGCCGATTACTGTGATGTGAATCCCGAATATGGCACGCTGGCCGATTTTGATGCACTGATTGCGCGGGCGCATTCGCTGGGGCTCAAGGTGATGGTCGATATCGTGCCCGCCCATTGCTCTGACCAACATGCCTGGTTTGAGGAAAGCCGCCAATCGCGTGACAATGCAAAGGCCGATTGGTTCCATTGGGTAGACCCCTTGCCCGATGGCTCGGCCCCGACAAATTGGCTCTCATTCTTTGGCGGGCGCGCCTGGAGCTGGGAGCCGCGTCGCCAGCAATACTACCTGCACAACTTCCTGCCCAGCCAGCCCAATCTGAACCACGCCAACCCGAAGGTGACAGAGGCCCTGTGCGATGTGGCGCGCTTCTGGTTTGATCGCGGCGTGGATGGGTTTCGCCTGGATGCAGTGCATACGATCAATGCCAGCACGAGCTACCGCGATAATGCGGCCAATCCCGATTTTGTGCCCGGCCCGCTGCCCCAGCAACAACAGCCCTTTTTCCGCCAGCTGCATGATAGCGCGCAGCTCAACCAGCCAGAAATCCAGGTCTTTAGCGAAGCCTATCGCAAAATCGCTGATGAATATGGCGACAGGTTCCTGATGGGTGAGCTGCATGGCGATGATCCGGTTGCGGCCAGTCAGAGCTTCACCGCGCCGGGGCGATTGCATGCGACCTATAATTTCAACCTGCTCGCCTGGGCGGGGCTGACGGTGGGGGAGCTCAAGGGCGCGATCACCGATGCAATTGCGGCCTTTAACGGCACAGGGCGGCTCAGCTTTGCCTTTTCCAACCATGACGTGCCCCGCTCCGCGACCCGTCAACTTGCGCCCCTTGGGCTGGATGAGACTCAGATGCAGGCGCTGCAACTGCTGCTCTTGAAACTTGAGCTCTGCCTGATCGGCTCCACCTGCATCTACCAGGGCGAAGAGCTGGCGCTGCATGATGCACATGACATTCCGCTAGAGCGCATGCAAGATCCTTGGGGCATTGAATTTGCGCCTGAATTTCTTGGCCGTGACACCTGCCGCACGCCGATGGTTTGGGAGCGCAATGCGCCAAATGGTGGCTTTTCCAGCGCGGGCCAAACTTGGCTGCCTGTGCATGAACCCCATCTCGCCAGTGCCGCCCTGGATGAGGCACAAAGGCCGGGATCCGTCTATCAGGAACTTGCCGCCTTTCTGAACTGGCGCAAATCGCAAGATGCGATAATGGCAGGTAACGAGATGAGCGCGCTGACGGGTGGGGAGCATGAGATCATCTTTGATCGTATCTCGCAGACACAGCGCCTGCGCTGCCGCTTTGATTTTCAGGCGCTCACCGCGTCGTTTGAGGAACTGTAAATGGCCCAGGTCGAGCTGAACAAAGTCAATAAATCCTTTGGCAAAACCCATGTGATCCGCGATGTGGATTTGCAGATCGAAAAGGGTGAGTTCGTGGTCTTCGTCGGCCCCTCGGGCTGTGGGAAATCCACCTTGCTGCGGCTGATTGCGGGGCTTGAGACGCTCTCTACCGGCGAGATCAACATTGCCGGGCGCGCGGTAAATGATCTGCCCCCCTCCAAGCGGGGCATCGCCATGGTGTTTCAATCTTACGCGCTTTACCCGCATATGAGCGTGTATCACAACATGGCCTTCTCGCTCGATCTTCAGGGCCTTTCCAAGCGCGAGATTTCTGACCGCGTAACCGCTGCGGCTAAGATCCTGCAGATGGAGCATTTGCTGGACCGCCGCCCTGCCGCTCTGTCTGGGGGACAGCGCCAGCGTGTTGCTATTGGCCGGGCCATTGTGCGCGACCCGGAGGTGTTTTTGTTCGATGAGCCGCTCTCCAACCTGGATGCGGCGCTGCGCCATGATACGCGGGTTGAGATCGCTAAGCTGCATGCCCAGCTCGGCGCAACCACCATCTATGTGACCCATGATCAGGTCGAAGCGATGACGCTGGCCGATAAAATCGTTGTGCTGAAAGACGGCGAAGTGATGCAGGTCGGCGCGCCCATGGATCTGTTCAATAAGCCTGATAATGAGTTCGTCGCGGGCTTTCTCGGCTCCCCTAAAATGAACTTCTTCGAGGGCCGGCTGGCAGAGCTGACCTCAAGCGGCGGGTTCTTTGAGGGCTCAGAACTCGCGGGCGGCCCGGTGCGGCTTGTGGGCCGTAAACAGCCGGGCCAGAAGGTAAGGCTTGGCATCCGCCCGCAACATTTGGTGCTACAACCAGAAGGCCCGCTGAGCGGGAAAATCACCCTGATCGAGCGGCTGGGAACGGAAACGGTGGTCGAGCTGATCACCGCTTCGGGCGCCCCGTTCCGCTTTACGACCTCTGAAACGGTCGAACTCACACATGGGCAAGAGGTCGATTTCAGCTTCGATCCAGAGCTGGCGCATTTGTTTTAATTGGAGAGTATGTTGGGGCGTTCCAGAGGGGCCGAGAACGGGGTATTGAAGAAGGGAAATATCATGCATCTGCGAGCGATCACTCATTTCGGCCCGGTCATAATTGCCACCTGCTTTGGGATGCCCGCGTTTTCTGGCGATGCATCAAATTTAGAAATCATCGGGTTTTCGGATGACGGTTCTATTTTTTCATTCGAAGAGTTTGGTGAGGAAGACGGTTCGGGCTTCGCTTACGTGAACAGGCACATTGTGTCTAAAGATGGTTCTGGGAATAGGACCATCGAGTTTGTTGATCGGACCGGAACGCTCAGCATAGCTGAGACACGGCAAGAATTTTCTCAAGATCTTGGCAACTTTGAGCTGGCGGCATTTGAGAAAGATCCAGGGACAACTTTGGTTTTCAACCCCATCACAGAGCTATCTGCTGATTGGCACCGCGCCTCATTCACACCTGTCTTTTCGGAAACGCTTCATGCTGGCGTTTATGAGTTGAGATTGCACGAGCTCTTTGAAAAGGCCCAATCTTCCAAGCCACCCTGCGCCGAGGTGGTGGAGGAGTTGGCGGGTTATCAGCTGACACTATCCAAAAACGGCGAGAGCGAAGCCTTAGTTCACCAAAAACGGCCTGTGGAAATAGGGGCGGGCTGCCCTCTTGGCTATCGCATCGGAGCCGTTCATCTCTCGCCTGACAATAGTGAAGTCACAACAATTGCGGTGTTAATACACACAGCATTTTATGGGTTTGAAGGGCGCGATTATAGATATCATGGCATCCTTTTAGAGATCGAGTAGGGCCTTGCTAACCCAAAAACGCTTGCCAGTAGGACCAAGAGGCTTTGGGGCTGCGGGTTTGGGTTTCGAAATCTACATGCACCAGGCCAAAGCGTTGATCATAGCCAAAGGCCCATTCGAAATTATCCAGCAGCGACCAGGCGAAATAGCCCTTGACCGGGGCGCCTTGGGTGATCGCCTCTTGCACGGCCTCTAGATGGGCGGCGAAATAGTCGATGCGTTGGCTGTCCTGTACCGTGCCATCGCGCAGAATATCGGTGCAGGCAATGCCATTTTCGCTCACCATCAGGGGCAGGTCTTTGGAGTAATCGCGATGCAGGCGGGTGAGGAACTCGCTCAGTCCTTGGGGATAGATCTCCCAATTCATGGCTGAGCGCTGCTTATTGCTGGGATCATATGTCGGCAAAACCGCCCGCCCATAGGGAAATTGCCCGCTGCCATCATCTGCGATCACGGAGCGCGTGTAATAATTCAGCCCGAGCCAATCCATAGGCGCTGAGATGCTTGGCATATCCTCTTGCCAGCCTGTTGGCAGATACGGCTCCAGATAGTCGAGAATATCGCGCGGATAGGCCCCATGAAATAGCGCGCTCGCAAACCAGCGATTGTAAATCCCATCCTGTATTTCAGCGGCGTAGCGATCTTCATCGCGGTCGGTGGCGGGGGTGGCGGTCTCCATATTCAGCACGATGCCCAAATCGCAAGTGATCCCAGCGGCCCGCATCGCCTCTAGCGCAGTGCCATGGGCCACCATCACATTATGCATCGCCTTCACAGCGCTTGGCAGATCCCGCGCGCCCGGCGCATGATGGCCCAAGAAATACGACAGCCAACTGACGCACCAGGGCTCATTGATCGTGGCAATCGAGGTGAGCCGATCCTGGAACCGATAGCTCACCATTTCCGCATAATCGGCAAAGCGCAGCGCTGTGTCGCGATTGCTCCAGCCGCCTTTCTCCGCCAGGGCCAGCGGCAAATCCCAGTGATACAGTGTCAGATGCGGCGCGATCCCCCGTGCCAGCAGCCCGTCAATCAGCTGGTCATAAAAATCGAGCCCCTCTTTAAGCGCGCGCCCCTTGCCCTCGGGCTGAATGCGCGGCCATGCGATGGAAAAGCGATAGGCGTCAAATCCGGCCTCGCGAATCAAATCGAAATCACCGGGCCATTTTTCGTAATGCGCGCAGGCGATCTCACCATTTTGCCGCGCTGCCGTGCCGCCTTGATGGGCAAAAAGATCCCAATGGCTGGGCCCGCAGCGCCCAAAGCGCGTGCCCTCAATCTGATAGGCAGAGGTGGCGGTGCCGAAAATGAACTCTGGCGGGAAATCTGATCGGTTCATAAGCTAGGCCCTCCCTTGTTACGGGGAAGACCTAGCGAAGTGTTCTTACGCTGTCGATGGGCTGGCTTCGGAGTGAATAATGCCGCTGCGTAAGATCGCGTCAGTGATCATGCCACCAAACCAGATAGAGATCAAGGCAATCCAAGCAGTTAACGCAAAGGTAGAGCCTCCGGTCACGCCCGCGCCAATGGTGCACCCGCCTGCGGTCATCGCGCCAAATCCCATAAGCGCTGCGCCGGTTAAATACCGCCCCATTGCGCCGACACCGTCAAAGCCTTGCCATTGCAAGCGGCCCGAAATGGCGGCCGAGGCAAAGGCGGCCAGGAACACACCGGGCACCAGCCCCACATCAAAGCCAAGCGGTGCGTCTTGCGTGAGAACGAACATCAAGGTCTCTGCGGAGGGGCCTGAAAAGGTCAAGCTGCCAATGCTCACAGGATCAAAGCTCACCATCGAGGCGGCATAGGTCAGATACCAGCCCATCGCGACCGCAAAGCCCACGCCGCTGCCGAACATGAGCACGCGGAACGACACACGGTTGCGCCAAGACACCCAAAGGGCCAGCGCTGCGCAGGCGATCCCGATTGCGATGCCAGCCCAGTCAGGCAAACCCGCTTCGCTCAGAATATGTGGGTTCGGGCCAGCGGTAATGGAAATATTGGATGCCGCGTTTCGGATCGGGGCAAAGAGGCCATAAAGGCTCATCTGCGCGACGACGGCAAAGACCAGACCCGACAGGATCGAGCGCATATTGCCGGTGGCTCCCAGCACCAGAAGCCGCCCAGGACAACCCTTGGAGAGAATCATGCCAGCCCCGAAAACCAAGCCGCCAATGATCGCGCCCGACATCGTGCCGGGGGAGGCAAGCCAGCGGCTCTCGCCCAGATCAATCATCCCGGTGGCGTGCATGATCTGGGTCCAAAGCAGCCCGGTGGAAAATGTGAGGAGCCAGACAGAAAAGCGTGGCCCTAAATGAAATCGGCCAATCTCGACCGCCGCTGCGCGCAGGCAAAACTTGCTTTGCTCTGCGGAGGCGCCAAAGATCAGCCCAACAACCAAACCAGCCAGGGCGAGCGTATAGCCATCGCCCAGGCTCTCAGCGATCATACTTATCATGTGATGCGGTGCCCTTAGCCGGAGGCGTTGGCTGGATTTGCGGGCACATAGGCGGCTTCCAGAATGTCTGCAAGCTTGCTCCACTGCGCTTTATCCGCATCGCCTTGGACGACCAAGTGGTTCACAAATTCGGGGTGGAACAGAACGGCGAACCAATCTTTTGCGGCATCTTGATCCAGGGCTGCCAAGCAAGCCGGGGCCTCGCTGCTGTCCAAAACCGAGCGCATCACATCCGCTGCGCCACCTGCATCCAGAGCTGAAACATAGCTTGCCGCAGGTGCATCGCAAACCGAAGTGGGCAGCGGCTCAGCTTGAGCGGCGCCAGCAATTGCAAAAGCTGCTACAAGGGCGGAGAGGGCTTTACCAATGTGGTCCATGGGAGGTCTCCTTTTCATCTCTAGATCACATTCCCTCACTAACCCGTGCTCGGTCAGATCACATTGACTCATATCAAAAACAGGAGCTTAGCTGTGCAATCCTGCTATGCGAGGCGTGCAAGGCTCGATTAACAGAGCAAGTGTTTTCGGGCGCTCGGGCATCACGAGCGGGCAGCACAAAATGCCCCGCATGGAGCCATTCCACCGGAGTTGCACATCAATAAAAGGGAAAAGTGAGGTTCGGACAGGGAACGGGCCCGTCAGACATCGATGATCACCGCGTGTCAATAGCGGAGTACCGTTGGTTGCTCATCATTTTCCTATCCGCGCCATCGTGACGAAGGAGATCTTAGTAGGACCCCACAAACGTCCCGTGCTCCAGCCACATTGACAGCGCGCGTCTTAGAAGCTTCGTGGGAGGAGTTCTACGCGGGATTGGTTAAGATTGCGTGAGAGATGCGCGCGGTGGCACCCGGAAACCACCCTTGCACCGTGGGGGTTTTGCACCCCCACACCCCCGCAAGGTATTTTCGGCCAAATGAAGGGGGCGCGGGTGAGGGGCTTTCGGATCACAAGATTTTGATATGGTTTATCTTCTTAAAGCATCTCAATGCGCCTCCATGGGGGAGGAATTCGCTCAAACTCTCACCGGATCGCCAGACGGGGGGCGGGGCCTAGGGGGATTATGCCGATCTTTGTGCGCCCATCCTCGAACGTAAGCGTGATATCCAGATCATTGGTTTTGCCCGAGCCCTGGGCGAGCGCGGAGAGGATATTGGTGGCTTGGGGTTTGAACTCTTCCAGCATCAGCCCCATGGCCACGGCCAAATCCAAAAGCTGGGGCCAATTCTCGGCCTTGATCACCAAAGCGCCGCGCGCATATCCGCGTGCATCTTGAACCACTTCCCCGGTCGCCAAAATCCGCATCTCGCCCCAATGGGCCTCTAGCTGGGAGATGTTGATGCGTTGGGGTTGCGGGCGTGTTTCAACATTGTTCAGCTCAAGCGGGGCGTCAAAGTCGATTGTCACATGGCCGGTAAAGGTTTCAAACACCAGCGGCCAGGAGCTTGGCAAGTTCAGCAGGTGGCGCAGGCGATCACCTGGGGTGAAGGCATCTGCCTCAAATCGCCAGATATAGCGGGTTTGCTCTGCCTCTTGCGCAAAGGACATCAGCGCGGCTTGCCCGCCATAAAGCGCATGGCCCTGCCGGTCTTCGACTCGAAACGGGCCGGTATTGGCGCGCAAGGCTTCAAGCTCTAAGGCCGTGCCGGGATGCAGCTCTATATTGGCGCTGGCCTGCGTGGTTGAGATTGTTAAAGCCTGTCGGGGCGTTGTGATACGGGTGGGCGCATCTGCCAGGCGCAGCTCGGTGTTACCAGGCCAAAGCGCACTGACATCAATCACGAGGCCTGGGATAGAGAGATCCAACGCAGCGGCGGGATCATAAAGCGCAATATCATCAAGGCTGTAGGCGATGCGCGCGGGAAAGCCATTGAGTGCGCTTGTCCCATGCTCTGCCCGCCAGCCATGCGCGCGCCGATCTTCAAACCAGACAGACACGCCTTTGCTGAGCCCAAAGGCAGCTATGGCCCACCAGATGCACCACATCGCGGCGAGCCCAACAATGATCCAAAGCGCTTTACGCATGCCGCCCTCTTTGCTCTTGCCTATAGCCTAACAGGATTAAACTGGTATGAATGCCGGGCTATTGGCTGTCCTCGTTACGTCTCACACACGCTGTGACCTGTGAGCTACAGCCCCAAGGAGGATCTTGCAATGTGGGTGTTCGGATATGGCAGTTTGTTGTGGAACCCTGGCTTTGACGTGGCGGAACGTCAGATCGTGACGCTTTCGGGCTATGCGCGCTCTTTTTGCATGCTCTCGATCCATCATCGCGGCACTGAGGAGCGCCCTGGTTTGGTGCTGGCTCTTGATGCGCAAGCTGGGGCGCGGTGCACGGGGGTGGCGATGCGGGTGGCTGAGGGGCATGAGGAGAGCGCCTTGGCGGGCCTGCGCGAGAGGGAGTTGGTCTCTTCGGCCTATCAAGAGGTCATGGTTCCCCTAGATCTGCCGGGGCAACGCGTTGAGGCCGTGACTTACATCATTGACCCGGATCATGTGCAGTATTGCGGCGGCATGGCGTTGGAAAAACAGGCGCAGATCATCGCCGGCGCGGTTGGCGGGGGTGGGCCAAACCCGGAATATCTCTTCAACACCACCGCGCATTTAGCCGAGCTTGGGCTGCATGATCCTGATCTACACTGGCTAGAGATGCGGGTGCGGTCCCTGACTATGGGTTGAAACTGTGCCTTTCGCGCATAGGTTTGCGCCGCCTCATGGGGCCTAAAGGCTTAGCAACTTGGCAAGTCGTTGCTTTTGTGCTGTAGGGTGGACATATCATAAACACACGGGCGCATCGCCTGAGAACAGAGATACATATGGCGCGCCCAGGATCTGAGTCAAAACCGCAATTCTCGCAACCCGTTCGACAAGTCTTTTTGATGCTGATTGTCATTGGGCTTGTGGGGGCGGGCGCGTTTTTGGCGCTGCCTCAGGTGATGCCGGTCTTTGAGGCCAACCCCTATCTGAATGGTTTCATTGCCTTTGTCTTTGTGATCGGTCTTTTGACCTGCTTTTGGCAAGTGGTGCAATTGATCGGCTCTATTCGCTGGATCGAGAGGTTCGCGGGCGGGCAGATGGAGCCGGGCAAGGCACCGCGCCTTTTGGCCTCACTGGCGACATTGCTGCGGGAACTTGGCTCGCGCATGCAGATCACGTCAAGCTCGTCGCGCTCTATCCTCGATTCGGTCGCCACCCGGATTGATGAGGTGCGCGATATCACGCGCTATATCGTGAACCTTTTGATTTTCTTGGGGCTTTTGGGCACGTTTTATGGGCTGGCAACCACCGTTCCGGGCGTTGTGGACACCATCCGGGGCCTGGCGCCGCAGCAAGGGGAAAGCTCGCTAGAGGTGTTCAACCGGCTCATGAGCGGGCTTGAGACCCAGCTAAACGGCATGGGCGTGGCTTTTGCCTCCTCGCTTTTGGGGCTGGCCGGATCGCTTGTGGTGGGGCTGCTTGAGCTGTTTGTGGGCCAAAGCCAGAACCGCTTTTACCGCGAGCTCGAAGAATGGCTCAGCTCGATCACCAGCGTTGGATTTGCCTCTGATGAGGGCGGTGAGGGCGGCGGCTCCTTTGTGGGCGTGGCCAATCACATGGCCGAAAGCGTTCAGGTCATGCAGCAGATTTTCGTGCAATCCGAAGCCAAACGGGCCGAGATGGACGATAAACTGGAACGCTTGACCGCGGCGGTGGATGATTTGACGGAAACAATCTCACGCTCTGGCGCTGGCGCGGGCGCGGATACAGCCGGGGCGCTTATGCGGATTGCCCAGGGGCAAGAGCGGCTGATTTCCCGTCTTGAGACCAGCGGGCCCGGCGGTGAAGGGATTGATGCGGAAAGCCGGATGCGCCTGCGCTCAATCGATGTGCAAATGTTGCGGATTCTGGAAGAAATCAGCGCGGGCCGTCAAGAAAGCATGGGCGAGCTGCGCTTAGAGCTACAAACGCTGACCCGTGCGCTCATGGGCGATAAGGTCGAGTTCCGCCGTTTCCGCGTGCGCAGCACTGATCCTGTCCCAGGGGCGGAGGAGTAGACCATGGCCCTTTCGCGCCGGACGGGTCAGCGACTTCAGGCTTCGATTTGGCCAGGCTTTGTGGACGCTATGACGGGCCTCTTGCTGGTTCTGTTCTTTGTGCTATCCATCTTTATGGTGGTGCAATTTGTGCTGCGCGAAACCATCACGGGCCAAGAAAACGAGCTGGACAGTTTGGCCCTTGAGGTCGCCGCACTGGCCCAGGCGCTTGGCCTGCAAGAGCAGCGCGGGGATGAGCTGGAAACCCAGCTTGGCGCGCTGAATGCAACACTAGATGATCGCGAGGCTCGGCTAGCAGGGCTGACCGAAGCGCTTGATGCCAAAGAGGCGCAGCTGGCGGCCATCACCAGCGAGCGGGACCAAACAGCCGAGGCACTTGCCCAGGCCCAAACCCGCATCACCGCCTTTGAGGCCCAGGTGGCGGGGCTCTTATCCAATCAAAGCGCGGCTGAGGCGCAGATCGCGGATTTAGAGGCCGAGCAAACCAGACTGCTCTCTGCCCAAGAGGCGCTGAACCTCGCCTTAGCTGAGGCGCGCGATGAAATTGATGCGGGGGCCGAGGCGGCGCGCCTTGCAGCAGCGCGGCGCGAAGCTTTGGAGGCACATGTTGCCGATCTTGAGCGCGAAAAGGCAGAAGGTGAGGCGGCGAGCGCGCAGCTTCAGGCGAATTTGGCGGCAACACAGGAAGCTCTCAGCGCCGAAGAAGCCGCCCGTTTGGCCGAAGCCGCCGCAGCCCAGGCCCTGCGCGAGCGCCTGAAAGGGGCCGAGGACGAGCTGACCGCCATGACGCTCGCCCTGGAAAAACAACGTCAAGAGGCCGAAGATACCCTAACCCTCTTGGCAGCAGCCGAGACGGTTCAGGATGATCTGAATGAACAGCTCTTGGCCGCTTTGCTGCGGATTGAGGGGCTCGAAAATGCCAATTCAGCCACCGCGCAATCTGTGCTCGCCGCAGAAGCCCGCGTTGCTGCGATGGAAGAGCGGCTCAATGAGCTACGCCAAGAACTGGTTGCGGCGGGCGATGCCTTGGCCGCGCAGCAGCGTGATGCCGCCCGTGCAGCGGCGGCGCTACAAGCCCGATCCGATCAAGCCTTGCAAGCGGCGCAGGCACGGGCTGAGGCGCTTGAGCAGAAATTGCAGGATTTGCGCGCCGAGCTTGTCGCAACCACAGCAGCGATGGAAACCGGGCAGGTCGAGGCCAGCGAAGCCGCCGCACAAATCGCAACCTTGCAAGGCCAGCTTATGGTTGCAAATGACACGCTTGACGGGCTGAAATCCGAGGCAGATGCCCTGGTTGCGGATCGTGACAAAACCCTGGCGCGCCTTGCAGAGCTTGAGGCGGAGATGGCTGTGCTTGGCGAAGCTTTGGCTGCCGCGCGCGCGCGCATCAAAGTGCTGGCACAAGACCGGCAGCGTAGCGCTGAGGATGCGACCGAAGAGATTGCGCGCCTGTCTGAGCAGCGGGCACAGCTTGAGGCACGGCTCGCCTCATTGCGCCTGCAGCTGCAAGAGGCGCAGAGCCAAAGCGAGGTGGACAAAGCCGCCCTGCAAGAAAAGCTCGCAGCGGCTTTGGCAGCGCGGCTTGCCGCAGAGGAAAAATCTACCGAAAGCCTATCGGAGGCCGAGCGCCGCCAAACCTTGCTGGCCGCGGCGAATAAAGCCTTGAAAGAAGAAGAAGAAATCAGCGCCAAGGCCCGGCGTGCCCAAGCGCTTTTGAATCAACAAGTGGCGGCGATGCGCACTCAGCTTGGGCAATTGCAAGCGCTGCTTGATGAGGCTGGGGCGCGCGATGAAGAAAAAGACATCCAACTGCAATCGCTTGGCTCTGAGCTCAACACCGCTCTGGCGCGCGTGGCCGCAGAAGAGCGCCGCCGCCGGATCCTAGAGCTCGAAAAGGCCGAACAAGAGCGCGCCGAAGAGCAGCGCCTGCGCGAATTGGCCGAGGCACGCGCCGCCCAGCTTGAGGCCGAAGAAGAGGCCGAGCGGCAAAAGCTGGAACGGCTGGAGGCGGAAAAGAAAAACCTAGAGCGCTACCGCTCAGAATTCTTTGGCCGCCTACGCGATCTGCTTGGGGCGCAAGATGGGGTGCGCATCGTTGGGGATCGGTTTGTGTTCTCGTCCGAAGTGCTTTTTGCGCCGGGCCGCGCTAATCTGTCTCGCGAGGGTCAAGGCGAAATCGCCAAGGTCGCGCGGATCTTGCAGCAAATTTCCGGGGAAATCCCCACCGATATTGACTGGGTGCTGCAGGTCGATGGGCATACGGACAATATCCCCGTGGGCCGAAATTCCCGCTTTACCGACAATTGGGAGCTGAGCCAGGCGCGCGCGCTTTCGGTGGTGCGCTACATGGCCGAAGAGCTGGGCCTGCCCCCCGCGCGGCTCTCGGCAAATGGGTTCGGCGAATATCAACCAATCAACCCGGCCGATACGCCCGAAGCGCGCGCACAGAACCGCCGGATTGAGATTAAATTCACCGAGAAGTAACGTATCCTCACACGCCGTTAAACTTTGGGGCGATGGGCAATCAAATCAATAAGCGCGGACATGCCGGAATGGCCCGGACCTTCCTGCAAGTCTGCTTCATATTCCTCAAGGCGCAGGATGTCCCAACCGGAAAACCGCTCGGCCAGCATATCGCGCGTATAAAGCAACTCTGGCACCGGAGGACCGCCGGTCCCAAATTCAATCTGCTTGGGTGTATAGCCGTGCAGCATCAGCAACCCTCCTGGCTTCAAGGCGCGTTCAATCCCGTCAAAGATCTCGGCGCGAAAGACGGGGTCGGCGAATTGAATAAAGACCGCGACGGCCACGTCATATTGCACCGCGTCCCAATCCCATTCCCGCAGATCTGCAAGCCTGAAATCCACATCCACCCCGCGATCTGCTGCCAGATGACGGGCTTTTTCCAGACCTACGGGCGAGCTGTCCATGGCGGTGACTTTCAGCCCCTGTTGGGCCAGGAACACTGAATTGCGCCCCTCGCCATCCGCGATAGCCAAAGCCGTATCCCCAGCGTTAAGCACGTCGGTATTAAGCTTCAGAAATCGGCTCGGCTCGGTGCCATAGACATATTCCTTGGTGTCGTATTTCTGATCCCACATATCCGTTTCCTTTCTAAGGTGGAGTTACTGTTATACCCAGGCGCCGCTGATGCCTGCGCCCCCCAAGGCAATCGCGCATATCTGCAAACCAGCCCGCCCCTTTATTTGGCCAATAAATACCTTGCGGGGGTGTGGGGGTGCAAAACCCCCACTTTACGGGCGTTCGGGTCTTTGGGTGAGTTTGGTATCGGCCTCGCTCTCCACAGAGAATTGATGGATCTTGACATATATCAGCAGCGGAGCGGGCAGGGGCGCGCCGTTAAAGCCACGGGGCGTAACGCGGCGCTCATTCGCAAATGTAAGCCCGTCCTGCTCATCATGGCCCGTGATCACATTGGCGGCATTGGCCAATTCCGAGATCACCTCAGCCGCATAATCATGCTGCAGCAGCCGCCCTGTTGCCATATCAATATGAAAATCTTGCATCGGGCTGTGGCTGGGCACTTTGCTCGGAAAATGCGCCCGCAGATGCCCCGGCGCACATTCCTCCCAGCGGATATCGGGGCGCAGTAGCAGCGCGGGCAGGCACAGGTAATTCCAAAAGGCATAGCCGGCGAAATAGGCCATATCCAGATCATCCCAGCGCCAAATCCGCCGCCCGCCAGGGAAGAAGCTGCGCGCGTTCTGGCGCGTCTCAAGCACCGTGCCATCGGGCTGCTCAAGGCGCACATCTTCGCCATCTAGCACTCCGGCAACATCGGCCCGCTGCCCTATCGGGGTGAGGCGCGTAAAGGGGCGGGTCACATCACAAGTGATCTGCGCCTTGCGAAATGGCGGGCGGCGCTTGAGGGTGAAAGCCAAACCATGCGCCGAAACCTCTGCCCGCACATGTCGCGCTTTGCCCCAGAGCTCAGCCCCGCCATAGGCGTCGAGCATTTTTTGGGCAGTTAAGCTTAACGTCATGCCGGGCGCCGGGTCAAAGCGGTGATGATTCCGGCCGCCACAAGAACCTCCAAAATGCTCAAAGGAACCGCATAGGGCAGGATTGAAAACGGCAATACGCCCATATTCCCGGTCACGACCCACATGAAGCCAAACCCCATCACCCACATCAACGCGCTTGCCTCGATCAACTTAAAGCGGGTCAAGAGCAGGTAAAGACAAATGGCCATCAAGAGCGACCAAAGCCCCCAAGTGGCGTTGTTCAAAGGCGCATCGGGAAAATCGAGCCCCATGCCCGCGTAATGTTCAACCCATAAATGCTTGAGCCAAAACTCATTGCGGAAAAATTCCGAAATCGAAATCCAAACGGTTGCTGCCAAGATTGGCACGATATGAACGCGCATATATGTTTCCCCAAAGTTACGCGGCCAAATCCGCTATGGTTGCCACAGAGCCCAGAGGGCAATGGAATAAGCCAAGATCCCAGGCAGAAAACCCCATCTGTGAATCGCAAGTTAACATGCGTGATGCAAGAGAGAGTTCACCATTCATGGGGCTGCATGTCCATGCCCCACAGAGATTCCGTGCCGGGGCGCGCGCTCTGCTTTGTCGCCGATTGAACCTATGGGATGATTTGCAGGCTGGTTGTCTTGTGGCTGACCACTTGCCCCTCTCTGATCAACGTGACCACCCCGCGATAGCTGCCGGGGATAAACCAGGGCGCGCCTTGGGTTTTGCGCCCGCCCGCGCGGAAATAGCGGGCTTGGCGTTTCTCAATCGGCGCGTCCGTTTCAAAGACCAGACCCTCGGGGCTATAGATCTGCAGGCGCATCACATCGCCGGGGCGCGCGCCAAACCCTTGCCCCCAAAGAACAAGGGCTCGGCTTTTGCGGGAGAGCTGCGGGTGATGGGCCACGCCGCGCTTGATCGCGTCATATTCTGGCACGCCTGGGCTAAAGCCAATGGAAACTAGCCCCGTGGCGTGGTAGGGCAGCGGTTCTTGCCAAAGGGCATCCGGGTGCGGCGTGCCTTGGCAGCGCGTGCTTTGGGGCTGTGCTAGGGGGGTGGGGTCAAACGGGTCTACGATCTGCCCATCTTTGCGCAGGCTTACATGCAGATGCGGAAAGGCTGCCATGCCCGACATGCCCACCTCGCCCAAAATATCGCCGGTTTGCACCTTGGTGCCGGGGGTGACATTGAGCGAGCCTTGCCGCAGATGACAATATTGCGTTTCCCAGCCGTTCCCATGATCTAGTAGAACAGCGTTTCCACAATCACGCCCGTTCAGCTCTGACTTAAGCGCATCCCTGTATCGCACATCTCGCATGCCGTCGCGCACCCGTTTCACGATCCCCGGTGCGGCGGCGAGAACATCGACACCGCGCGCGATCTCGGCCTCCGAGGGCAGCGCAAAATCGGTGCCGCTATGCCCGTCATAGCCCAAATGCCCGCAGGCGAAATCACGAAAGCCAGGGCCAGGATCGTGATCTACATAGTTTTGAATGAAACAGGGCCCGCCCTCTCCGACCTTGCAATCAATGGGAGAGGCAAGGGTGATCGCCTGGCTCAGCGCCGCATGTGCAAACAGGGTTGCGGCGGTGCTGAGCCAGAGAAAGAGTCTCATTCTGCCGTGAGCAGCGGCGGTTTGTTTTTGCCAAGCCGCGGGCTCTCGGGGCCTTTGGTTTTCAGATCGAGCTTGCCATCTTTGATGCCGACTTTCACGATACCACCCTTGGCGAGTTTGCCAAAGAGCAGCTCTTCGGCCAGGGGCTTTTTGATATGCTCTTGGATCACGCGGCCTAAGGGGCGGGCGCCCATTTTGTCGTCATAGCCCTTATCGGCAAGCCATTCAGCCGCCGGTTTGGTCAGCTCAATGGTGACGCCGCGATCTAGCAATTGCGCCTCAAGTTGTAGCACGAATTTCTCGACCACTTGCAGGATCACCTCTTTGCCGAGCGGCGCGAAGCTGATCACCGCATCCAGGCGGTTGCGGAATTCGGGGGTAAAGGTGCGCTCAATTGCGGCGGTATCTTCGCCCTCGCGCCGCTCGCGCCCGAACCCGATGGCGGCTTTGGCCTGTTCGGCTGCGCCCGCATTGGAGGTCATAATCAGGATCACATTGCGGAAATCGACGGTGCGACCATTGTGATCTGTCAGCTTGCCGTGATCCATGACTTGCAGCAGGATATTATAGACATCCGGGTGCGCTTTTTCGATCTCATCCAGCAAGAGCACGCAATGCGGGTGCTGGTCCACGCCATCGGTGAGCATGCCGCCCTGATCAAATCCCACATAGCCAGGAGGCGCGCCAATCAGACGGGAAACCGCGTGTTTCTCCATATATTCGGACATATCAAAGCGCAGCATCTCGACGCCAAGCGTGTCGGCAAGCTGTTTGGCCACTTCGGTTTTGCCCACGCCCGTTGGTCCGGCAAAGAGGTAGTTGCCGATGGGTTTTTCCGGCTCGCGCAGACCGGCGCGGGCGAGTTTGATGGCGGATGACAGGGCCTCAATCGCGGGATCCTGGCCGAACACCACGCGTTTCAGGCTGGTCTCAAGGTCTTTGAGCACTTGGGCATCGTCTTTGGAGACATTTTTCGGCGGGATGCGGGCGATTTTGGCAACGACCGCCTCGATCTCTTTCACGCCGATGGTTTTGCGACGCTTTGATTCGAGCACCAGATGCTGGGCCGCGCCCGCCTCGTCGATCACGTCGATGGCTTTGTCGGGCAGTTTGCGATCATTGATGTAACGAGCAGAGAGCTCGACAGAGGTTTTGATGGCGTCATTGGTGTATTTAATGCCGTGATGCTCTTCGAAATAGGGTTTGAGGCCGCGCAGGATTTTCACGCTGTCTTCAACCGAGGGCTCGTTCACGTCGATTTTCTGGAAGCGGCGCGACAGGGCGCGGTCTTTTTCGAAATGCTGACGGAACTCTTTATAGGTGGTGGAGCCCATGGTGCGCAGTTTGCCGCCCTGAAGTGCGGGTTTGAGTAGGTTAGAGGCATCCATCGCCCCGCCTGAGGTGGCCCCGGCCCCGATCACGGTGTGAATCTCATCAATGAAGAGCACCGAATCGGGGTGTTTTTCCAGCTCGGAAATCACGGATTTCAGGCGTTCTTCGAAATCGCCGCGATAGCGGGTTCCGGCCAAAAGCGCGCCCATATCGAGTGAGAAAATGGTGGTATGGGCAAGCACCTCTGGCGTTTCTCCGGCCACGATTTTGCGTGCAAGCCCTTCGGCAATGGCGGTTTTTCCCACGCCCGGATCGCCCACCAAAAGCGGGTTGTTTTTGCGGCGGCGGCACAGCACTTGAATGCAGCGTTCCACCTCGTGATCGCGGCCAATGAGCGGGTCAATATCGCCCTCACGGGATTTGGCATTCAGATCGACGCAATATTTCTCAAGTGCCGATTCTTTCTTTTCGCCCTCGGTCACGCCTTGGGGCTCTTCTTCTAAATCGGAGGCCCCGCTGACCGGGCGGCTTTCCCCATAAGAGGGGTCTTTGGCGACGCCATGGGCGATGAAATTCACCGCATCATAGCGTGTCATATCCTGTTCCTGCAGGAAATAGGCGGCGTTTGATTCGCGCTCGGCAAAGATTGCGACCAGGACGTTGGCCCCGGTCACCTCGGTGCGGCCAGAGGATTGCACATGGATCGCGGCGCGCTGAATGACGCGCTGGAAGGCGGCGGTTGGCACGGCCTCTGATCCCTCGATCTCGGTGACGAGGTTTGATAGATCCTCATCAATGAAATCGACGAGCGTTTGGCGCAGCTCTTCGGTGTCCACGCTACAGGCTTTCATCACCTTGACGGCGTCTTGCTCATCCACAAGCGCCAGCAAAAGATGTTCTAATGTCGCAAATTCATGGCGACGGGCATTGGCCAGGGCCAAGGCTGCGTGAATTGCTTGTTCAAGCGTCGTCGAGAATGAAGGCACTTGGTTGCTCCTTCTTGCCAGGATCTTGGGGAGGATTCGTCCAAGGTGAAAGCTGCCCCGCTGCTAACCCTACCTTGGCCCCATATTATTAGAGTTTGGTTGATTGACCGGCTGCTTCAAGCTTTTTTCGAAAATAAATTCACTATTTTCGGGTCGCGCCGGGTTTTGCAGGCGTTAGAAATTGTCTTTTCGGGTTCGGATTGCGGAAAAAACCTCGGCCGGTGTGGCGTCTTTCAATCCCAGGTTGGTTGCCATTTCAGGTATATGGGCGCGCAAATAGGGGTTTGTGGCCAGCTCATCTGAGAGCTGCGAGGGCACGGTTGGGCGGTTTTCAGCGCGGGCAGCCTCGATTTGTGCCATACGTTTGAGGAGCGCGGGGTTATGTGGATCAACGCTCAGGGCAAAGCGGCCATTGGCGGTGGTATATTCATGGCCCGAGCAAATGGTGGTCTCAGGCGGGAGCGCGGCGAGTTTGCAAAGGCTTTGATACATTTGCGCATGTGTGCCCTCAAAGACACGCCCGCAGCCTAACGCCATGAGGCTATCGCCGGTAAAGGCCATGTTTGCCCCAGGGAAGTGAAAGGCCAGATGTCCGATCGTGTGGCCGCTCACATCTATAACGGTGCCGGTTTGCGCGCCAATTTGCACTGCATCGCCTTCTGCCACGGCGGTATCAAGTGGGGGCAGGCGACGGGCATCTGCTGCGCCGCCGATGACCTTGGCGGGATGCTGGGCCAGCACCTGCGCGAGCCCCTGCACATGGTCGGGGTGGTGATGGGTGAGAAAGACCAGATCAAGCTGCCAGCCCCGGGCATCAAGCTCAGCCAGAATCGGCGCGGCTTCGGGGACGTCAAACAGCGCCGTGGTGCCGCTGGCCTGGTCATTGACCAGAAAGGCGTAATTGTCGGAAAGGCAAGGCACGGTCACGAGTTCAAAGGGCATCGTCATTTCTCTGGATTAGGGTTAGACTGGCAGAGTTGCGCAATCAGGGCGCAGAGGCAAGCCTATACTCCATCGACCCGAAAAGTGGGCACCGGTTTTCGGATTAGTTGATGGAGACATGGGAAAACACTCCATCGACCCGAAAAGTGGGCACCGGTTTTCGGATAAGTTGATGGGGAAAAGGAAAAGTGGCACCCAAGACATCGGGTATTGGGGTGCGTTAGATTTAAGAGGCACGCATTGCATTTAGATGTGCAAGATTTGCGGGATTTTTATTACCGGCATGGGCTGGGGCGCGCAGTGCGTGAGCAATTGCGGCGTCGGCTCCTGTCGCTTTGGCCCGATGTTCAGGGGCAGACGATGGTGGGTTATGGCTTTGCGACCCCTGTGCTGCGCCCCTATTTGGGCCGCGCGCGCCGGGTGATTGCACTGATGCCGGGGCCGCAAGGGGTGATGCCCTGGCCTGCCAATCTGCCCAATGTCTCGGTGCTGTGCGCTGAAACCGAATGGCCGCTTGATACCGGGCATGTGGATCGACTGGTGGTGATGCATGGGCTGGAGACCTCGGAGCATGCCTTTGATCTGCTAGAAGAGATTTGGCGCGTGTTGGGCCCTGGCGGTAAGGTCATGTTCATTGTGCCCAACCGGGCCGGGCTGTGGTCACGCCGGGATGCCACGCCCTTTGGTTATGGACGTCCCTATTCTTTGGGCCAGCTTGAGACGCAGCTGCACAAACACCAATTCCTGCCCGAGCGCCATTGCGGTGCGCTTTATCAATTCCCGTCACATAAGCGACTCTGGATGAAATCCGCGGCTCTGTTTGAAAAGGCGGGGAAATTTGCGCCAGGGATCGTGCCTGGGGGGGTGTTGATGGTCGAGGCCTCCAAACGCGTCTGGCCCCCCAAAGGCACGGTGCGGCGCGCCAAAGCCCCAAGCGTTTTGCCCGTTTGGGAAGGCACGCCAAAGCCGGTCGCGGGGCGGGGCACGGCTTAAGGATGAAACGCCGCTCTGTTGCATTTGGTTTCAGTTAGCGATAACAGGCGCGATGTATCATGACAGCAAAGTAGGGCCATATGTCACTCAATTCCACGCTTGCTGAGGTCACAACTCGGATAATTGAACGCAGCGCGCCGAGCCGGGGCCCCTATATGCAGCGCATGCGCCAAGCTGTATCGGAGGGGCCTGCGCGCCGTCATCTGAGCTGTTCGGGCCAGGCGCATGCCTATGCGGGGGCGGGCGGCGATCAAGCGGCATTAGCTATGGAATCAGCAGGGCATTTGGGCATTGTCACGGCCTATAATGATATGCTCTCGGCCCATCAGCCTTTTGAGACCTACCCCGCGCTGATCAAAGAGGCGCTGCGCTGCATTGGCGGCACCGCGCAGGTGGCGGGCGGTGTGCCGGCCATGTGTGATGGGGTCACGCAGGGCGCGGCGGGGATGGAGCTATCACTGTTTTCCCGCGATACGATTGCGCTCGCGGCGGCTGTGGCACTTTCGCATAATACCTTTGATGCGGCGGTGTTTCTGGGCGTGTGTGATAAGATCGTTCCGGGGCTGGTGATTGCGGCGCAGAGCTTTGGCCATTTGCCAGCGGTTTTCTTGCCCGCCGGGCCGATGATCAGTGGGTTGCCCAATGATGAAAAGGCCAAGGTGCGCCAGCAATTTGCCGCAGGGGAGGTGGACCGCGCCGCGCTGATGGCTGCGGAAATGGCGGCCTATCACGGGCCCGGCACCTGCACATTTTACGGCACGGCCAATACCAATCAGATGCTGATGGAGTTCATGGGGCTGCACCTGCCGGGCGCGAGCTTTGTCACGCCAGGAACCGATCTGCGCGCGGCCCTCACGGCGGAGGGGGCAAAGCGGGCGCTCTCTCTGTCCGCCTTGGGTGAGCGCTATACCCCGGTCTGTGACATTCTTGATGAGCGCGCCTTTGTGAATGGGATTGTTGGACTGCATGCCACCGGGGGCTCGACGAATTTGCTGATCCACCTGATCGCCATGGCGCGGGCCGGGGGGATTATTCTGACCCCGGAGGATTTCGCGGACCTGAGCCGGGTGACGCCCTTGCTTGCGCGGGTCTATCCCAATGGTCTGGCGGATGTGAATCATTTCCACGCCGCTGGCGGGCTGGGCTATGTGATTGCTGAACTGCTGGGCGCGGGGCTTTTGCATCCCGATACCAACACCGTGGCAGGGCAGGGGCTGGCGCAGTATACTCATGAGCCCAAATTGCAGGGCGATACCTTGAGCTGGCAGCCGGGAGCGGGGCGCTCGCTGAATGAAAAGATCATCCGTCCGGCAAGCGATCCGTTCCAGGCCAGCGGCGGGTTGCAGCGCTTGACGGGCAATCTGGGCGGGGCGGTCATTAAGATCTCTGCGGTCAAACCAGAGCATCACGTGGTTGAAGCGCCCGTGCGAGTCTTTCACGATCAAGCGGCAGTGAAAGCGGCGTTTAAGGCAGGGGAGTTTGCCTCGGGCGATGTGATTGTCGTGGTGCGATTCCAGGGGCCGAAAGCCAATGGGATGCCGGAGCTACATTCTCTAACCCCAATTCTGTCGATCCTACAGGGGCGGGGGCAGAACGTGGCGCTGGTGACGGATGGGCGCATGTCTGGGGCCTCTGGCAAGGTGCCTGCCGCAATCCATGTGAGCCCCGAAGCGCTGGACGGCGGGCCCATCGCGAAGCTAAAGGACGGGGATATTGTGCGCCTCGATGCGCCGGCGGGGGTGCTGACGGTTTTATCTGCGGATATCGAGCAGCGCGCGGCGGCCACAGCCGATCTGACAGCCAGCCAGGCGGGAGTTGGCCGTGAGCTCTTCGCGCCGTTTCGCGCCGCTGTTGGCTCAGCCGAAACCGGCGCGGCGATTTTTGGTCCTTAATGCCGCGCTGCAGCAGTGCTTGGTATTTTCGCCGCGCACTTCAAGCTTGTGTTAGCGGCTAACATATCAGTGTTTACTCGATATTAATTTACCTCTTGACGTGTGCAAACGGTCGCACTTTGATCACAGTATTGATTTAGAAGGATTTTTCTTGCCGATGATTCTAAATAGACATGTTGCGATAGGCAAAAGCCTCTGCTAGACGCAGCGTGATTTTGGCGGGGGGATCTAAAAACCGCCTTCACGACCCGAAGCGGACGCTGCAGCGCGGTGATCAGGCTCGGGCATAACGCAAAGGGATGGACGTGTCCGAGACAGCCTCGATTTCCTCAGGTATTGCCGCACGCTACGCCACCGCTGTATTTGAGCTTGCTAAAGAAGGCGATATGATCAGCGCTCTGGAAAGCGATCTTGACGGTTTGGCCGCCGCATTAGACGCAAGTGCAGAATTTCAAGCATTGATCGCCTCTCCGGTCTATTCACGCGATGAGCAGGGCGCAGCAATCGGCGCAATTGCCAGCAAGATGCAGCTCTCTGATATGATGCGCAACACGCTCAGCCTGATGGCCGCAAAGCGTCGCTTGTTTGTGCTGCCCCAGTTGATCGCAGCTTTGCGCGCCGCGATTGCAGAGGACAAGGGCGAAGTGACCGCAGAGGTGACAAGCGCCAAAGCACTTACCAAAGCGCAAAGCACAAAACTTACGAAATCTTTGGCCGCCTCCTTGGGCAAAGATGTCGCAATCAACGCCACCGTCGATGACAGCCTCATCGGCGGTTTGATCGTTAAAGTGGGCTCAAAGATGATCGACACGTCGATCCGCTCCAAGCTCGCGGGACTCCAGAATGCAATGAAAGAGGTCGGATAAGATGGGTATCGAAGCCGCAGAAATCTCTGCGATCCTCAAGGACCAGATCAAGAACTTTGGTCAAGAAGCTGAAGTGGCCGAAGTCGGCCGTGTGCTGAGCGTGGGCGACGGTATCGCTCGGATTTATGGTCTGGACAATGTGCAGGCCGGTGAGATGGTTGAATTCCCCGGCGGCATCATGGGTATGGCGCTGAACCTGGAAGCCGACAATGTGGGTGCCGTTATCTTCGGCTCTGACCGCGACATTAAAGAAGGCGACACGGTTAAGCGCACAAACGCGATCGTGGACGTGCCTGCCGGTCCCGAATTGCTGGGCCGCGTTGTGGATGGTCTGGGCAACCCGCTGGATGGCAAAGGCCCAATCGAGGCCTCAGAGCGCCGCATCGCCGATGTAAAAGCCCCTGGCATCATCCCGCGTAAATCTGTGCATGAGCCTATGGCGACCGGCCTTAAGGCTGTGGATGCGATGATCCCAATTGGCCGTGGCCAGCGCGAGCTGATCATTGGCGACCGTCAGACCGGTAAAACGGCTGTGGCTCTGGACTCAATCCTGAACCAGAAATCCTATAATGACGCGGCAGGCGATGATGAGAGCAAAAAGCTCTACTGCATCTATGTTGCGGTTGGCCAAAAGCGCTCCACCGTTGCGCAGCTGGTGAAAAAGCTCGAAGAGACCGGCGCGATCGAGTATTCCATTGTCGTGGCCGCGACCGCTTCTGAGCCTGCACCTTTGCAGTTCTTGGCACCTTATGCCGCGACAGCAATGGCCGAATATTTCCGCGACAATGGCAAGCATGCGCTGATCATCTATGATGACCTTTCCAAGCAAGCGGTTGCTTATCGTCAGATGTCCTTGCTTCTGCGTCGTCCGCCCGGACGTGAAGCCTATCCTGGTGACGTTTTCTATCTTCACTCACGGCTGCTGGAACGCTCCGCGAAACTGAGCGAAGAGCATGGCGCGGGCTCCCTGACAGCTTTGCCTGTGATCGAAACCCAGGGCGGCGACGTTTCTGCGTTTATTCCAACCAACGTGATCTCCATCACCGACGGTCAGATCTTTTTGGAAACCGAGCTGTTCTACCAAGGCATCCGCCCTGCGGTGAATACAGGTCTGTCCGTTTCTCGTGTGGGCTCCTCGGCGCAAACTGATGCGATGTCTTCTGTGGCTGGCCCTGTTAAGCTGTCCTTGGCGCAATATCGCGAAATGGCGGCCTTTGCGCAGTTTGGCTCTGACTTGGATGCGTCTACACAGGCTCTGCTGGGCCGGGGCGCGCGTTTGACCGAGCTGATGAAGCAGCCGCAATATTCGCCGCTGACCAACGCGGAAATCGTGTGCGTCATCTTTGCTGGCACAAATGGCTATCTGGACGATGTTCCTGTGTCCGAAGTGGGCCGCTTTGAGGCGTCTTTGCTGAACTTCCTGCGCGCTCAGAAAGCTGATTTCTTGAACTGGATCGCCACCGAAGATCCTAAGTTCAAGAAAGGTGAGCCCGTTGAGAAGATGAAAGCGGTTCTCGACGAATTCGCAGCGTCATTCTGATAGAGGAGGCTGTGACATGCCTTCTTTGAAGGATCTTAAAAACCGGATCGAGAGCGTGAAATCCACGCGCAAGATCACCAAGGCCATGCAGATGGTCGCGGCGGCCAAGCTCCGTCGCGCCCAAGATGCAGCCGAGGCGAGCCGCCCTTATACAGAGCGGTTCAACGCGGTGATGGCTGGCCTTGCCGCCTCGGTTGGAGGATCGGGCAGCGCGCCTAAGCTGCTGTCTGGCACAGGCAGCGACCAGGTTCACCTGCTCGTTGTGATGACCGCAGAACGCGGTCTCTGTGGCGGCTTTAACTCAAACATCGCCAAGCTGGCACGCACCAAAGCGGCAGAGCTGCGCGCGGCGGGCAAAACCGTCAAGGTGCTGACCGTGGGCAAAAAGGGGCGCGATGCGATCAAGCGCGACCTTGGCGATTTTTCTGTTGGGCATGTGGATCTAAGCGAGGTCAAAAACATCGGCTACGGCAACGCGCAGGGCATTGCCCAAGATGTGCTGAGCCGTTTTGATGCTGGTGAGTTCGACGTCTGCACGCTGTTCTACTCCAAATTTGTGAACGTGGTGAGCCAAGTGCCCACCGCTCAGCAAATTATCCCAGCTGAGTTCGACGCGGCAGAGGATGCGGGCGCAGCCACGCTTTACGATTATGAGCCCAGCGAAGAGGCCATCCTGGCAGATCTGTTGCCACGCGGAGTTGCCACGGCAATCTTCTCTGGCCTGCTGGAAAACGGAGCCTCAGAGCAAGGCGCGCGCATGTCCGCTATGGATAACGCAACGCGCAATGCGGGCGATATGATCGACAAGCTGACCATCCAATACAACCGCTCACGTCAGGCCGTGATCACCAACGAGCTGATTGAAATTATTTCCGGCGCTGAGGCGCTGTAAACACCCGGAGACCGAAACAATGGCCAATGCAAAAGGCAAAATCACGCAGATCATCGGGGCCGTCTGTGACGTGCAGTTTGATGACCATCTGCCGGAAATTCTGAACGCTCTGGAAACAGAGAATAATGGCAACCGTCTTGTGCTCGAAGTGGCGCAGCACTTGGGCGAAAGCACTGTGCGCTGCATCGCGATGGACTCCACCGAGGGTCTCGTGCGTGGCCAAGAAGTGAGCGACACAGGCAATGCGATCATGGTTCCGGTGGGCACAGCCACTCTGGGCCGCATCGTGAATGTGACCGGCCAGCCTATCGATGAAAAAGGCCCGATTGAGGCAGACGAGTATCGTCCAATTCACGCCGAGGCCCCTGACTTTGCGGATCAATCTACCGAAGCCGAAGTTCTTGTGACCGGCATCAAAGTGATCGACCTGCTGGCACCTTATGCGAAGGGTGGTAAAATCGGCCTCTTCGGCGGTGCGGGTGTTGGTAAAACGGTTCTTATTCAGGAGCTGATCAACAACATCGCGAAAGTGCACTCTGGTCTGTCCGTGTTCGCGGGTGTGGGCGAGCGGACCCGTGAAGGGAACGACCTTTACCACGAGATGATCGAATCCGGCGTTCTGACGCCAGACAATCTGCCCGACTCCAAGATCGCGCTGTGCTTCGGCCAGATGAACGAGCCTCCAGGAGCCCGTGCACGGATCGCTCTGACCGGTCTGACACTTGCGGAACAGTTCCGTGATGCGACCGGAACCGATGTTCTGTTCTTTGTGGATAACATCTTCCGCTTCACGCAAGCGGGTTCGGAAATGTCTGCTCTCTTGGGCCGGATCCCTTCTGCTGTGGGCTATCAGCCAACGCTGGCAACAGACATGGGCGCGATGCAGGAACGCATCACCTCTACCAAGAATGGCTCGATCACGTCGATCCAAGCGGTTTACGTGCCTGCGGATGACTTGACCGACCCGGCCCCTGCGACAACCTTTGCGCACCTTGATGCGACAACGGTTCTGAACCGGGCGATTTCGGAGCTGGGGATTTACCCGGCTGTGGACCCGCTCGATTCAACATCGCGCCTGATGGATCCGCTCGTGGTTGGACAAGAGCACTACGAAGTTGCCCGTGACGTGCAGGGGATCTTGCAGCGTTATAAGTCTTTGCAGGACATCATCGCGATCCTGGGCATGGACGAGCTGTCCGAAGAGGATAAGCTGACCGTTGCCCGTGCACGGAAAATCCAGCGCTTCCTGTCTCAGCCATTTGACGTTGCGAAGGTCTTCACCGGCTCTGACGGTGTTCAGGTGCCGCTGGAAGACACGATCAAATCCTTCAAAGCGGTTGTGGCCGGCGAATATGACCACCTGCCCGAAGGTGCCTTCTACATGGTGGGCGGCATCGATGATGTGATCGCGAAAGCGGAGAAAATGGCAGCGGAAGCAGCCTAAGGGTGCATGGCGCGCGGGGGGCGAGCCTTGCGCGCTAGCTGATCAAAGGAGATAGATATGCAATTTGATCTGGTAAGCCCGGAACGGCGCTTAGCCTCAATGGAGGCGGTATCGGTGGTTATCCCCGGTGCCGAAGGCGATATGACGGTCATGGCCGATCATGCCCCAACCATCTCCACCCTGCGCCCTGGTATCCTGAAGGTCGAAGGCGCTGAGGCCGCAGAATACGTTGTGACAGGCGGTTTCGCAGAAATCAGCGCGAGCGGTGTCTCTGTGCTGGCGGAAATGGCCGTGGCCAAAGGCGAAGTGCAGGCCGAGGTGCTAACAGACATCATCGACGCAGCCCGCGAAGCAGCCCTAGCCGGGACAGGCGCGGACAAGGACGCAACCGACAAATATGTCGCTGACCTGGAAGCTCTGAAAGCGGCTGCTGGCCTTTAAGCCAAGCCAAGATTGAGAATAGGGGCGCGGGGATTACGACCTCCGCGCCCTTTGTGTTTGTTCGGGGCTTCAGTAGAGCATCAGCTCCGTTCAAAGTTCAGTCCGGCGGGTAGCGTGGCAAAAGAGGCGAGCAACCTAAACTGTGTCACTCAACTTGCCATGAAGAGATTACAATGCTTTTTCGCAATACTATGGCAGGGAAATTGCTAGAATTGCGAGTGTTAAGGGAAATGCCAAGAACCATCCAAAGAAGTAGAAAGCGCCAAAAGCCTGAAAGCTCTTTATCGAGGGTTTGAGGGCTAAGAGTTCTGCTTTGATGGTGTCAAGCTTATCTGAACGATTTTTTTCTGGTTCTGTGCCAAGGTCTCGTGATGTTCGCAAGACGTCGATACTCTCTAGTGCTTTGTCTAGTTTGGTTAGGAGGGCCGACCCCGCGCCAATGCGGGCTATTCCGTTTACTTTTTCCTTGGAATTCCAGCCTTTTAAGGACTGGTAGTCGCCATACCAGTGAACGATGTGGTTGATAGCTTGAAATCCTACAACCCAGAATATCGAACCTGAAACAGCTGTTTGGCTAATGGTTACTCCGACGAGCTCAAGGTCAGAAGGAAGTACAGCATAGTGTTTCGCAAGTACGACCACAAACGCTGTGGCCATCAATGCTCGTGCTGATCTTTGTGTTGACAACGAAACCAGTTCTTTTCCTTGAAGGTTCATATCCTATTCTCCTAGCCGATGGCCGTCGATCTATTTGCGACGGCAAGGTGTTTGAAAATTCGCCACGATGTACAGTCACGTACCAGCAAAATCGCCCGAGCTAGGAATGAGTTCAAGGACTTTGCAAAGGGCGTGGCCCTTTGCATCCCTATGTGGGGCTCGGCCCTAAGGCTCCGCATCCCGCTTTAGTTTACCTCGCCAAACATACGCAGGTCTTCGGCGCGTTGGCGGGTCAGGCGCTCTGCGCATGTCGAATAGAGCAGGGGCTGCATCGTGCCGCCGCGCGCTAGGGTGCTTTCTGCTTCGCAGGCCGCATCGCGGAACTTGATCCAGGCGCGCTGTGCATCGCGCAACAGCACCTCATTTGTCGGGTCCAGATCGGGCGTATAGCTGTCCATCTGGCGCGCCATGTCCCGCGCAATCTCGTAGGCGAGGTTCAGATCCTCGTCGGCGGCTTCAAAGGCTTGCGCGGCGCAGAGGTTCATTTCCACCTGGGTCATTGGGTTTTCGCAATCCACCTCTTGTGCCTGGGTAGGGGCGGATAGGACTATTAATGCGGCTGCGGATAGTGCGAATAGCTTTAGATTGTGGGTCATGGGTTCACGCTTGTAGTCATGTGGCTATACCGACAACCCTTGCATGCCTTGCCTTAGAAGTGAACTCGCCCCGCCCGACGCCTTATATTTGGAGCGCACCGAAAACGCGATCCCAAAACTATTTTGCGCATCTTCGGGCGGTCCTTATCTCAATTTTACTCGGTAAATAGGCGCAGATCTTCTGTTCTTTGAAGGGTAAGCCACTCTAGACATCTAATGTAGTAGAGTCCATGCCAGCTCCAGCCGGAGGCGTGCAACACGCGATGGGGCTCGCACGCGGCATCACGGAACGGGATCCAGGCCCGCTGTGCATCGCGCAACAACTCGTCAATTGTTGGCTCAAGACCGGGCATATCCCTGTCCATCTGGCGCGCCTTATCACGGGCAATTTTATAGGCGAGGTTTAGCTCTCGGTCCGCAGCTTCTAAGTCTAGCCTGGAGCACTCAGTCTTTTCGAACTGGTTCTCCTGCCTACTGCAATCCTCCGCTTGCGCCCGTGTAGGAGCGGCAAGGGTGATCAACGCGGCTGCCGCTAGTGCGGCTGACCGGCCTATGCGCCTCATGGTGGGTTCCTCCTCAAGCGGGAAAGGGGGTGATTCCCATACACTAAGCTCATTACGCGAAACGATAAAGACCGTCATAGATCGGGCCCAGTGTGTCATCTTCAAAGAGAGAGCTAACGGAGGTGCCGCCCCAGATGTTCCAGATCGCTTGCGTAAAGATCGGCGCGGTGGGCACGATGCGGATATTGGGGGCTGCTTTGATCGCTGCGGTGGGCTCAATCGTGTCGGTAATCACCAGGGATTTCATCACCGAGTTGGAGACGCGCTCAACCGCTGGGCCGCTCATCACGCCATGGGTGATATAGGAATGCACCTCTTTCGCCCCGTTCTCCATCAGAACCTCTGCTGCTTTGCACAGCGTGCCAGCCGTGTCGCAAATGTCATCCACGATCAGGCAGACCTTGTCTTTCACATCGCCAATCACGGTCATTTCCGCTACTTCACCTGGTTTCTCGCGCCGCTTATCCACGATTGAGAGCGGCGAGCCGATGCGTTTGGCCAGCTCACGCGCGCGCGCCACGCCGCCCACATCGGGTGAGACCACCATAAGGTCACTCATCTGGTCTTTGAAAAGGTTCTTGATATCAATAGCAAAGACGGGGGAAGCATAAAGGTTATCCACTGGAATATCAAAGAAACCCTGGATTTGCGCCGCATGTAGATCCATGGTCAAAATCCGCTCAACCCCAGCGCCGACCAGCATGTTTGCCACCAGCTTGGCCGAGATCGGTGTGCGTGCTTTGGTGCGCCGGTCCTGACGCGCATAGCCGAAATAGGGGATCACCGCCGTAATCCGATCCGCCGAAGAGCGCCGCAGCGCATCGGCCATAATCAGCAGCTCCATAAGGTTGTCATTGGCCGGGTTCGAGGTGGATTGCAGGATGAACATATCCTCGCCGCGCACATTCTCGAACACTTCGACAAAAATTTCACCATCGTTAAAGCGCTCCACCCGCGTATCACAAAGGTGTAAATTCTGGCCGCGCAATGTGCTCATACGGCGAGCGATTGACGTGGCCAGCGTTTTGTTGGAGTTTCCGGCGATCAGCTTTGGCTGGGAAGAGGTGAGCATAGACAAGTCCTAGCGATAAGGGGGAAAGTTAGTTTTATGACAGATTCGCGACAGTTGCGTCCGCTTATCACGGCTCAACCCTCGGGGCCAAAGGTTAACAAAGGAAAGGACCCCAGGTGGTACATATTGATTACTATTTTTCGACCATTTCGCCCTATACCTATTTAGCGGGGCGGCGGCTTGAGGATTTGGCCGCAGCACATCGGGCGCAGATAGCTTATAAACCGCTTGATATGCTGGCACTTTTTGCACGCACGGGGGGATTGCCTCCGCGCGAGCGCCACCCGAACCGGATCAAGTACCGCGCCCAAGATCTGCCGCGCCAGGCAAAGAAAGCGGGTCTGCCCTTTAACCTGAACCCGGCCTATGCGCCCGCAAATGCCGCGCCCTCTTGCTATGCGTGTATTGTGGCCGCTAAGGCGGGTGGCGGCGATATGGGCGCGCTCATTCACGCGATTGGCCGTGCCTATTGGGCAGAAGAGAAAGACATTGCGCAAGATGATGTGATCGCGGCATGTCTGGCAGAGGCGGGGTTTGATCCCTCTCTTGCGGGCAAGGATATGTTGATGGCGGCTGAAACCTATATGGCAAATCTGGAAGAGGCCGTTGCGGCGGGTGTCTTTGGTGCGCCCTTTTACATCGTGAATAATGATCAGGGGTTTTGGGGGCAGGATAGGCTGGCGGATTTGGCCCTGCATCTGGCGGGCGAGCTGTGAGCTTTAAGCCTCATATCGCCCAGCTCGGACAGGGGCCGCAAACAGCGCTGGCCCTGCATTGCACCTTAGCCTTTTCCGGGGCCTGGGGTGGTTTTGTAAAAGCGGTCGGACCCGATTGGCGTTTTATGGCACCTGATATGCCAAACCATGGCAAGAGCCCGGATTGGGAGGGTGATTTTGTCGCTCAGGCGCTGGCCGGGGCGCGCGCCGCACTAAGCGAGCCGATGCATGTGATTGGTCATTCCTTTGGCGCTGTGCTGGCGATGCGCCTAGCGATTGAGCATCCCGAGCTGGTGAAAAGTGCAACCCTGTTCGAGCCCGTGTTTTTCTGTATCGCCAAAGCGGATGCCCCAGAGTCCGTTGCAGAACATGATGCCATGGCCGCCCCGTTCTATGAGGCTTTTGCCTTAGGTGATATGGAGCTGGCCGCGCGCCGCTTTAACCGCATGTGGAGCCCCTCTGGCCCGCCCTGGGACCGCTTGCCTGACCAGCTGCGCGCCGCGATGAGCCGCGCCATCCCGGTTGTGCCGGAAACCGAAGACTTCCTGTTCGGCGACAGTGCCGGGTTGATACCGCGCCTGAAAGACATAGAGGCCCCGGTACTCTTGATGCAGGGCGAGAGCAGCCCCGCAATCATCAAAGCCACAAACCAAGGCCTCGCCGCCCGCATTCGCGGTGCCCGCCAAGTGGAAATCGCAGGCGCAGGCCATATGGCCCCGATCAGTCATCCCAAAGAGGTAGCTCGTGAGTGGCAGAGATTTGTAGCTGAGAGCCGACCGTAAAACGATACTGTCAAATGCCCTGTTTTCAGCCGCCGCGGTTCGGGTGCCCCTTTTCCTGTTCCCGGACACCGGGAGACTTTGCCCCTGCTCAAGAAAAGCGCACAAGAAGGGTCGGGGTAGGCACATGGCACCGGGCCAAAAATGATCCACAAATACCAGCCGTGACTGTGTTTTCTGTATTCGGTAAGAAAACGAACCTAACAGGCGCGCGCTAAGCTTTTGAGATATTTGGCTTCGGCGGTAGGGATCGAACCTACGACCAATTGGTTAACAGTCTGAGATTGCGAGTAATACCAAAGGAGGTTAAGGCTGACCTATTTTAGTCCATTCGCGTGTTGCGATGGATTTGATGACACCGGGTAGGTCGATGAGTTTGTTCCATGCGTGGCATCCGGCTTTGATTATGGCGTCATAGTCGTTGAAGACGCGGTTAGAGAGCCAATTCTGGCGCATGTATTGCCAGATGTTCTCTACGGGGTTGAGTTCGGGCGACTTTGGCGGGATGAAGAGCAGGGAGAGGTTCTGCGGGACATCCAGAGCACCCGTGGTATGCCATGCGGCGCGATCCATGATGATGACGGCGTGGGCATCCGTGGCGACTTCCCGGCTTATCTCGTAGAGATGGGCCTGCATGGCGCGGGTATCGGCGTAAGGCATCATGAGTGCGGCACCGGTTCCGCGTTCGGGACAAACGGCACCGAACAGATAGGCGCTTTGATACCGCTGATCGGCGGGTTGGCGGGGGCGCGTACCCTTGCGCGCCCATTGATAGGTCTGGCCATTCTTTTGACCCAGCCTCATTTCATCTTGAAACCAGATCTCGACTGGCGTCTCGTCGGAGACATCTTTCAAGGTTTCCCTGAGCGTCTGGGCAAAGTTTTTTTAAACGCCTTGATGGTTTCGGCATCTTGCTGGGGGTGCTGCGGGCGCGCGCTGACATGGGAAAAGCCCAACTCGTGCGGGATGTCGCCGACATGGCGCACGTGATACGCGACGCCGAAGCGCTCCTTGATGACACGCTGAAGGTCGGTACGCCGCCATCTGACCACGCCGTCCTTCTCCGGGTCGGGGCCGGCCTCCACGATCGTCGCAAGTTCGGCCCGTTGCGCCTCGCTGAGCTTGCGCCGCGCCCCCGGCGGCTTGCGGTCAATCAGCCCCTCTGGACCTTCCGTATTAAAACGATGGACCCAATCGCGCAGCGTCTGACGGTCCATACCCCCGATCTTCGCGGCACTCGCGCGGTCCATGCCGTCATACACCGCCGCCAAAGACAACAGGCGGCGGCTCTGGCTGGCGTCCGAACCCTGCGCCGCGCACTTGCGCAGCTCGACAGCGGTGAAATCGGTGCGAAGCGGAATTTTGGCTGGCATGGCAAATCTCCTTCGCCACACGTGAGGCAGATCAGCGCCCACGATGCAATACCCGGCCGACATAATGAGTCAGCATCAAACACCTTTGGTATAAATCATGGTCCATTTGGCCTCATTCGGGGCGTACGGCCCCTTGAAAACATAGCAATATCATCCCGGTAGCACCATCCAGGCCCACCTGGATCAATCGCAAACACTGTACTCGGGACTGTACTTTCCATGACCATATTCAAATTCACCGAGGCCCGTATCAGGGACCTCCCACTTGGCTCGGGCATCCATCGGGACACCGATGTGAAAGGGCTGATGTGCATCTGCCATAAGACGTGCAAGACCTTTGCCGTCCAAAGCGATGTCCGCAGAGAAAAGCGTCACGTTCGAACCGTGAGGGTCAAGATCGGACGGGCTGACCATATCCGACTGTCCGAGGCCAGAAATGAGGCCCGAAAACTCATGGCCACGATCCAGTCTGGCGTCGATCCCACAGCTGGACCGGAGTCCACTGGCATCACCTTGGAACAAGCCTTGAAAGAGCACCTGAAAGAACGGGAACTGTCCGACGCCACAGTCAGGAATTACCAGTATCACATGGACAACTACCTCGGGCGTCTTCGGCGTCGTGCCGTGGCTGACATTACGCGTCAGGACTGCCGAGAGCTTATGGACCAGCTCACAAAGCGTCACGGCAAGACCACGGGTGGGTCGGTCATGCGCACCGTTCGAGCTCTTGTGAATACGGCCCGCCGTCACGATGAAACGATTGGGGCAAATCCTGTTGATGCCCTTCGTGTCCCTGCAACCCCCAAGCGGGAAGTCGGGGAATTGGACATGGCCGATTTCTGGTCCACAACCGAAGCCATGTCTCCCTTAATGCGTGACCTGCAACGGGCGTTCCTGCTGACGGGTGCACGGAGAACTTCCCTGCTTGGTGTGAAATGTGCCGACTTTGATGCTGACGCGGGCGTTCTGACCTTCACCCACATGAAAACAGGTGGGGCTTGGTCCTTCCCAACAGGTCGCTGGTTGACCGAAACCTTGAAGGCCAGAATGGCAGAGGACGAGCCTCTGAACTCGCCTTGGCTTTGGCCGTCACCAGGGTCAGCCACCGGCCACGTTGCCGAGCCAAAGCGGGCTGGTGTTCCGTCTCCCCACGCACTTCGTCACCATGCTAGAACGATGATGATTGCTGCTGGTGTGCCATATGCCGAAGGGGCGCTTCTGTTGGGTCAACGGCTTCCAGGGGCCTCTGGCGGGTATGTGCACCAGACGCATTTGGTTGAAGCCCTTCGGCCCCATGCACAAGCCTTAGAGGACATGGTCTTGGCCAAGGCTGGTGTTGCGTGAATGATGGTACGATGCCTTAACACGTTGGCATATCGAGACCTTGCAAGCTGATAACCTGACTTCATCGCTGTCCATTTGGACGCACTTGGATTTTGGAGTTATCAGCATGAGCAATCCACAAACTGACACCCCTTGGATGACAACCGAGGCCGCTGCCAAATACCTTTCGGTCTCGCCTGGCACCATGCACAATTGGCGTAGCAAGGGCACTGGTCCGTCTTACCGGACCGTTGGCCGGATTGTCCGTTATCACCGTGACGACCTGGACGCTTTCATGATGTCGGGGGCAGTGTAATGCGAACGATTACAGTCACACAGCACCGAGACCCGATGCCGGACTACTCCAACGAAGAAGACCGATACGAGATGGCCAAGATGCTCCTGCAAGTGGCTGAATTGGACAGCACCGATCCGGTTGAGCAGGTGATCGAGGCCAGTTGGGCTGCGGGCTTCAACGGCTTTGACGATGCCTGTCTTCGATTGCTTGCCGAGTTTCTGGGTCTTTTCCCGATTGATTGGGTTGAAGATATGCAGGGGAAAATAACCGTTCAATTCGGCACCGCTTTGGATGCGATCAACTCGAATGCAGACAACGTGAATTTTTGGGAAAACGGATATTTGCGGGACGAAGCCGCAAGGCGTGAGCCGAACAGGTGGCGTGTCCATGAGGCAGAACTGGCAAAACAATTCCACCAGCATTTGACCTAAGACCAACGGTCAACTTCGAAGGCGAGGTTAAAGATTTCCCTACACCAGCGTTCGTTGCGTGCGGGTCAAGTGTTGGTATGCGGGGGAATTTGGGCACGGTATTGTTCTGATCGATAGACCGGATTGCCTCAGCGGCTAGCAGGGCAATCCGGTCGATACTTTAGCATATAGGAGGCCTGCCATGCCTGTAACCGAAGATAACGCCCCCAAGCCTTTTGGCACACCATTGAAAGACCTCCTGACGACGAAGGAAGCCGCAGCCTTGACCGGGCATCCGGCAACCACGCTGATGGCCTTTCGCAATCGCCGCAACAACACCAAATACAAGAATGCTGGTCCTGATTACGTAAAGATTGGGACAGCCGTTTTCTATGAACGTTCTGTGATCAAGGCCTACAACGCCAAACGTGCAGGGGCTTAAGATGGGTGTTCATACCGATGCGTCACAACTGACGCCCTTGCTGGCCAGTGGATACCAGCTTGTCTTATGACTTTCCTTGGCTCCTGGGGCAAAAGGGAGCCACTGCCCGCCACATCATTTATGGCGGGCAGTGGCGGCGGTTGGGTCGCAAACAGCTTGGTCTACCAGGACCGTTGAGAAGTATGATCAACCGCCGTCTTCACCACAGGGCCTGAACGGATACGCGTGTGACAAGTCACGCATGACAAGCATAGGACATGGCGAAGATGACAGAACATAGCATCGGTGTAGACATTTCAAAATCCCATCTGGATGTCTACCGGCTGGAAGATGATGAAGCGCAGCGCTTTGAGAATTCGGCGGCGGGATTTCGCGCGCTGACAAAATGGCTGGGGACGGCAGCAACGGCACGGATCGTATTCGAACCGACGGGACCGTATCACAAGGCGTTCGAGACAGCGCTCGGCGAGAGGTTCCCTTTGGTCAAGGTGAACCCGCTCCAGGCACGCCGGTTTGCTGAGGCGTATGGCACCCGCGCCAAAACCGATGCCGTAGATGCTCGGATGTTGGCCCGGATGGGGGCTGCGTTCAACCTTGAGCCTCAAGCACCTTGTTCTAAGGAAATTCGTGTTCTCAGGGATTTACACGTTGCCCGTGCCGGGCTGATCAAGGACCGCACGCGACTGCGCAACCGTGCCCAGACCCAAGATGTTCCTCTCTTGAAACGCCAAACCAAGGCGCGGCTCACGCAGGTAGACCGTCAGATTGCCGAGCTGGACGCTGAAATTGCGGCGCTGATTGAGGCGCATGGGGCCACCGCACGCAACCGCGATATTCTCTGCTCAATACCTGGGATCGGTGCAGCCACCGCCGCAGCAATGCTGACCCTGTTGCCAGAGATAGGTACGTTGCAGCGCAAACAGGTGGCCAGTCTGACCGGTCTTGCACCCATCACCCGACAATCCGGTCAATGGCAGGGAAAGTCATTCATCGGAGGCGGGCACAAGCCACTGCGGGATGCGCTCTACATGCCCGCGCTGGTCGCAATGCGCCACAATCCTGATCTCAAGGCCAAATATGACGCCCTCCGAACAGTCGGAAAACCCGCAAAAGTCGCCATCGTCGTCGTCATGCGTAAGCTCATCGAAATGGCAAACGCACTGGTCAAGGCTGATCGAATGTGGATGCCAAAAAACGCTTGATCAAGACGGATACTTCTCCCTTTGCATAAGTTCTCGGCCGAAGATGAGGTCAAGGGCAAGAAACGCAAACGGGGCAAATCCCCGATCGATAGCAACTGGATGAAGCGTCCCTATAAATCCCAAGATCAAATCAAGCACATGGAGGCAGGCAACAACGTTGGCGTTCGTCTTCGGCCTTTTGAACTGGTCTTGGATGTGGACCCTCGGGGCTTCCCCGAAGGTGAGACACTTGCCACGGACAATCCGTTCAAACGGCTCTGTGCAGACGTTGGCCTGAACATCAATGACTATTCGACCGTTGAGACCGGCTCGGGTGGCCTCCACATCTACATGACCAAGCCAGAGGCTATTTCCACCCGAGACAGCCTGAACGAGCTATATCCTGGTGTCGAGTTCAAGACGGTTGGCCGTCAGGTGGTTGCTCCTGGATCGATCCATCCCGACACCCAGAAAACCTACATATGGAAGGCTGGCACGCCTGAGCTTGATGCTTTCGGTGCTGAGGCTGCACCTAAGGCCCTTGTCGATCTGATCCGAAGACCGTCAGGCAGCGTGGCAACTGGCGGGGGCGAGCACGACCAGGAAGAATTGGCTCAGATGCTTGAACATCTGGACCCAGCCGACTTTGCAGACCACGACGATTGGCTCACTTTGATGCAGGCCTGCCACCATGCAACGGCAGGGGATGGGCGTCAGGAGTTTGTGGATTGGTGCACACAAGACCCCGCATATGCAGACCACGGGACCCTGATCGGCATCCGATGGGACAGCCTTCACGCCGACAATGACGGAAATCGTATTACCTTCCGCACCCTGCATAAACTGCTAAGGGACGCTGGGGCCGAGGATGCCATTCCCAGAACGCCGGCAGCAGATGATTTTGACGACGACCTGGACCAAACCGGAGTGCCAGAAGGGGCAATAACCACGCCCAAGAGGAAGCCGGTGTATGAAGGTGGTTTGATCGTCAACAAGAAGACCGGCGTAGCCCCCGACACAGCGAAAAATGCCCTGAAGGCAATTACCGGCTCAAAGCTCGATCCAAGGTTTGATGAGCTCAAGCAGCGGGTTGTTCTGATGGGTGAACTGCCCTGAGGTGAAGGCTATGGCCGTGTGCTGACTGACAAGTTGCTCTTGTTGGCCCGCACGTTCTTGATGGAACAGCACCAGCGTAAGGACTACCAGCCGTCCAAGGAAAACGTGCAGGACGCAATCACAACGGTTGCCTATTTCTACAAGTTCAATCCGATCCTCGATTATCTGGACAGCTTGACTTGGGATGGGACAAGCCGGGTAAAAGACCTCTTCACAGCCGCCTTTCAATGTGGCCGGGACGAATATACCGAGGCCGTCTCACAATGCTTTATGGTCGGGGCCGTGGCTCGTCAAAGGCAACCCGGCTGCAAGCTGGACACGATGCCAGTCATCAAGGGGCCTCAAGGTTCTCTGAAATCTACGGGCATTCGGGACCTGTTTTCCCCGGATTGGTTCAGTGACGCAGAGCTTGGTGATCTGAGGAACAAAGATGCAGCCATGAACTTGGAAGGTGTCTGGGTCCACGAGTTTGCCGAATTGGCCGGTCTTCGGGCAAGTGACATGGACGTTCTCAAGGCGTTTATGTCCCGAGCCACAGACAGGTATCGGACGCCTTATGGTCGCAACACCGAAGATCATCAGCGCCGCGTGGTATTTGCGGGCACGGTGAACGAAGGCGGATACCTGAGCGACCCAACGGGTGCACGGCGTTTCTGGCCATTGGAAATGGCCCCTGGGTCCAGGGTTGATTTAGATTGGATTGCTGAGCATCGGGACCAACTCTGGGCCGAGGCCGACGCATTGTTCAAATCGGGCATCGGCCACGTATTGCCTGAGCCTTTGTGGGCGATGGCAGCAGAACGCCAGGCAGACGAAACGGTTGATGACCCTTGGGTTGATAAGCTGGCTGAAATGCTCAGCAACCGGAAAACGCAACGGCAGGCCTTTGAGGCTGGAACGGGAGACTACGCCGAGGAAGTGATAGATGGGGAGCGGGTTGCCTCGCCGTTGCGTGAGCCGCCCCCAGCCGACAAGGTGCATACCCAGGACCTGCTCAGCTATCTCGGCTTGGAAAGCGACCGGCAGAATAAGGGCCACGCGCAGCGTTTGCGGCGTTCTATGGAAACCCTTGGCTGGAAGCACAGACGGGGCGTCAGGTTGGGTGGCCGTGTTTCGGCAGGGTATGTCCGAGCCGATGAGTGACGTTCTGGCAATCGGAGCGTATCAATTCGGTCACGGCGTTGACGGTCGATGATCTTTGTTGACCTGAGGCGTCGCTTCTAAGGTCTTGTTTCGGAACACTTGTTGACGATGTTGATCATGTTGATCTTAAAGCAATATATCTTGGTAGAATAAGCCGATAAGGCAAAGGGCACGGACCCGGGCACGGGGGGCAGCGTGCAATCCGGATATATATAGCGAAAACGGTCAACGAAGATCAACGCCGTCAACAAGGCAATAAAAACAATACGTTACAGAAAGCTCCGAAAACGCCTTGTTGACGTAGAATTCTTCCAGCTTGGAAGACCGGGACTGCACAACGTTGTGAGCCGGCACACTCCCTTGTAAATCGCTGGCATACGGCTCCAACGGAACACGACATTCTGACCTCGAACGGCAACGAGGATGCTGTCCGTGAAAAACCTGAGGTCATCAGCCCGCACAGATAGGCCGCCCCATTGATACTGAATTGGGCGTTCTGGCGTCTGGGGCGTGAATGACTTCAAGGGCTTAATCGGCACCTTCCTCAGCCAAGCACAGTGATGAAGACAGAATAGGCACCCAAATGAGCTTGATGAGGATGAACCGGATCAAACCGGCCAGTGACCCGCGGATGCCTTCCAAGATTGCAGCGATCACCCGCCCCATCTACGGCGAAAAGGGTGACGAATTTCTGCTCTATCTCCGTCAGTTTGGCCACATCACCTATGCGGCCAACATGACTGGCCTGACCCGGCGGACCTTCTACGACCGGCGTGCAAAGCATCCTGATTTTGCGGAGGCTTGGGACGAGGCCCTGGCGGCCTTCGAGGAAGAATTGACCATGCGAGTGGTCCAGACAGCCTTGGAGATGGGGACCGGCAAATGGGTTCAATGCTTCGATCCTGAGACGGGCGAACCCGAGTTGGATGACGACTTTGAGCCGGTTTTTCGTTTCGAGGCGGCGAGCGTCGATCCCCGTGTCCTGAACAAGCTCCTATCCCTGCGGATGAGTTCCGTGGATGGACCCGCCCAGACCAATGTCCAGATCAACAATTCCACGAGCGTTCAAACCTCCCTGCCAGCCAAACCCAAGCTCGTTCAGCCTGAAGGGGCTGTACGGAGGCCTGTGGTGATCGAAACGGCCTCGGATAAGCGACACGACACGATCGACGCCGAAGTCGTCCAGGGGACGCCACAGGAGACCGGGGGAGCACCTGATGACTGAGCATTCGTCACAAATCACGTTCGTGCGGCCCGGAGGTGTAGCCACCAAGGTATTTGCCGATGGTGCCGAAACCATGCGTGTTTGCCTCGGCTATCTGCACGACCCTGACGATGGGGTGCTGGCCGAGATGAATGCCAGGCATGAACCTGTACCGTGGCAATCAGCCAAGGTGAGGGAAGAGGCAATCGGGGCAGTCGAGAGACGCAAGGACCTTGACGATGAAACCCGCTCTCAATTGGTCGATTGGATCGTAGCCACGCCCTACTTTGAGGACGTCTAACGCGCCAAATCTGCATCGACAGCCTTTCCGATGCCTGCGTTTTCCACTATTTCCTAATAAGTTGAGTTGATTGGCGGAGCGAAGCGTATGGCCTCCATTTATGGATCAGTTAGGGGCATCTCCGGTCATTCGACTAGAGACGTGGAGGCCATGAGTTCCGAGGAGCAAATCGAAATGATGGTGGAATGGTTCCACCGTCAGTTTGAAGACCCTCAGAATGAAACGCCTCGGGACAACGAAGAAGGTCGATATGTCTATCCATGGGGCGGGCCATTCGACGCGAGCGACCAAATCCAAGAAGAATTTTCGGAAGTAATCGACTTCGATACAATGATGCTCGCAGTTGATCGCATTCAAGGGGATGGAACTTTCGAGTGGGCTCCACAAATCGGCGGTGACTTCTACGAACACCCGGAAGATGATCCTGTCGAAACTGGCGAAATCGTTGACGGGGACGGCGAATGGCCTCCCATAATCGCAGATCAGGCACCAGTGCCACCGGAGCCAGAAGCACGCGCCGAGGTGATCCGGCGCCTGGACGAATTGGAAGCAATAGTCCAACCGCTTTTGGATAGGTTTGAGACCGAGACTCAAGCCCCGCCCATGATGGGCCACAACAACCCGCCTGAAGAACTAGAAGTCGTGCAAGCCGTTTCTCGGGAAGAGTGGCAGCAGGTGAAGGCTGCGATTGATGAAATTCGGCAGCAAACGCAGGTTGAGGAACCAGACATTGGCAGCGTGGAGCAGAGCAACAACCGCTTGCTCGCTGCGGCGTCGGCCTTGGCTGGATGGATAAAGAACCGGGTGAATGCAGCAATTGATGCCGGAGCCGCTATCGGTGTCGCGTATGGCATTGCAAATCCCGAGGCAGCAAAAGCCGCACTCATAAGTGCAGCTCAAGCCGTTCAAACGTGGTTGGCCTCAATGCCTTGGCCGTTCTGAGGCCACGCAGTTCGAGCCTAAGCCCCCCAAAAATCGGTCGAAACTGTTCCTGGTTCGGTGCTCGCTCTGTCCCTGATGGGGGTAAGTGCCTGTTCCTATTCATCTATCATGTTCGTTACCCGCTGATCGAATGTCAGAGGGGCGGCTTGTTGGCTTACTTGCCCGCGAGATAACGGCACGCTGTTCCGGACGCAAATGACGCCCGAGAACCCCGAATGAGTGCACCTGCGACCCGGCCAATCCCGCCTTTGCCTTCAATCTCCTATGCCAAGACCAAGCAAGCGGCCGAGGCGTTGGTTATAGAGGCGTTTGAGGATTTTCCGCCGTCCGCGGATTTCTCGATGCGGGCTAATGCCGTCAGGTTGCTGGTTGGAATGTGGTTCATCCACGGCAGTATGTCCTTTCCCAGAGGCTGGGTGACGCCAGCGATGCAGGCCTTCATTGAAAGGGGGATTGATTGCCCAAATCCTCGATGCTGGCGTTCTTACAGGTCAGATGTGAAAGACAACCCTGGCCAATTCCTTTCAACACCAGGTGCGCCGGTTGAGCTTATCCGCCAGATGGAACTCGACGTGATGGGCGAAGTCTAAGCCAGCATTTCACGCTGCACAGTCACACGCTGGTCCCCCGCAGCAGGCAAACGCGGCATCGTATTGTTGTTGGGTCATTTCAAATCCTTTCCCGACACCGGACGGCTAGCATGTTTCTCCTTTTCAGCTAGCCGTCCGGCTCCCCGACGACCGCTATACGAGGACCGATATGGACAAGAAGGAACTGGACCAACGCATTGATGAACTGAAAGCCGAGCGTGAACGCCTGAGCGGGGAACTCGACAAAGCCCGCATTGAGGCCCGAGAAGCCATGATTGCCGGGAAGAAACCCGGTGGAACCGCAGCCGCTTTGGCTGAACGGATCGCAATCGTGGACGATGCCCTGGCCGAGCTTCAAGATCGCAGCCGAGGGGCTGCCGAAAGTGCCGAACGGAACAATCGCCGGCGTCGTGCCGAGGCCGCACTTGATGCCTCATCGAAGCGGGCCAAGCTCGCTGCTGCGGTGGACGATGCGCTCAATGCTTTGGCGTCTTCGTGGGATGCTTACGCCGATGCCCTGCGAAAGGACGTTGGGCAGGTTTCGGGTGCCGGTGGTGACCTGACCGCAGTGGAGCGGGCACTCACGAACAATCGGGCAGCGGAACCCCTGGTAAAAGCCCTGATCCAATCAGGCGGCGTCAAGCTCGCCCGTACATTTGGCATCGATACCCCGATCCGAGAACGCCACGCGATTACCCTCGCCGATGCTGAGGCACGGGTGGCCGAAAGCCTCCGGGTGGAATTGCTCCGCATCAAGGCATCATCCCCGCAACCTTACCTGTCCCGCGAGGCACAAGCTGAACTGGAAAAGATGGAGGCCACCCGATGAGCCAGGAAGGACAACGCCATGCCGAAGAGTTGGCACGGCTGGAAGCACGCAAGAAAGACTTGGAAGACGCTTTGATGCGGTTGGCCCGTGATGAAGCTGAAGCTCAAGAAGTCGCTGAACTGGCCCAAGAGGTTGAACAGCTTGAAGAGCAAGTGGAGACCGCCCGAGCGGCGGCGAATATGGAGAAGACCATGACCAAAGATGTGCGTAAGGCCGCACGGTTGAACCGTGAAGCCGCCGAAACCCAGCTCGATACGCTGGCCAAATCGATGCAGCAGGACGGTGAAACCTTCGAGAAAGCCTACCTGCGAGCACTTGATACCGACATGGGCAAGGCGCTGATGCAGACCCGTGACGATGCTCAGGAACTGGAGCGAGGTGGCATCACCAGCATGGATGTTGCCGAAGCGCACAAACAGCTTGGCGGCTGACCCGATCTATGGCTCGCCCTTTGCCAAAAGGGCCTCAACTGCATCAGTCAGAGATGCAATAGAACCGTGCCGGTGCCCCGAATACTTATCCTTCGAGGTTGATAGACGGCTGGGCGCCAGCACGTATTTGTTCGGCCGGTCGGTGGCGACGGCCGGAATGTCAGTCGTGGGTATCATCCAAGCCGTTTCGATGGCTAGGGTCTCCATTTCCATGACGACACAAATCAACGCTCCCGACTTGCCTTCCCCAAAAGTCGTTTTCTGGACATCGAACTGCACCGTCTTGACTGGCTTGTCTGGGTCGAGCAGCCAAGACTTCACCTGAATCGGCAACGCACGCCCGCTGATCTTGTCCAGCACGACCAAATCGATGCCGTGGTCGTCTGATAGAGGCTCAAAGGGCGACAACCTTCCTCCGGACTGTGACATGAGCGCTGTTGCCACACGCAACTCAGCGATTTTGCCTCTTTGCGTCGAAGTCAGATTTTGGCGCAATCCCATTGTTTTATCCTGTTTTGGGATAATTCTATTTCGGGATTATCGCGACCAGCACGAGCAGTCAAATGGAACGTGCGGTTGTCGAAGAGCATCTACGATGAAGAGTACAGGAAGCTCATCGACGATTTGCGTGCTGAGCGGAAGGCTGCGGGCCTGACGCAGCAAGCCTTAGCAGACAAGTATCCGTCTTGATCAAGCGTTTTTTGGCATCCACATTCGATCAGCCTTGACCAGTGCGTTTGCCATTTCGATGAGCTTACGCATGACGACGATGGCGACTTTTGCGGGTTTTCCGACTGTTCGGAGGGCGTCATATTTGGCCTTGAGATCAGGATTGTGGCGCATTGCGACCAGCGCGGGCATGTAGAGCGCATCCCGCAGTGGCTTGTGCCCGCCTCCGATGAATGACTTTCCCTGCCATTGACCGGATTGTCGGGTGATGGGTGCAAGACCGGTCAGACTGGCCACCTGTTTGCGCTGCAACGTACCTATCTCTGGCAACAGGGTCAGCATTGCTGCGGCGGTGGCTGCACCGATCCCAGGTATTGAGCAGAGAATATCGCGGTTGCGTGCGGTGGCCCCATGCGCCTCAATCAGCGCCGCAATTTCAGCGTCCAGCTCGGCAATCTGACGGTCTACCTGCGTGAGCCGCGCCTTGGTTTGGCGTTTCAAGAGAGGAACATCTTGGGTCTGGGCACGGTTGCGCAGTCGCGTGCGGTCCTTGATCAGCCCGGCACGGGCAACGTGTAAATCCCTGAGAACACGAATTTCCTTAGAACAAGGTGCTTGAGGCTCAAGGTTGAACGCAGCCCCCATCCGGGCCAACATCCGAGCATCTACGGCATCGGTTTTGGCGCGGGTGCCATACGCCTCAGCAAACCGGCGTGCCTGGAGCGGGTTCACCTTGACCAAAGGGAACTTCTCGCCGAGCGCTGTCTCGAACGCCTTGTGATACGGCCCCGTCGGTTCGAATACGATCCGTGCCGTTGCTGCCGTCCCCAGCCATTTTGTCAGCGCGCGAAATCCCGCCGCCGAATTCTCAAAGCGCTGCGCTTCATCATCTTCCAGCCGGTAGACATCCAGATGGGATTTTGAAATGTCTACACCGATGCTATGTTCTGTCATCTTCGCCATGTCCTATGCTTGTCATGCGTGACTTGTCACACGCGTATCCGTTCAGGCCCTGTGGTGAAGACGGCGGTTGATCATACTTCTCAACGGTCCTGGTAGACCAAGCTGTTTGCGACCCAACCGCCGCCACTGCCCGCCATAAATGATGTGGCGGGCAGTGGCTCCCTTTTGCCCCAGGAGCCAAGGAAAGTCATAAGACAAGCACCTTAACGCCTACCTTCGGGTCGAATCCAACGACTTAGAAATGCAAATCTCGAGGCTGGGGCTGTGGCAACTGCAAGGGCGCGAAAATGAAATCCGACCGAAACTGCGATCTTTTGAGAAGAAAATTCCTGACGGCAACTCACTGGAACGTATGCGTCTCTGTCACCTTGCCGTCCAGTACGGCAACAGAAAGTGGGGAGTAGATACAGCCTATCAGGAGTTGATTTCAAGCTGGGATGATCCGGCTATTCACCTTGCTTATCAAGGCCTTATCCTGATGTATGATGACTTGGAGGACGCAATCCCTAAGTCCACGGCGATACAAGAGAACTGCGTTTTCGAGGCAATGTGCAGTGATGGTGTTCGACGCGCTCGTATTGAAGGAACGAATGCTCACAATTTTGAGGCTGAAAGACACGCGCCGACCAGCGAATTCGCGAAGGCTTGCATTGGCAAAACCGTAGGCGAGAAGTTCGTTATCGCCACTCAGTATGAAAGCATCGAGTTCGAGGTCTTGTGGATCAAGCCGAGAGCTCTAGACCTACTTCATAAATCACTAGAGGAATTCAACAAGAGATTCCCGACGAACTCGGGCATGCAGCGAATGACCTTCGACTTCCAGGCCGACAACCCTCTCGTCGACATGGAACGTATCACGAAAGCAGCACATGATCGCGACCAATCCGTTTTGGACAATTACGCTGCAAACGCACTCCCATTCTGTTTTGTTGCTGAAGCGCTTGGGAAAGACGTAGTTGACGGTTGGGCAGGCCTTCCTGGAGTAGGTATCCAGCCACGTGTTTGCATTGGCAGTCGCGACGAGCGCAACAATGCAATCAAGGAAATCCAGTCCAAAGCCGAAACTGGGTGCGTGCTTGATCCGATCACCGCCGCTTTGGCTTCGGACTTTCATCTTTGGGAAACTATTTCGAAAGTTTGCGGCCCAGTTCACGTTACTCAATCAACGCTGGAGGTCTTTGCAAAACGGGAAATTGAGGCAAAGAACAACATCGACCGGCGATCCGGAATAACGTCTTGGCAAGACGGTCGTTTCACGATGATTGCGATTACGCCTGAGCAGAACCAAGTCGACTTCGAAGTCAAGAAACGTCACCGCGAAGACGTTCTAGCTCACTGCAAAATCGCTACTTCCGTTCCACGGGCCGATCTAGAAGGCCAAAACCTTGAGATATCTGAGGTTCTAGGCTCGTCGGCGAGAGACAGTGTCTTGGCGGCTGAGGGGAATGGTTTGCTGCTGCTATCAGAGGATCAAGGATTGCGACAGTGGGCGGCAGCCGCGCTTGAGGTCGGATCGAGTTGGCTACAGCCTGTTCTACTGCTTGCAAAAGATCGAGGCTTGGTCTCGATTGAGGACTACACCAAATTCATCGTTGACTGCCTGAACCGCGACTTCACCTATGTGTCAATGGACTCGCAAACTTTGCTAGCTCAGGCGAAGGCTGATGGGTTCAGCGGGCAAAGTACTGTGAAGCGGATGTTGGAAGTGGTTGGCGGGAAGAACGCGGACTTGGAAACCAACATTGATGTCGCTGCCCTGTTCCTTGACTTGGTTTTTCAGGAAACAAAACAAGAGCACCTGCGAGACCGGTACGCAAGTCTGGTTCTAGAGGCATTCTGTGCACCACGTAGGGATAAAACGATCGAAGTCATAAAGTCGCTGACCGCGCAGGTTTCCATTCGCGTATTCAATTTGATTGAGCACGCCTTTTGGTGGCTTGTTGGTCGAGAGCTTGGAACGCCGAATTTCCATCAACAAGTTGAAGAAGCAAAGAAATCTCAGCTACAGCGGCCGGTGTCTCTTCCTCCAGCCATTCGATTTCGAGTGACAGAAAAGATAAGGCTGCTCGGTTCGTGCTTCCCGAACTAAGCGGTAGGGCTAGGCGTACACACAGGTCGAAATCCGAAAACGCCGATCTGGGCAGTGTTTGCTGTACTTATTCTGTGCTCGAAAGGAAAAGGACTCAGCGGATGAGCGCTAAGTCCTTGAAATCTTTGGCTCCGGCGGTAGGGATCGAACCTACGACCAATTGATTAACAGTCAACTGCTCTACCGCTGAGCTACGCCGGAACCGTGGGAGCGCGTATAGCAATAGGGATTGAGCGTGTCTAGGGGGATTTGACATTGTCTTGTTATTTTGTTGGCTTGCTAGATAGGGCTATGCACTTGTTTCGCGTGCTCTCCCTTTGTGTGTCTCTTGGCCAAAGCGCAAAGGCATTTGCGGGTACGATCTGGCTAAGGGGCTGCGGCGTTTGGGGGAAATATCGGGGATGCGTTTGGAAGCCCGCTTTTTTCCTATTCCCCCTCATCTTATCCGAAAACCGCTGTCCAGTTTTGGGAAATCCTGCTTAGCGGGCGAGGCGCGTTTGGTCGGACAGCTCGCGGGGATTGCGTATCGCCAACGCAATGGCCCCGCCGCCGCATTGTTCGGGGCCAAGCCCTTTGCGTCAGTAGGCGTAGTCTTGGTAGATCCGGTTTAGATCACCGGCCCAATCCCCGTGATAGAGCTGCAATAGCTCGTCGGATTGCGATTGGCCTGTGTCCAGCATCTCTTTGAGTGCATTCAGGAAATGGGTCTCATTTGGCACCAGACCGCCCGAGCCTGGGCGGGCGCGGGTTTTCAGGCCTGCCTCAGAAAGCGCCACTGTCTCGCGGGCGAGATCCAGCATCTTTATTCCGTCAACCTCTGCGGCAAGACCGTCTTTGGCAGCGGCGCTGCGTAGGGCTTCGCGGGTCTCGGCGCTCCAATCTTTGACCAGATCCCAGGCGGCATCAAGCGGGCCTTGCTCATACATCAGCCCGACCCAAAAGGCGGGCAATGCGCAAAGTTTACGCCAGGGGCCCCCATCAGCGCCGCGCATTTCGATATATTTCTTGATGCGTGCCTCTGGGAAAATCGTTGTCAAATGATCCGCCCAATCGCTGAGGCTTGGGGTCTCTCCTGGCAGGGCAGGCAGCTCGCCTTTCAGGAAATCACGGAAGGATTGCCCCAGAGCATCCACATAGACACCATCGCGATAGACAAAATACATCGGCACATCGAGCGCATATTGCACCCAAGCCTCAAAGCCAAAACCCTCCTCAAACACAAAGGGCAGCATGCCAGTGCGTGCGCCGTCCAGGTTCTGCCATACGAGTCCGCGCCAGCTTTTATGTCCGTTGGGCTTGCCTTCAAAGAAGGGAGAGGTGCCAAACAGCGCATTGGCCACAGGTTGCAGCGCCAGCGCCACGCGCAGCTTTTGCACCATGTCTGCCTCAGAGCCGAAATCGAGATTGACCTGAACGGTGCAAGTGCGGCGCATCATCGTGGTGCCCATGGTGCCGACCCGGCCCATATAGGCATCCATCAGCTTATAGCGCCCTTTTGGCATCAGGGGCATATCCTCATGGCTCCAAATCGGCGCAGCGCCCAGCCCGATAAAGCCCACACCCGCCTTGTCCGCGATGTCTTTCACATCGGCCAGATGCTCGTTCACCTCATCGCAGGTTTGGTGAATATTTTCGAGCGGCGCGCCGGAGAGCTCAAGCTGACCGCCCGGCTCAAGGCTGATATTGGCGCCCCCTTTGGTGAGGCCAATCAGATTGCCGCCCTCTTCCAGCGGTGCCCAGCCACGCCCATCGCGCAAACCCTCAAGCACTGTCAGGATCGAGCCCTCACCCGCATAGGGCAGCGGCGCAAGCGTCTGTTTGTTAAAGCCGAATTTCTCATGCTCGGTGCCGATGCGCCATTCAGATTTGGGCTTGCATCCGCTTTCGAGATATTCTGCCAGCTGTTCGTGCCGCTCAATTGGGCCGCCGCCTGATTGTGGGATCGACATGGGGTCTCGCCTTACATTTGTTGCCTTGCCTGAGTGAGCGCATTCGCCGCCCATGTCAATCTCTTGGCTTACCCGCGCGTCCAGATCACCTGATCTTGAGAACCTGATTGTTTTTGTGCAGACAGCAGCGCCTCTACACGAAGCCCCGGCAGCGAGGTAAAGGCGTTAAACAGATCATCCTGCCCGGCGGCATTTAGGGGGATGAACAGGGGCTCTTGCCCCAAGGCGCTGAGCCGCCAATGCGGGGTGCTGCCCGATCGTATGAGGGAGAGCTCGCGCACCTCGCGCAAGGACATAGCGCCGCCCGTTAAGGGTCCGAAATAGGTGATTTGCCCCTCATCCACATCCACAGCGCCGAGCCCGACAGATGGGCGGCGAAACCGTCCACGTTGCAGCCCCAAGAACACAAGCGCCGCTCCGGCCAGCCCAAGCGGGATGCCAAGTAGGGCCACCAGCCCGCCCTCAACAAAAAACCAATAGCTGCCCAAAAACACCAGCCCCGCCCCAAACAGGCTTTCACGCCACCGCCAAAACGCCGCGCGAATCTCTGGGCGGACCCAGCCGGTCATTGCGCCCAATCCCCCAATTGTGTTTGCCACAGTGTCATGGCGGCCACGGCGGCGGTGTCGGCTCGTAGGATTCTTGGGCCGAGCGAGGTGGCATGGGCATAATCCAGCGCAGCAAGGCGGGTGCGCTCAAGGGTGGAGAAGCCGCCCTCTGGCCCGATGAGAATCGCCCAGGGCCCTGGAAGATGGGGCAGGGCGGTTCCGTGCCCCGCCAAGGCCTCGTCGCAAAACATGAGCTGGCGTGCAGGATCCCAGTCTTGCAGCATCGCTTGCAGTTTCACGGGCGCTGCGACTTGGGGCACATAGGTTCCTCCGCATTGCTCGGCTGCTTCAATCGCATGAGCTTGTAGGCGATCTACCCGCACGCGCTCGGCATTGGTGAATTCGCTCAGCACTGGGCAAATGCGCGCGGCGCCCATCTCAGCGGCTTTTTCGACGATGAAATCGGTTCGGGCCTTCTTAATGGGCGCAAACAGCAGCCACAGGTCAGGGGGTGGGCGCAACGGCGCGCTTTTCTCATGGCATAAAAGCAGCCCGGCGCGTTTGCCCAGCTCAACGATCTCGGCGCGCCACTCGCCGTCCCGGCCATTAAAGAGCGACACGAATCCGCCCGCGCTTTGCCGCATCACGCCAAAGAGATAATGTGCATGCTCCCGCGACAGTGCGACGGCTTGCTGCGCGGACAGATCAGTGTCAACAAAGAGGCGGATTTTCTCACTCATGAGCGCAATGATATGCAGCCAGACGGGCAAGAGCAAGAAACACAAGGTGGCCAAGTCGCCGATGCGGTGAAAGGCAATTGGGTGGACAGCCTGGCCCCGCCTTGGTCTCGCCCCTATCTGCGGCTTTCCCGTGCGGATCGACCCATAGGCACTTGGCTGTTGCTGTTGCCCTGTTGGTGGGGGCTCTCATTGGCGATGCTGCATGATGGGCGGATTGGCCTGTTTGATCTGTGGGTCGCGATTGGTTGCGCAGCTGGGGCGTGGTTGATGCGCGGGGCGGGCTGCACGTGGAATGACATCACAGATCGCAAATTTGACGCGCAAGTTGCGCGCACCCGCTCGCGCCCCATCCCGTCGGGACAAGTGAGTGTGCGCGGCGCGGCACTTTGGATGGGGCTACAAGCGCTGATCGCCGGCGCGATATTGCTGACATTTAACTGGGCGGCGATTGGCCTTGGAGTGCTGTCATTATTGCCGGTGTGCATCTACCCCTTTGCCAAACGCTTTACCTGGTGGCCGCAGGTGTTTTTGGGCCTTGCCTTTAACTGGGGCGCGCTCCTGGCTTGGACGGCGCATACCGGGCGGTTAGAGGCACCTGCGATCCTGCTTTATCTTGCGGGCATCGCTTGGACCCTGTTTTATGACACGATCTATGCCCATCAAGATACCGAGGACGACGCGCTCATTGGTGTGAAATCCACAGCAAGGCTCTTTGGCGAGGCCACACCGGCCTGGATGAAGCGCTTTCTTGTGGCAACACTTGCGCTGCTTAGCGCTGCTGTCTTGCTCGCGCTTTGGCCCGGTGGCGGGGTGCAGATTGGCCTTGCTCTGGCGGGAGTGGGCGCGATGGGGGCCCATATGCTTTGGCAGCTGGGACGGCTGAACATCCATGACAATACTGGCCTGATGCATCTGTTTCGCGCAAACCGAGATACAGGCCTGCTGCCCACCCTGTTTTTCGTAGCAGCATTGCTCGGATGATTGCAATTGAGGCGCTCTCGGCGTATCCTGATTTCTGTTAACTGATAATAGCTTGTGAGCAATGCGCCTATCTTCACTCCTCTCCACTGCTCTTGTGTTTTGCGCTGCGGCCGGGGCCTCTTTTTGGGCGGCGAATTCTTCGGTGAATATTATCGAAGACCGCTCTGAGATTGGCGTGCGCCGCGCATTGGATGAGCGCGGTCTCACCTGGGCCGAAGTCGTTGCCGATGGGCTGCAAGTCAACCTGACCGGCACCGCGCCAAGTGAGGCCTTGCGCTTTCAGGCGTTGACCGTTGCGGGTTCTATCGTAGACCCGGCCCGGCTGTTTGACACGATGGATGTGGAGGATAGCTCGGGACTTGCGCCGCCGCGCTTTTCCGCAGAGATTTTGCGCAATGATCACGGGATTTCCGTGATTGGCTTGATCCCCAAGAGCACGGATCGCGACGCTCTTACGACGCGCTTTCGCCAGCTTTCAGGCGGGCAAGAGGTGGCGGATTTGCTGCAAACGGCAGATCATCCGGTGCCCCAGGGTTGGAAGGATGCGCTGAATTTCGGGGTTTTGGCACTGAATGAGTTAGAGCGGGCCAAGATCTCCATCTATGCTGGCCGGGTGGAGATCACCGCCATCAGTGACAGCCCAACCGAAAAGCGCGCATTGGAGCGGCTCTTGCGCCATAGCACGCCCCCTGGGCTGAATGTTTCGCTAGATATCGCCGCCCCGCGCCCTGTGCTGACGCCGTTTACTTTGCGGTTTGTCAAAGATGAGGAGGGGGGGCGCTTTGATGCCTGTTCGGCTGACACAATCGAGGCCCGCACCCGCATTATGGACGCTGCGGCAAAAGCGGGTCTGAACACCGGAGCGCGCTGCAAAATCGGTCTGGGCGTGCCAAGTCCGCGCTGGTCCGAAGCCGTAGAGAGCGCGATCACGGCCGTTGGTCTTTTGGATGGGGGCAGCGTGACCTTTTCCGATGCCGATATCCAATTGCGCGCCCAAGAGGGCACAGATCCTGAAACATTTGATCGGGTGGTCGCACAGCTGCGCGATCGTTTGCCAGCGGTCTTTGTGCTGCACGCGGTCTTGCCCGAAATCGTTGATGCGGAAACTGAAATCCCAGAATTCATTGCAACGCTCAGCCCCGAAGGTCTGGTGCAGCTGCGCGGCCTGTTGCCCAATGAGAAAAGCCAGGATCTGATCACAAGCTATGCTCAGGCCCTGTTTGGCGCAGATGTGATTACCACCGCAGCGCGGGTGCGCAACGATCTGCCCGGTGATTGGCAAACGCGCACGATGACGGGGCTGTTGGCGCTGAGCGAGCTTTCTAATGGCGCACTGATCTTAACGCCTGATGGGCTCACGATTCGGGGCAATACCGGCAATAAGGATGGTAAATCGGCGATTGCGCAGATCCTTGCGGCCAAGCTGAAAAATCCCGGCGAGATTGATTTGCAAATCACCTATTTGGAAAAACTCGGCCCTGTTGCCAGCCGCCCCAGCCCCGATGAATGCGAAGCCAGCATTGCGCAAGTCCTTGCCGCCGGTAAGCTCTCTTTTGAGCCGGGCAGTGCCACCTTGACCGAAGGATCGCTTGGCACGATGGGAAAGATTGCTGAGATCTTGCTAGAGTGCGGTGATCTAAAGCTGGAAATTCAAGGGCATACGGATAGCCAGGGGCGCGAAGAGATGAACCTTGCGCTCTCGCAGCAGCGGGCCAATTCGGTCTTGGCCGAGTTGAGGGGGAGAAAAGTTCTCACCCGCACGTTCTCAGCAGTGGGCTATGGGGAATCCCAGCCCATCGCAGATAATGATACGGAAGAGGGGCGCGAGGCGAACAGGCGCATTGAATTTCGTCTGATCCGGCCAGAGCCTACGGTCAGAGAGGCTGAATCTACCCTAGAAAGCTTATCCGAACCAAATTCTCAAACCCAGGAGAGCCCTGATGAGTAGAGCGGAATTTGTCATTGCCACGGCGGTCATTCTCTTTGTGGCCTTCTGCCTGGGCTGGTTTTGCAGCTGGGTTCTGGGGCGCTTTAACCGCGTGACCCATACGGATATTGGCGAGTTTGAGCGTATGAGCCATGATCTACATGCTGCCGAAGAGGCGCGCGATCAAGCGATCACCTATCAACAACAGCGTGAAGCGGAATTGACCAATCAGCTCAGCCAAACCGAAGCGGAGCTAAGCGCTGCGATGGATGGCTTGCGCGATGCGCGCCAGGAAACAGAAGAGTTGCGCGCTTGGATCGAGCAACATCGCGGCGCAGGCAGTTAGGAATTGCTTGCCCCGATCCGGCTTCGATGTGGGCCAAAGAGGCAGGCTAGGGCGAGAAATACCCCAGAGACAGCGGCGATCATACCTGCGGCGCTTACGGCGTTTTCAGCGCCAAACCAGAGCGGGCCATAGCCTGCAAAGACATAGCCCAAGATCGCGGACAAACTGGCAAACAGAACCGACCACCAGACTTGGTGCTCTAGGCGATTGGTCATGAGGCGCGCGGCGGCAGGCGGGCAGATGAACATGGCGATCACAATAATCGAGCCCACCGCATCAAAGGCCGCAACCGCCGCAATTGCAGCGATGACCACAAGGCCAAAGCCAAGCGCAGCGGCAGGGATGCCAAGGGCCTGGGCAAAAGCTTCATCAAAGGTGGCGATCTTGAGCCAGCGCCAGAACACAAGCGTTAAGATCACGATCAGCGCAAAGACATAGGCAATCCGCATAAGCTCATCGGGCAATCCAGCCAGGGCCACAGGATCCAAGAGCGAGTGCCAGCCATCCGCGCGCAGCCAGATAAGCGTTTCCAGATTGCCCATCAGCGCATGTTCAATATCCAGATGCACATTGCCCAAATCCGCTTGCTCCAGGATCAGCACCCCTGCGGCAAACATGGCCGTGAACACGACCCCCATGGCCGCGCCGGGCTCGATCTTGCCCAGCCGCTTAATCGCTTCGATCAAAACCACCGAGATAATCGCAGCCCCAGCGGCCCCGGCCATCATGATAGTGGCGCTGGCAAACCCGGCCAAAAGGAAGGCGACGACGATTCCGGGCAAGACCACATGGCTGATTGCATCCCCGATGAGAGCCTGCTTGCGCAGCACCAGGAAATTTCCTGGCAAGGCACAGGCGATTGAGGCCATGACACCAATCAGGATCGGCGTTAGGGAAAATTGCACAAAATCAGCGCCCATTAGATGCCCTTTATACAGCGACCGGCGATCCAAGCCGGCGGTCAAATTCCGAAATCTCATCGGCGGTAAAGACCTCTTCGATCGGGGTCAGCCCGTCATAGCGCCCGGTCAGCGACACGTCTTGATGGATTTGGCGCGCTACCTCCCAGCGGCGCTCATCACGGGCGATCTTGTTAGCCTGCGCGCGGCCCATCTCGGTGGCGACCCCATCGCGGCGCACCAGCCCCTCGCGCCGCAAAAGCCGCAGCGTATAGCCCTCAAGGATGGGTTGCTGAGCGGCAAGCGCCAAAAGCCCCTGACGGCGATGCACCCGCCTTTGAAAGCTTTGATGCCGGAGAAGCGCGGCCAAAACGCCGCGGCTCGGGGCTAGGAATAAGGACAGTGCAAAGATTGCTGTTGCCACCAGAACGATGATCGGCCCGGTTGGCAAAGCCGGGGCAGAGGCCGAGATAACCGCCCCAAGATAGCCAGAGGCCCCGCCAATGCCGCCAGAGATCCAGATCACATTCTGCGCGCGCTCCGTCCAAAATCGTGCGGTCACGGGCGGGATAATCAAAATGGCAACGATCAGAACAAGCCCAACCAGCTTGAGCCCGATCACGGTAATCGCCAGGATCAGCCCCATCATGATCAGATCCACTTGGCGCAGATTATAACCCGTCGCGGCTGCATAGCCTGGATCAAAGGCCACCAGCGTCATGGGGCGGCGCATCACCCATGTGGCAAGCACCGCAAGCGATCCGCCAATAGCAATGATAATCGCATCCTGAAACAGCATGCCTGCGGTTGAGCCGAGCAGAAAGCCTTCGAGCCCGGCTTGCCGCCCCGCGCTCATGCTTTGCACAACGGTTAACAGCACGATGCCAATCCCATAGCTCACGCCCAGAACCGAGCCAATCGCGGCATCTTCGGCCAGCCTTGTCCGGCGCGGGATCCATTCGATGATGAGCAAGCCGATTGCAGCGGTGATGGCAGCGCCAATAAGCAGCCCCGCAAGGCTGCGCCCCTCGCCGCCAAGCGCGACCATAATCATAAAGGCAAGCGCAACACCGGGCAGGGTCGAGGTCGCCACAGCATCCGAAACCAAGGCGCGTTTGCGCAAAAACATAAAGGTGCCCGAGGCCCCGGCGGCAAAGCCTAAAAGCCCAGCACCAATCGCTACAAGGGTTGCGTTATAGCCCGCTTGCAGAAAAAGCGCCTCGAAAAAGGGGCTCATCGCGCGCCTTCAGCAAGGGCCAAATCATCCAGATGCGTCGCCGCGAGCCGCCCACCATAGGCCGCTTGCAGCGTTTGCGTGTTAAAGCATGTCTCAACAGGCCCCTGAGCAATGCGCCGCACATTGATCATAAACACATGGTCGAAATAGCTGCGCACGGTTGACAGGTCATGATGCACGGCAATGACCGCTTTGCCCTCAGCCTTGAGCGCTTTGAGCACATCAATGATCGCGCGCTCGGTCGCGGCATCGACCCCGGCAAAGGGCTCATCCAGCACATATAAATCCGCATCTTGCGCCAGGGCGCGTGCGATAAAGACCCTTTGCTGCTGCCCGCCCGAAAGCTGCCCGATCTGGCGATGCGCAAAGTCCGCCATGCCAACACGGTTCAGACAGTCCAGCGTGCGCTGGGTCATCTCGCCCGAAATCCGTCCCAAAAGCCCGAGCTTGCGATAAAGTCCCATCTGCACAACGTCCCGAACAGTGGTCGGAAAATCCCAATCCACACTGGCGCGCTGGGGCACATAGGCGATGCGCTGGCGGGCTTTCTCGACGGGTTGGCCAAAGATATAGACCTCACCCGATAGGCGCGGGATGACCCCAAGAGCCGCTTTCAGCAAGGTCGATTTGCCCGCCCCGTTTGGCCCGATAATCGCAGATATGGACTGGGTCGGGAAGGTCGCATCCACCGAAAACACCGCTGGTTTTTCACCATAGGATACGGTCACTCCCCGCATGGCAAGTGGGCTATCGGCGGGGATAATCACCGAGCGCGCATCCTCCCCATTTTCAATAACCACCGAGGGGCGTGGACGTGTGATAAAATCAGTCATTGTTCAGCAATCCCTTCATACCGCCTATTGGGGCCTCACCGCCAAGTGCGCGGGCAATGGTGGTCGCGTTGTGATCCAGCATGCCGATATAGGTGCCCCGATAGGTGCCGGGCGCGCCCATGGCATCGGAGAACAGCTCGCCCCCAATGATGACCTCATGGCCCTTCGCCGCCGCCCCTTCGATCACTGCCTGAATGTTGCGATCAGAGACGGAGCTTTCCACGAAAATAGCGCCAATCTTGCGCGCGACCAGCATATCGACCATGGCCCCGATCTGTTGCAGCCCGGCTTCGGATTCGGTGGAGATGCCCTGAATGCCAACCGGCTCAAACCCATAGGCTGCACCGAAATAGTTAAACGCATCATGGGCGGAAACGATCACACGGCTTTCGGGCGGAACGGAGGAGAGCACCCGGTCCATATACTGCGCAAGCGCTGAAAGCTCTTCTAGATAGGTATCCGCATTGGTGTAATAGGCGCGGGCGTTCTTTCGGTCCGCATTGATCATCGCATCACGCGTTGCGCGCACGGCGTGGCTCCAAAGCTCAACATCCATCCAAACATGCGGATCGGCGCGGCCTTTGTAATCTTGCGAGCTGAGCAGCGAATCCTCGGGCACCGCCTCGGCTACGGCCACAACGGCGCGGCTTTGTGAGAGTTCAAGCAGGAACTCTTCCATCTGCGCCTCAAGGTAAAGCCCGTTCCACAGCACAAGATCCGCCCTAGCGAGCTTCACAATATCGGTGCGGGTCTGGCGATAGCTATGCGGATTTATGCCCGCGCCCATAAGGGCCTCGACCTCGACCAAATCACCGCCGATATTTGCCGCAGCATCTGCGATCATGCCAGTGCTCGCCACCACGCTCAGCTTGTCTTGCGCGCCAGCCCAAGTGCCCTGCAGAGCCACGCACAGCGCCGCTGCGCCAGCCAGAAATATACGTTTACTCAGATCCATTCATCCATCCCAAGGGCGGTCACTTGGTTTACCTTATTGCGAATGTCTCGCAATTGCAATAAGAATGAGAAGCATTCGCAAGAACAGGCCGCGAGGACTTATGCAAAAGAAAGCAATCGTGCCAAAGAGCATGTCAGCGCTGTATCGCGATTGGAAAATGGCACCCGGCGCGGAAATAGACGGCTTTGTGTTTTTGACCGGCTTTAATGGGGTGGGGCTTGATGGCGCGCTTTCGCCCGATGCGGCAGTGCAGATCAACACAGCCTTTGATCAGGTGTTTGAGGTGCTGGGCGAGGCGGGGCTTGATGCGCGTCATATCATTGAGGTGACGAGCTATCACATTGGTCTTAAAACGCATCTTGAGCAGTTCAAAGAGATATGGGCAGAGCGCATGGCTCCGCCCTATCCCGCCTGGACCGCTATCGAAGTGGCTGGCTTTGCAACAGATGGCGTCATCGTTGAGCTGCGCGTGATTGCCCACCGATAGACGCCATTTGCTTATGTCTTCCAATCGCCCGCCTTATTCCACCAGCGGTGCGGATTGTCCTTATCATCCAGCCCCTTACATTGGCTGCGCAGCACTTCCGTCACCGTGATCACGGGTTCGTAATAGCTGTGAACCTCGTAGATCGCCTCGATGATCTTATTCAACAGCGCAGTGTCGCGCGGGATGTAAAACCTCATTTCATCGACGCAGGGGCGGTGGCGGGTATCTTCCTCGGCCCCGGTTGGCGTGCCCTCGCGCGGGCGGTAATACTCAATGCCACCCGGCGCGCGATATCCGTTCCGGTCGGTATTGCCCTGCTTTAAAGGCGCGACCTCTGCGATTGCCTCAAAGATGCGGTCAACATCCTCCTCAGGGGCCTGATACATCATCAACCACATGGGCTGCATTTCGATAGGGCGGGTATCAAACCCGGTTTGAATGATAGAAGCCTCAGTCACAGCGCACCCCCGGAACCACAAGTTCAAAGCCAGTAATTTCAAATTCATACAGCGCGCTATTGTCGGGTTTCATCGCCCGCGCCATTAGCTTGCCATCCTCTGAGTGATAAACCGCATGCGTCGTGTGCAGCGCGCGGTAACAGTGATCCCCATCCGGGTAGTAGTATTTGATCATAGTCGTCTCCATTTCGCGTTATTTTTGTCAAAGGAGATGCGCTCCCTTTCATGCTTCTTTAACCCAAGGCTACTGACAACTAGGTGTCAGCAGTGTTTGTGCTAAGAAGTGATATGCCCCGTTCGACTCGCCTTTTCGAAATCATCCAATGCTTGCGCCAAGCTCAAAGCCCCATGACCGCGCAGCAGATTGCCGATGCGCTTGAGGTGAATAAACGCACGATCTATCGCGATATGGTGGCGCTTCAGGCGATGCGCCTGCCGATCGAGGGCGAGGCGGGCATTGGATATATCATGCGTGCAGGCTTTGATCTGCCCCCGTTGATGTTCACCCAAGATGAGGTGGAGGCGATCCTTGTGGGGCTGGCCTTGCTGGGGCGCACCGGGGATGAGGGATTGCAGCGCGCCGCCAGCCAGGTCGCCGCAAAGATCTCTGACGTTTTGCCAAAAGACACCCAGAACGTCGCCCCGCTGCGCGTCTCGAAATGGAGCAAGGTGCCGGTTTCAACGATTGAGGCCCGTGATTTGCGGCGCTTTATTCGGGAGGCGGCTGAGCTGAGGATTTCCTATCTCGATCTGGAGAATCAGCGCACCTCCCGAGACATCAAACCGCTGGCGCTGATCTATTATATCGACGCGGTTCTGCTTGCCGCATGGTGCGAGCTGCGCCAAGGCTTTCGCCATTTCCGCATTGATCGGATCGCAGACTGCACGCCGACAGGGCGAGATTTTCTCGGGCTCAGAGAGGATCTGCTAAAACGCTGGGAGAAAGAGAATGAGGTGCCGTGATGAGTTGTGACGCGCCATTTCAAAAGCCCCGTTCAAAACGATGCCGCAAATCTCCTGGCCTGAGTGAAGCGCTGGACGAGGCTTTTGTATATCCATCAACTTTCCGCGCAAATTTCATGGCAATTTGTTTGGGTCAATGGACTAGCCTTTCACAAACAGTTTGCGCTCGATATTGCAGAGGGGCTGGGCTGGGCCGCTTTCTGTGATTAGGATGGTTTCGGTGGTTTCCAGGCCCCAGTTCTCCATCCAGAGTGCGGGCATGAAGTGAAAGACCATGCCTGGCTCCAGCACGGTTTCATCTTCGCTGCGAATCGATGCTGTGCGCTCGCCCCAATCGGGCGGGTAGCTCAGGCCAATCGGGTAGCCCATGCGGCCCGAGCGCTCGATCCCGTATTTGGCAAGGACATTCATAAAGGCATTGGCTATATCACAGGTGCGATTGCCTGCTTGGGCCGCGTTCAAACCCGCTTCGATCCCTTTCAGCTGCGCCTCTTCGGCCCGCAGCATATCATCACTTGGCTGGCCCAGGAACACGGTCCGGCACAAAGGCGCGTGATAGCGGCGATAGCATCCCGAAAGCTCGAAAAAGGTGGCCTCCCCTTCCCGCATAGGCGCGCCGTTCCAGGTCAGGTGCGCCGCTGTTGCATCCAGGCCCGAGGGCGTGAGCGGCACAATCGCGGGATAATCGCCCCAATCCTCGCCCACCCCGGTAATGCCCGCATGCATGATATCGGCCACCAGATCGTTTTTGCGCACACCCGGCGCGGCGCGTTCAATTGCGGTTTGGATCACCTTATCGGAAATGCGCGCCGCTTTGCGAATAAAGGCGATCTCATCCCCCGATTTCACCAGTCGCTGCCAATTGACCAAGGCGGTGGCATCGACCAGCTCAGCGCCGGGCAGTTCCTCGCTCAGAACCGCATGGGCCTTGGCTGAATAGTAATAATTCTCCATCTCAACGCCGATGCGGGCATGTTCTAGCCCGCGCGCCTTGAGATGCAGGGCGAGATCTTGCATCGGGTGACGCTCGGTGGATTGGATGAAGTGATCGCCATATCCCAAGATATTTGCGGGGTCCATCCAGCAGGTGCGCCGCCCGCCGAGCATATCCATATGCCGCCCCCACCAGATCGGCTCGCCTTGCAGGGTCAGGATCACGCCCTGATGCACATAAAAGGACCAACCGTCATAGCCCGTGAGCCAGGCTTGGTTTGAGGGATCAGTGACAAAGATCGCATCAAGCCCCGCCTGCGCCATGGCTGCGCGGGTTTTGCTGAGGCGGCGCTGATATTCTGCCCCGCTGAAAGGCGCGTTACTCTGTGTCATGAATACCTCCTTAGCCCAGAACCGAGTGCACTGCGCGCGCGGTTGCGGCGACGATTTGGTCCGCCTCGTCTTTTGTGAGGCAGAAGGGCGGGGCAAAGCCCAGAATATCGCCTTGGGGCATGGCGCGGGCAATGACGCCTTCCTCCAGCAGCGCCGCCGCGATACGGGGGCCGATTTTATCTGCGGGCTCAAAGAAGCGGCGGGTGTCCTTATCGGCAACAAATTCCAGCGCGCAAAGCAGCCCTTCACCGCGCACCTCGCCCACTTGCGCATGCTCCCCCAGAGCGTCCGCCATGGCCGCATTCAGATAGGCACCAATAGTTCCGGCTTGCTGCACCAGGTTGAGTTCATCCAGCAGCTTGAGATTCGCAACCCCAGCCGCCGCGCCGATAGGATGCGCTGAGTAGGTCCAGCCATGGCCGATAGGGCCGCTTTCATCCGTGCCTTGCTCCAGCACCGCCCACATCTTATCCGAGACGATAGATCCCGACAGGGGCGCATAGGCCGAGGTCAGACCCTTGGCGATGGTGATCAGGTCCGGGCGCAATCCGTAATGGTCCGAGCCGAACATGCTGCCCAAACGACCAAAGCCGGTGACGACCTCATCCGCGATCAGCAAAATGTCGTGGCGATCCAGAACTGCCTGAATGGCGGGCCAATAGCCTGCGGGCGGCGGCACGATCCCACCTGTGCCCAGAACCGGCTCACCAATGAAAGCAGCGATGGTGTCGGCTCCTTCTCGATCAATCAACGCCTCAAGCTCAGCCACGCAATGGGCCACGAAGGCCTCTTCGCTCTGGTCCAGATCTTGGCGGCGGAAATAATAAGGGGCCTCGGTGTGGATTACCTGCGCCAGCGGCAGATCGAACTTGTTGTGAAACAGCTCAAGACCTGTGAGCGAGCCGGTCATCAGGCCCGAGCCATGATAGCCGCGCCAGCGCGAGATGATCTTTTTCTTTTCGGGGCGGCCAAGGATGTTGTTGTAATACCAGACCAGCTTGATGTTGGTCTCATTCGCATCCGAGCCCGACAGGCCGAAATAGACCTTGGACATATGATCCGGTGCGCGGTCCAGCACCATTTTGGCCAGGGTGATCGAGGCCTCGGTGCCATGGCCCACATAGGAATGGTAATAGGCCAATTCATGGGCCTGGGCCGCAATCGCCTCAGCGATCTCGCTGCGCCCATAGCCTACATTCACGCAATAAAGCCCGGCAAAGGCGTCCAGCAGCCGATTGCCGTCCCGGTCCTCAATATGACAGCCCGAGCCACTTGTGACGATCCGCTGCGGCACGTTCCCGCGCGCAAATTCCGCCAGATGGGTTGAGGGGTGAAAGAAGTTCTCGCGGTCCCATTGGTCCAGTTGGTCATTGTGAAGCATGGTTAGCCCTTCATCTTCAGGCGGCGCGCCGCCAATTGTCATGATAAGAGCCTGTTGCACGCTATGGGGTTGAACCTAAGCAGACGGGCTCCGCTCACCCAGACAGCAGCGCGCAATGCCTTTATTGCCAGGGCAGCGCGATGGAAGCAAAAAGAGCCAGGAAAGGCAATTGAAATCTGCAAGGTCCGGCTAGGGAAAGTAACCCGCATGAGTTATCGCCGCGTAAATGCCCAGCCCGCCGACCAGAACAAGGCTTAAAGCCCAGATCTTATCAAGGTTGAACCACGTCTTTGAGATGAATTTCAGCCCAAGCCAATAGTAGATGAATATGGCCAAACAGGCTCCGGCGATGGTCATGGCGATCGTATGGGCCAGCGCTACGGTGAAGGCGACAAAGATATCGCTGGACATCAAGCTTTGCGCGGCGGCGTGACCGGCATCAGATATGCTTTCCCCGGAATTACTCATGCCACAAATCCCAAGGTAAATCGGTACAAGCATCAGCCCCGCACCATGCGCCATCGCGGCCAGAAACGACCACAGCCCAAGCTTGGCCGGATGAACGCGGGCCAGAAAGCGGGGGTGCTTTCGGGTGATCAGCAGATAGAGCCCCAGCGCAATCAGTAATAGGCCCGCGCCAATGCGGATCTCGCGCTCGCGCTCAACGAGCCAGATCATCATGGAAAACGGCAGCAAAATGGCGATCATCGCCAGGAAGTGACCCACGGCCAGCAGCGCTAAGGCCCGCACCATCGCGCTTGGTTTGCGCTCAAACAGGGCGGCGGACACAGCCAGGGGCCAGCCCATGCCGGGGTTAATGCCATGGTAGAAACCAGACAGAATGACGGCCCACCAAAGGGCCGCCACCGAAGGTTCATCCATGCCTTAAACCGACGGGTAGCAGAAACTATCGGTTGAGCAATCCCCGCCTTCCAGTCGGATTTGATGGGCGCGCGTGCCCTCAGGAAAGTCGACGTAAAAATCAGGATCAAGGTTGAAGCCGTTCTCATCATTGCGCGCCATAACCATTTGCCCGCCTTCTTGATGCGGGTAGAACTGGTTGTCCCAGGTTGAATAAAGCGAGTTCGTCCAATAGACCCGCTTGCCATCCCGGCTGACCTCAACCATTTGCGGCCCGTAGATAAAGGGCTTGCCATTGGGATGGTTGGTTTCCCGCGCGATCCCGCCAATCTCGACCTTGCCAGCTAGGACAGGGTTCATCGGATCGGACACATCATATTGATGCATCTCCCCAAGCCCCCAGCAGGACACATAGAGATATTTATCATCAAGGCTTAGGTCGATATCCGTCACCAGCGGGGGCACCGCGCCAAATCCCTTGAGCAGCTCGGGCAGGTTTTCGGCCTCTTCTGGACGGGGATCAATGGTGATCACCTTCTTGGCCTGCCACGTGCCATCATCGCCGCGCCACCAGGTAAAGATCGCCCCTTGCAGATTGGTGGTATCGACAACGACGCCGCAGAACCCGTAGGATTTGGTCGGATCATGCGCCGGGCGGATCTCCAGCGCCATCTGGTAATTTTCACCAAAATCAATGGTCTGGATATTCTTGCGCGCGCGCAGATCCCAGAAATGGATGGAGTGGCCATATTTATTGGACAGCAGATCTTCGGGCACCACACCGTTTTCAAATTGCGGCGGCAAGCCCCATTCAGAGCTTACCATGTAATCTTGCGGCAGGTTCCACCAGAAATCATAGTGTTTATCCTGCGCACCCCGATCCATTTCATAGCGGCCAATAATGTCAAAGGTCTCACAATCCATGATGAAGATCCCCGGAGGACCATCTGTGCCATCTGCGCCGCCCCCGCCAAGGGTGGACACGTAAATGCCTTCGGGGCCGCAATGGATGGTGTGCGGGCGGGAATATCCGGTTTTCGCAAATAGCTCTTCGGGCTCAATCACCTTGTGGATCTTGGCCTCTAGCGGCTCTTTCACATCAAAAATGTAAATTCGGCTAGAGCGGATGCCCGGCACGATCAAATAACGGCGCTCATAAAAGGCATGGCCCGTCAGAGGCGAAAGGGCCGAGGAACAGGCATTCCAGCCAAAATGGTGAAACTCATCCCCGGTAGTGGGTACCATCACCGTGTGCACGATCTCGCCATAACTGTCGGAACCGTCGCGCAAATCAATCACCGCAAGCCCGTCATGGTGATCCAGATCTTTTCCGAGCATGATGGAAAAGGCGAAATTCTCAACCGGCGCCTCCATCGCCAGTTTCGCAGATGCGTAGAATGTTGGGTCCGGTCGCAATGTCTTATTCATGTAGTTTCCTCCCTAGGTGTTTGGCCCGCTATTTTTCTGGCCTCTCAAGATTATAGTCTTGATGATTTGGGCGCGCCGGCTGCGCAGCGTTTGCGCCAAGCGCGGGGTGGATCCATATCCGCGCATCACACGCGCCGATGACATCGCCAAAACCCCCTATTGCCCATAATTCTAGTATAGTGAGAAAGGGTTTTGAAATAGCAAGTAAAACTTTCGAGATTGCGGGCGGGTGCACATATGGGCGTATCTGAGGCGCGCGAAATTCCGCGACCTTGACTTTTGCGCGGTTTTTGTCCAACGTCCGCGCGCGGGGGCCTGCAAGAGCCCCGTGAGGCGCCAGCCCAATCTTGCATCCTTCTGTTTCTAGCCTTGTAGAGGAGGATGCTTCATGGCGTCTTACAATGAAATCACCGTTTCCGCTTTGGCGCGATTGATCGGGACACCCGCCTGCCCGGTCTTGATCGACACCCGTATTGATGAAGATTGTGCAGCCGATCCTCATCTTGTACCGGGTGCGCTTCGTCATCCGTTTACCGAAATCTCCGCCCTGTCATCCGAGCTGCGCGGGCAAAATGTCGTTATCTATTGCCAAAAGGGCCTCAAGATCAGCCAGGGCGCGGCGGCGGTGTTGCGGGCTGAGGGCGTTCAGGCCGAAGTGCTGGAAGGCGGGCAATTTGCGTGGCGCGATGCGGGGCAGCCGATGGTGCTTAGTGAACAGCTCCCGCCGCTTGATGAAACTGGGCGCACTGTTTGGGTGACACGCCATCGCCCGAAAATTGATCGCATCGCATGCCCGTGGCTGATCCGACGCTTTATTGATCCGCGCGCCAGATTTCTGTTTGTCTCTCCCTCGCAAGTCATGAATGTGGCGGAGCGTTTTGGCGCAACTCCCTTTGATATGGAAGACGTGTTTTGGAGCCATCGCGGCGATGACTGCACCTTTGACACCATGATCAAAGAATTCGGGATAGGGCACACAGCGCTTGAGCGGTTGGCCGTAATCGTGCGGGGCGCGGATACCAATCGCCATGATCTGGCCCCAGAGGCGGCAGGGCTCTTGGCTGCGTCCCTTGGGCTCTCGCGCATGTTTCGCGATGACCTGCAGCAGCTTGAGGCCGGAATGACGCTCTATGACAGCTTTTATCGCTGGGCCCGTGATGCCACGAGCGAAGGTCATGATTGGCCCGCCGCATCGGGGCGCAAATAAGATGGTTGATATCAGTTCTGAAAGCGTAAGCCTGTCGCAAGCCACCCGCGTTTGGTGGAAAATTGGGATCCTGTCTTTTGGCGGGCCCGCCGCGCAAATCGCCCTAATGCATAAGGAAGTTGTGCAAGAACGCGAATGGCTGAGCGAGCAACACTATCTGAACGCGCTCAGCTTTTGCATGTTGCTGCCGGGGCCAGAGGCGATGCAATTGGCCACTTATGCGGGCTGGCGTCTGCATGGGGTTGTGGGCGGCTTGATTGCAGGGCTGCTCTTTGTGCTGCCCGGCGCGGCGATTATCATGGCGCTTGCAGCAATCTATAGCCTGTTTGGCGATGTGCCCCTGGTCAATGCGCTGTTTTATGGCATCAAGGCGGCGGTTCTGGTCATCGTCCTTGAAGCCCTGCTGCGGGTTTCAAAAAAGGCTCTTACCGAGCGCATACATTGGGGGATTGCGGCCCTGGCCTTTCTCGGGATCTTTTTCCTGTCTGTGCCTTATCCCATTATTGTACTGCTCGCGGCGCTTTGGGGCGGGCTCAGGGCGCAGCCAAAGATCGAAGAGAGCAAGGCCGCTCCGGTTTCGATTTGGCGCACGCTGAGCACAGTTTTGATATGGCTGGGGATTTGGGCACTGCCTTTCCTTATTTTGCTCGCAATAGGCGCGCCGCCGATCCTGGCGCAGATTGGTCAATTTTTCTCCACGCTTGCGGTGGTGACATTCGGCGGGGCCTATGCGGTGCTTGCCTATATGGCCCAGGATGTGGTGACTCAATTTGGCTGGCTCACGGCGGGCGAGATGGTTGATGCCTTGGGGCTGGCGGAAACAACACCTGGCCCGCTTATCCTGGTGACGCAGTTCGTGGGCTTCATTGCGGGGTTCAAAGAGGGCGGGATGAGCATGGCTTTGGCAGCCGCATCCGTGGCGCTTTGGGTGACGTTCGCGCCGTGCTTTTTGTGGATCTTTGCGGGCGCGCCTTATATCGAATGGATCTCAAACCAGCCCCGGCTGCGCGGCGCGCTGAGCGCAATTACCGCTGCTGTGGTTGGGGTGATATTGAACCTCTCCATCTGGTTCGCGCTGCATGTGCTTTTCGGACAGGTGCAAAAGGTAGAATGGGGCGTTCTTACGCTGTGGCAGCCTAGGTTTGCTTCAATCGAGTGGCTGGCCCTGGGACTATTTGGCCTGAGCTCTGTTCTGGCCCTGCGCTATCATTGGGGTATCCTACAGATCCTGGCGCTTTGCGCTGTTTTGGGCGGCGCGCTACATCTGCTTTTGTAGCCCGCTACCCCCTCCCAATATAGGGCATGGTTGTCGCCATCACGGTCATGAATTGCACATTGGCCTCCAGCGGTAGCTCCGCCATATGCAGCACAGAATTTGCGGCATGTGTGACATCCATCACGGCCTCGGCGGCAATGGATCCGTCAGCTTGGGGAACGCCCTTGGTCATCGGCACGGCCATATCGGTGAGCGCATTGCCAATATCAATTTGCCCGCAGGCGATGTTAAAGGGGCGACCATCCAAGCTGAGGCTCTTGGTCAGGCCGGTGATTGCATGCTTGGATGTGGTATAAGGGGCCGATCCCCAGCGCGGGACATAGGCCGAGACCGAACCATTATTGATGATCCGCCCGCCTTGGGGCGTTTGGCGACGCATCAGGCCAAAGGCAGCGCGGGCACAGATAAAACTGCCTGTGATATTGATATCAATGAGGTTGCGCCAATCTTTTACCGAAATCTCATCGGGGGGCGTGCCGGGCAGGCCAACCCCTGCATTATTGAACAGCGCATCAAGATGCCCCCAAGTCTTGGCGAGCTCTTCAAAGGCAGCCTGTACCTGGGTCTCCTCAGTGACATCGCAGGGCAGGACCAGGGCGTTCTCATGGCCTGATGCGGTTTGGGCCAGAGCTTCAGCGCGCCGCCCGATCAGCCCCACGCGCCAGCCTGCCTTTAGAAAGACATGGGCGGCCGCGCGCCCGACGCCGCTCCCGCCGCCTGTGATGATGATGGTTTTGGACATGCTGTCTCCTTGCACGCTCAATGGTTATCGCGGGGCAGATCGCGCCCGACCTTTTGGTAGGCGGTTGCCAGCTCAAGGCAGCCTCCATCGGCCAGCTGGCCCACATGGGTGCGGTAAATCTCTTGCCAGGGGGTCTGGCTTTTGATCTCTGGCGCTTCCCAAGCATCCATCCGCGCTTGCCACTCTGCCGCATCAACCAGCGCATCCATGGTCGAGTTGTTCAGATCCAGCCGCACCATATCCCCGGTTTGCAAATAGGCCAGTCCGCCGCCCACCACGCTTTCAGGTGAGGCATTCAGGATTGAGGGGCTTTCGGATGTGCCCGACTGACGCCCATCCCCAACCGTTGGAAGGTGGTTGATCCCCTCTTTGATGATCGCATCGGGGGGCTGCATATTGACCACCTCCGCCGAGCCCGGATAGCCGACACAGCCCACACCGCGAATGAACAAGATCGTGCGCTCATCAATGCCAAGGGCGGCATCATTGATCCGATCATGATAATCTTCGGGCCCTTCAAACACCACCGCGCGCGCCTCGAACACGCCTTCATTGCCGGGATCTGACAAAAAGCGCTGGCGGAAATCAGCAGAGATCACAGAGGTTTTCATCAAAGCGCTGTCAAACAGATTGCCCGAGAGCACCTTGAAGCCCGCATTGGCGCGCAAGGGGGCATCATAGCTGGTGATAACCTCTGGATCCTGGCTGTGCCAGCCGTTCAGATTATCACCCATGCTTTTCCCGGTGGCGGTCATTGCGTTTCCATGAATACGGCCGGCGCGGGCCAGCTCGCCCATCACCGCCGGAACGCCGCCTGCGCGAAAGAAGCTCTCGCCCAGATAAGCACCGGCGGGCTGCATATTGACCATGAGCGGCACATCAAAGCCGATCTCTTCCCAATCCTTCACATTCAGATCAACGCCGATATGACGCGCCACCGCCTGCAGATGGGGCGGGGCGTTGGTGGACCCGCCAATCGCGGCATTCACCACAATCGCGTTTTCAAAGGCGTGCCGGGTGAGAATGTCCGAGGGTTTGAGATCTTCATAGACCATGGAAACGATGCGCTTGCCGGTCTCATAGGCCATAGCCATACGTTCACGAAACGGGGCGGGAATGGCCGAATTGCCGGTCAGCGACATGCCAAGCGCCTCGGCCATAGCATTCATAGTGCTGGCGGTGCCCATGGTGTTGCAATGGCCTAAGGAGGGGGCGGACGAGCACACACGGGCCATGAATTCCTCGTAATCAATCTCGCCAGCGGCCAGCAATCGGCGGCTCTCCCAAACGATCATGCCGGAGCCTGCGCGCTTGCCCTTCCACCAACCATCGAGCATCGGCCCGCCATTCAGCGCAATTGCAGGCAAATCCACGGTGGCCGCGCCCATTAGCATGGCAGGCGTGACTTTATCGCAGCCGGTGGTCAAAACCACACCGTCGAGGGGATAGCCATGCAGAACCTCCACAAGGCTGAGATATTGCAGGTTGCGATCCAATGCGGCCGTTGGGCGCTTGCCGGTCTCTTGAATCGGATGCACCGGGAATTCCATCGGGATGCCGCCCGCCTCGCGAATACCGGCCTTGATCCGGTCCATCAAAAACACATGGATCTTGTTACAAGGCGCAAGATCGCTGCCGGTCTGAGCAATGCCAATGATGGGGCGCTCGCCTTGCAGCTCTTCGCGCGTAAAGGTCGAATTCTGATAGCGCTCCAGATAAAGAGCGGTCATGCCCGGATTATTCGGGTTGTCGAACCATTCTTGCGAGCGAAACCGCTTATTCGCGCGTGTATCTGCCATCAGAGAGCCCTCCTGTTCCTTATGTTTTTGCCGAGTATGTTCGACGCGCCGCCATTGACATTTGTTGCGGGCCTCGCCTTGATGACTTGGTATAGCATTCTTGCAGTGATGCAAGCGTCACGCCCAAATACCGCATCAAGGATGAAACGGCTCTTGGAACTCACCACATGCTCACATTCTCAGTAGCTGAGCGATGATGAAATCGCTGCTTGCACTGGGGGAAGCGATGGTCGAGCTGGCAGATGCCGGGGATGGTCTTTATCGGCGCGGCTTTGCAGGCGATACGTTCAACACCGCTTGGTATGCGCGCCAGCTTCTGCCTGCAGATTGGCGCGTCAGCTATGGCAGTTGCATCGGCTCAGATGCCATTTCGCAGGAATTTAGTGATTTTGCCAGCTCAGCGGGGATAGACATATCCAGCCTGCGGCAGCTCAAAGATCGCACGCTTGGTCTCTATATGATCAGCCTGACCGGTTCGGGCGAGCGCCGTTTTGCCTATTGGCGCGATCACTCTGCCGCGCGGCTGCTGGCCGAAGATGCGGATTGGCTCGCCCAGATCACCAAGGACCGGGATTTCATCTATTTCTCAGGGATCACCCTGGCGATCCTGCAGCCAAACGGGCGCGCGGCGCTTTGTGAAGCGCTACAACAAGCGCGCAGGCAAGGCACTCGTGTCGCCTTTGATACCAATTTGCGTCCAAGCCTGTGGCAAGACCGCGCCGCGATGCAAGAAGGGATGCAGATGGGGGCAGGGGCTGCGGATATCGTTCTGCCCTCTTTTGATGAGGACAGCTGGCTCTTTGGCGATCGCTCCCCCGATGAGACACTCGCACGGTATCGCAGGTGCGGCGCGACAACCATCGCCGTCAAAAACGGGGGCAATGCGCTGACGCTCTATAGCGCTGAGGGAAGGCACGAACTGCCCGTCCTTCCCGTTCACAATGTGGTGGATACAACAGCCGCCGGGGACAGTTTCGCCGCAGGCTTTCTGGCAGGGCTCGCTCGGGGCGATCTGCCAGAGCAGGCCGCGCGCAAAGCGATGGAGCTTGCCGCGAAAGTCATCCAATCCCGCGGCGCATTGGTGCCTCAGATATTTCAAGGCGCGCGCCCATAAATGAGCGAGGCAGGGGGCAAGAGTAGAAAACGACCCGGTTGAGCCAACTTGATCGTTTTCACGCTAAAGCGCTGTTTACTCTGTCCAGGTCACTCTGTCCAAGTCACCGTCTCTGAATTGACCAAAACCACGTCATCGCCGTTGCAGCTACCGCCACCGGAATAATCGCAATCATCGAACCAGTTGAACGTCGCCGTGCTCACCGCATCGCATGCCTGCCCATTGCGTAGGTTTTTAGACACGATCAACGCACCATCCGCCAAAGCCTCGCTCGAGATGTGCCCCGCATCGCAAGGCACATTGCCAAGCTTGATGCTGGCGCGCAGTTTGCGAATGGCTTTGCCAGTGCGGTTCTCGATGAGATATTGGCAAGAACACGACCCGTCACGCGTCTCAAACATATAAGGCTGAATATAAATCTTTGCCTCGGCAGTTTCAGGCGCGATGGTTTCAGGCACCGCAGGCGCGGCCGGGGCCGTCTCGCCAGACATCATCATATAATACGCCCCGCCGCCAATAGCCGCCAAGGCAACAACGCCAATAACCAGTTTATTCATGACTTTCACTCCAATGGTTGTTTTTTCCAGTCATGCAAGTAAGTTAGCGTAGAGTCAAGCCTTGGCGGAGCCGCCGGTAATAGCCGAAGCAACAACACTCAAGGCATGAGCAATAAAATCAGGATCATCCCCCGCCTCTTCTATGCAGGCTTCCAAATACAGCTGAATATCTTCTTCGGTCTTAAGATATTCAGCTGACTCCCAGCGGGTTGTAAGAATAGTCATAGCGGGCTCCAAAATCTGCTTATGCAGCCATGAAAGCAAGGTCGCGCTGTGTCAAGCCTTGGGCCTCGCCCTCTGCTGCGCGCATTCTGACGAACGAAGCAGAGGATGAGACTTTTGATTATCCATCAACACTCCTCGCAAATTTCAAGGCAATCTGAATGGGTCGGTGAACTAGCCTCTCCAAAAACCACCCCCTGAGCCCCGCCCCCTTTATTTGGCCAGAAAATACCTTGCGGGGGTGTGGGGGTGCAAAACCCCCACTCGGAAACCAGTCCTTAACCCCGCGCCCGCCCCCCTCACGCAATCTTAACCAATCCCGCGTAGAACTCCTCGCACGAAGCTTCTAAGACGCGCGCTGTCAATGTGGCTGGAGCACGGGACGTTTGTGGGGTCCTACTAAGATCTCTTTCGTCGCGATGGCGTGGATAGGAAATGATGAGCAAACGCTGTTTCTCCGCTATTGACACGCGGTGATCATCGAAGTCTGACGGGCCCGTTCCCTGTCCGAACCTCACTTTTCCAATTATTGATGTGCAACTCCGGTGGAATGGCTCCATGCGGGGCATTTTGGCGTGCCCGTTGCCCAGCGCTGGGCGAGGGCTCAGCTCGTCGCGCATGCCCCCAGCGGCCGGAAAGCTGGCCGCGCAACCGAGAAACCCTGTGCAAATGAGAAAACCGGTGCTATGGGCAAGCCCTCATTGCTGGGGTAGGATCGTTACGCTCTGGTGCAGGTTGCCAGTATCTCGGTCAAAGATAAGGATCTCGTCATTGCTTGTCACAACAGCATACCAATTGGGCGCGGCGGTGATGGCGATGGGCCTTGCACCGCCTGGCAGGGTAATGGTGTCGGGCAGGGTCAGCTCGGGTGTTTGGCTCAGCCGCGCCACAAGCAGCACCGCGATCAGCCCAACGCCCAAAATCATAGTTGCGGTCAGAACCGTGACCAGACGACGTAAAAAGCGCAGGTTCGCCGGCTCTTCGGCGGGCACCTGTTCATCAAGAGGCTCTTGCATTTGTCCACTCTCGTGAGTTTCACCATCGGCGCCAATCCGCCCTCTCGGCTCGATAAAGCCTTGGCGCGCGATGTACCAGAAGAGTTTGCTCTCTCGCGCACCCGGCTTGCGTCTTTGCTGGGGGCAGGGGAGGTGCGCGTGAATGGGGCGGTGGCTGTCTCGCCCAAGCAGAGCGTGGCTGAGGGCGATGAGATCACACTCACCCTGCCCGATGCGCAAGAGAGCCATATTTTGCCCGAAGCGATTCCCCTAGATATCGTGTTCGAGGATGAGGCGCTGATCGTGGTGAATAAGCCCGCTGGCATGGTGGTGCATCCCGCGCCGGGAACGCCCAATGGCACGCTGGTCAATGCGCTTTTGGCCCATTGCGGCGATGATCTTAGCGGGGTGGGCGGCGTGGCGCGCCCTGGCATCGTGCACCGCATTGATAAAGAGACATCGGGTCTGTTGGTGGTGGCGAAAAACGATGCTGCCCATCAAGGCTTGGCAGCACAATTTGCGCTGCATAGCGCGGAGCGTAAGTATCTCGCGCTCTGTTACGGCGTGCCGCAAATGGGCGATCCGCGCCTTGCGGGCCTGCGCGGGGTCAGCTTTGAGCCGGGCGGCGTGGTGAAAATCACCTCCGGTCTGGATCGCCACAAAACCGAGCGGCAAAAGCAAGCGGTTCTGTTTGATGGCGGACGCCATGCGGTGACCCGCGCCCGCCTGCTTGAAACATTCGGAACGCCAGCGGCCCTGGCCCTGGTGCAGTGCCAGCTTGAAACCGGGCGCACCCATCAAATCCGCGTGCATATGGCCTATGTGGGGCATTCCCTGGTGGGCGATCCAACCTATGGCGGGCGGCGCAAACTGAAACACTCCAGCTTTTCGCCCCCCGCAATCGCCGCGGTAGAAGGGTTCTCCCGCCAAGCGCTGCACGCCGCGACTTTGGGCTTTACCCATCCTCTCACGCAGGAGTGGCTCTCGTTCGAGGCCCCGCTACCCCCAGATTTCGCGGCCCTGCTCAAGAGCTTGAAATAGTCAAACACCTGTGCGTGAGCGTCCTGTAACGCATCTAGCCGTTAACCCGATCGTAACCCATATTGGTTTTAAGAAGCGCGGCCTCTTGAAGCGGGTCGATCGCATTCCTATATGCAATGTTAAGGGGTGTTACATGCCCCAAAATGACAGGATGAGATATATATTATGGCGACTTACGCAAATCTTCCCGCACCTACACCAGAAGGCGGCCTGAACCGCTATCTGCAGGAGATTCGCAAATTTCCGATGCTTGAGCCCGAAGAAGAATATATGCTCGCCAAGCGCTGGGTCGAAGAGCAAGACACGCAAGCGGCCCATAAAATGGTGACATCGCATCTACGGCTCGCGGCGAAAATTGCGATGGGCTATCGCGGCTACGGGCTGCCTCAGGCGGAGGTGATCTCGGAAGCCAATGTTGGCCTGATGCAGGCGGTGAAACGCTTTGACCCTGAAAAGGGCTTTCGCCTCGCAACCTATGCAATGTGGTGGATCCGCGCCTCCATTCAGGAATATATCCTGCGCTCTTGGAGCTTGGTGAAATTGGGCACCACAAGCGCACAGAAAAAGCTGTTCTTCAACCTGCGCAAAGCCAAAGCGAAAATCGGCGCGCTGGAAGAGGGCGATCTGCGCCCTGAAAATGTTGCGCAAATCGCCACCGAACTGGGCGTGACCGAGGATGAGGTGATCTCGATGAACCGGCGCATGTCGGGCGGAGATGCGTCCCTGAATGCCCAAGTCGGAACCGAGGGCGAGGGGTCCATGCAATGGCAGGATTGGCTCGAAGATGAAGATGCCGACCAAGCCGCCGATTACGAGGCCCGCGATGAGCTTTCCGCCCGGCGCGAGCTGCTGGCCCAAGCGCTTTTGGTGCTTAATGAGCGGGAAAAAGATATCTTGACCCAGCGCCGCCTCGCCGATGCCCCGGTCACACTAGAGGAGCTGTCGGGCCAATATAACGTCAGCCGCGAGCGCATCCGCCAAATCGAAGTGCGCGCGTTCGAAAAACTACAAAACAAAATGCGCGACCTCGCCGCAGAAAAAGGCATGCTGGCCCCCGCTTAAAAGGGCCAGCGACCGCTCAGAGCCTGCATGGGAAATAGGCCTACTATAGCGCAGGCAGTTAAAAGTGATACGCGGTTTTAACGCCCGCCTGCGCGACAAATCAAAGGGGTATAGCCAAAGCCGACGCTAAAAATTAGATCAAAACAAGACGCTTTGGCTATAGATTGCCACACTCAAAGGCCCGCTGTGCTGAACAAATCCGCCGTTCTCTGCGGGGGTGAGAATGCCGTTTCATCCGCAGTGCAGATGTTCAACGCTATGAACATTGAGCATTTCTGTGATGCGAATGACCGACGGGCGGCGGCTAGTTCGGTGGCGGGTCGAAGAGGAGACTTTCGACATCCGAATTCGCCAGCGCGTCGGTGAACCGCAGCCGGTATTCCGGATAGGCCCCAAATTCTCGTATCAAGGGAAGACGATCCTTCAGCGAACGCTTGGACGAATCCCACTCTGCCACTGCCTTTCGCAGCGCATCGTCAGCCGGACCCAGGGCGATGAAATCAGCCATGCCTTCGCGAATCGGTAGGGGCAGGAGAAAGTAGCGCATGGATCCCAAGCGCTCAATCTGGATTACATGGGTCAATTCGTGCAGTGCATAATAGCGCAATGTTCGGGGCGCTTTAATCACCCGGTTGCCTTTAAGCAGTCGGTCATCCTCAAAGTTCGCGCCTGACAAAAACACATTGCCGTTTGCAATAACGGCATAGACCACGCCGCCTGCTTGCGGGACAGGGGCGAAAAACAACCTGTCACGCCAGCCCCCGCCGGTGATCCAAATATCATACGGCCCTGCGCCAGGCGGGAGCGGTCCAGCATCCAGTTCGCTCATGACCGAAGCAGCCCATTGATCAATGTTTTCGGGCAGAGGGATGGCTGCATGGATGCGCAAACGATCTGTTCCACCAGAATAGGCGAAGGCCCAACCCGGCCACGCGACCGAGGCTGCAAGGCCAAAGCTCAACGCCACGAGGACGGCGGCCAGAACTCCTATGCGTCTTAACCAGCGGCTCATACAATGAAGGTAGTGAGGAGAGGCCGGAATGTAAATACCGATGGCTTTGCCGCAGCAGAAACGTATCAATCATACTCGGCCAAGAACCCGATTAGTCGCATCGCAGTGACCTTTGCTGAGGCTGCGCTTCTGCTTTCGTGACCTGATTTGCCATAGCCTCCAGCTTTGCATCCGGTGGGGGGCAAGAGGCGCGAGTCAGCGGTGGGGGTTTTGCACCCCCACACCCCCGCAAGGTATTTTTAGCCAAATGAAGGGGGCGCGTTTGGTGGGAGTGCGAGGATCTATGTGTTTGCCATGTCTAGCACGATGTTCCATTCTGTCTCGCGTACCGGTTGCACGCTGAGGCGCGCGCTCTTCACCAGCGCCATTTCTGCCAGCTCTGGCCTTTCTTTGATCTCAGCCAGCGTTACCGGGCGGGGCAGGTCGCGCAGGGCTTTGATATCGACGCAGTCCCAGCGCGCATCATCACTGGTGCTATCTGGATGGGCCTTGGCGATCACCTCCACAATCCCGACAATCTGCTTGTCTTTTTGCGAGTGATAAAAGAAGCCGCGATCGCCCAGCTCCATTTCTCGCATGAAATTCCGCGCCTGATAATTGCGCACCCCATCCCATTCCTCGCCCGCTGCGCCTTTGGCTTTTTGCTGCTCCCAGCTCCAGCTTGAGGGTTCGGATTTGAAAAGCCAATAGCGCATTATTCCTCCTTAAGCGGGCGGCTCAGCAGCGTATTGAGCGCGGTTTGCACATCGCTCGATCCTTGCACCAGATCGCACACGGCCTTGGTGATTGGCAGATCCAGCCCGTTTTGCGCCGCCAGTTTCGCCGCCGCCTGAGCTGTTGCCGCGCCCTCGACCGTTTTGCTTGTATCAAACGGGACCCCTTGCCCCAGCGCAAGCCCAAAGGTGAAATTGCGCGATTGCTCAGAGCTGCAGGTCAGGATTAAATCCCCAAGGCCCGAGAGCCCCGAGAGCGTCTCTGGCTGCGCCCCAAGCCCCATCGCCAAGCGCTGCATTTCGGCAAAGCCACGGGTTATTAGCGCCGCGCGCGCGCTCTCGCCCAGCATCGCGCCAATCGCGGCCCCGGCGGCAATCGCGATCACATTTTTCAGCGCCCCGCCCAATTGTGCACCGCTCACATCAAGGGTGCGATAGAGGCGCAAGCTGTCACGGCTCAGCAGATGTTGCAACATTTTGCCGAGCGTGGCATCTTTATGGGCCAGGGTCAGCGCCGTGGGCCGTGCGCGCGCGATATCTGCGGCAAAGCTGGGGCCGGTGAGGATGCTGGCCTGCGTCTGGGGCAGGGTATTTTGGATCACATCGGCGGGCCCGTCCAGGCTGTGCAGATCAATGCCTTTGCAGCAGGCGACCAGATGTTTTCGGGTTAGAGCATCGCGATGGGTTTCCAGGTAGGTGCGCAGCTTTTGCGCGGGCACACAGAGCAGGATCACCTCGGCTTGGTTCAGAACCTCGGGGTCAGATGTGGCGGTAAGAGAGGCGGGAAAGGACGCGCCGGGCAGCCTGTGTGCATTCTCGCGCGCGCTTTGCATTTGGGCCATGCGCGCCTGATCCCGGCCCAGCAAAACCACCGGGCTTGTGCGCGCAAGAACAATCCCTAAAGCGGTTCCAAAAGCCCCTGCGCCTGCGATGCAAATTCTCATGTTGTGAACTTCCCGTTGTAAATCATGGGCTCAAACCGTTTTGATGCGCGGATCTTTGCCGATGGGCCAAGCCGCTTGGCGCGCCTGCGATCATCACAGCCTAAATCCACATGCATCATGCCTCAAAGTTGCATCTCTTGCCCTTCAAGCGTAGCAGGTGGGGCGCGGAGGAACAATGCCACGACCTTATGCTCATGTTCTACTCACCCGGCCTGACCCGGCCTCAGAGGCGTTCTGGGCGACATTCGCCGCGCCTGGGGTGTCGTGTGTGATTTCACCGCTGCTTGAGATTGTGGGAACGGGGCGCGCTCCCGATCTAAACCCCTATAATGGCGTGATATTTACCTCATCTAACGGGGTGGCCCATGGCCCGGCTGGTGCTGGCTTGCCTGCTTATTGTGTTGGCGCGCGCACTGCCGAACAGGCGCAAAAGCGGGGGTGGGCGGCGCAATGCGCGGGGCAAAATGCGCAGGAGTTGATCGAAACCTTGCGCGCCCATCGCCCAAAGGGTCCGCTTTTGCATATCTGCGGCACCCATCGGCGGGGGAATATTGCGGAAAATTTGACCAAAACCGGGATTATCACCGAGATCTGCGAGGTTTACCGCCAAGAGCCGCGCGAACTCTCAGAGGCGGCTTTGGCGGTACTGCACGGGCCGAAGCCGGTGATTGCCCCGCTGTTTTCCCCGCGCAGCGCAGCGCAATTTTCTCAATGTTATAAGGGAGATGCGCCGCTTTATCTGATCAGCCTAAGCCAAGCCGTCGCCAAAGAAACCAATTCTTTACCCTGCCGCCAGCATATCATTGCATCAGAGCCAAATTTAGGCGCAATGACGCAGGCAGTGTGCAAAACCCTAGTTGCGCTTGAGACAGGCAAGACAGGGTATTAGTTTAACGATTGTGGGTCATTATTTCTAGAATCGAAGGATAGTTTCAGTGTCAGACACTTCAGACGGTCCGGCAGACCAAACCGCCATTGCGCCGCGCTCGTCGCGTGGCACGTTTTTGCCGCTGATTTTTGGCGGGGCCTGCGCGTGTGCGCTTGGCTTTTTTGCCGGCCAGCATGAGGCGGTGGAAGAGGCGCTGGGTCTAAGTGATCGCAGCGCGCTTGTTGCCGAGCAAATCGCTGACGAGATGGGCGCGAAACTGGCCCAGCAAACCGCGCGTCTTGAGGCGCAAACGGCACAGATCACCGCGCAGCAATCACAAATCACTGAGCTGACCTTGCAGCTGGCGGTTTTGGCGCAGGCCCCCCAGCAAGGCACCGCGCCGCAGCTGGATCTAGCGGCGATCGAGGCCGAGCTGCGCGGCGCGGTTGATGGAAAAATAGAGCAGCTATCGGGCCAATTGGCCGGGCTTTCGGAGCGTCTCGCGCAGCTTGACACCGCCCCGGTGGCGGCGATGGGCAGTGATATGAAAGACGCGATCAATGCGGAACTGACCCGCATCGCGCAAGCAGCTGAGGTGCAGCGCGAAGAGCTCGCCGCGAAAGCCGCTGAGATGGCAAACACAAGCACGCAAACCTTGGCTGCGCTGCAATCACAGCTGGCCGCACAAAAGGACGAGGTGGCTGCATTGCTGGGCAAAGTGCGCGCCTCAGAGGAACAGGCGGCTGAGGAAGCCAAGCGCAATCAAGCCCGCGCGGCCTTTACCAAGATCATCGCCGCTGCAGAAACCGGCGCGCCCTTTGATGTGGCTTTGGCAGAACTGGATGCTTCCGGCGGGGCTGAGGTGCCGGAGGCTTTGCGCGCCTTGGCGGCAGATGGTGTGCCGACCCTGGCCTCCTTGCAAGAGCCTTTCGCGGATTTGGCACGAGAGGCCCTTGCCGCAGCCCGCGCCAGCGATGATGAGGCCCCAAGCAGTATCGGGGCATTTTTGCAGCGCCAACTTGGTGCACGCTCCACCACCCCGCAAGAGGGCAACAGCGCCGATGCGATCCTAAGCCGGGCTGAGGCTGCGGTGATCGCGGGCGATCTGGGCAAGGCTTTGGCAGAGCTTTCCGAACTGAGCGAGGCCGCAAAAGCGCCGCTTGCATCCTGGATAGAAACCGCAAGCGCGCGCCATGGTGCGACCGAAGCGGCCTCTGATCTGTTAACTGAATTAAGCACGAATTGAGGACGGCATCATGCTTTGGTCTTTAGCGAAAATCATTATTTTTCTAGCCGCTGTCGCCGCTATGGCGATGGGTGCGGATTACCTGTTGCAAAGCTCTGATGGCATCCGTCTAGAGGTGATGGGCACCGAATATACCTTTTCGGCGCTGCAATCGGTGATTGGCCTGATGGTGCTGTTTGCAGGGTTTTGGGTCGCGCTTAAACTGCTGTCTTTTCTGCTGGCGTGCTGGCATTTCTTCGCAGGCGATCCCACCGCCCTGTCGCGTTTTTGGGACCGCAAACGAGAGCGGCGCGGCCTTGAAGCTGTCTCCCAAGCGATGATGGCGCTGGCCTCCGGTGAGGGCAAAGCCGCGCTGGCCAAGGCCGAAGTCGCGGCGAGCAAGCTCGATAAACCGCAGCTGACCAATCTTCTGGTGGCCCAAGCCGCCGAAATGGCCGGGGATCGCAAAAAGGCCGAAGAGACCTATAAAAAGCTGATCACTGACGAGCGCACCAAATTCGTTGGCGTGCGCGGAATTCTCAAGCAAAAGCTGGCGGATGGCGACACGGATACAGCGATGAAGCTGGCCGAAAAGGCCTTTGCCCTGCGTCCGCGCCATGTGGAAACTCAGGATATTTTGCTGAATATGCAAGCGAGCGAGCAAGATTGGAGCGGCGCGCGTAAGACCTTGAGCGCAAAGCTCAAACATGGCGCGATGCCGCGTGATTTGCACCGTCGCCGTGATGCGGTTCTGGCGCTCAGCCAAGCCTATCAGGCACGCGATGCGGGGGATGTGGAGCAGATGAAGGAAAAGGCCTTTGAGGCCAACCGTCTCTCGGGTGATCTGATCCCGGCCGCAGCATTGGCGGCGCGCGGCTATATCCAAAGCGGGCAGGCCAAACAGGCCACCAAGGTTCTGAAAAAAGCCTGGGAGGTTGCGCCGCATCCAGATCTGGCTGCCGCCTTCGCTGAGATTGCCCCGGATGAAACGCCTGCGGCGCGGCTCAAGCGCTTTAACCTGCTCACCCGTGTGCATGCTGAAAACCCGGAAACCAAGATGCTGCTGGCCGAGCTGCATATCGCGGCTGAGGATTTCCCCGCCGCCCGCCGCGCCCTGGGCAATCTGGTTGAAACCGAGCCGACCGCGCGCTCTGTCACCATTATGGCAGCGATTGAGCGGGGTGAAGGGGCCAGCGATACTGTCGTAAAAGGCTGGCTGGCCAAGGCGATCACCGTGCCGCGCGGGCCGCAATGGATCTGCGATGCCTGCCAGCATATTCACAGTGAATGGACCGCGTTTTGCGAGAATTGCGGCAGCTTTGACACCCTGTCTTGGCGCGTGCCACCCATGGCCGAAGTCGCCTCTCCTACGGGTATGCAAATGCTGCCTTTGATTGTTGGCGCGCTGGAAGATCAACGCGTTGAGCCGCAAGCAGAAGTGGTGGAAGAAGAGAGTGTGAAAGACGTCACCCCAACCGAGCCGCCCGCCGATGAGGCCACGAGCGACAATGTGATTGAAATCACGCCATCGGGGAAGGTTGACGATAAACCGTCTAGCGCGGCTTAACACCTATGACGCGGCGGGTTTCTGCCGCGTTCACGCAATAATATCGGGGGTCAGGCGGTCCTCGATTGCGGCGATCCGGTCTTTCAGGGCCAGTTTGCGCTTTTTCACGCGCTGAACCGTAAGTTGATCCGCGCCGGTTTCTTCCAATGCGCGGATTGATGCATCCAGGTCGCGGTGCTCGGTGCGTAGCACTTCCAGCTCCACCGCAAGCACGTCATCAGATTTCATCGCAAGATCAGAATGTGCGTTCATTTATTATTTATCCATCCCTAGCCGCCCTTAAAAATAAGATACGCCAAGACATATCCTTCTGCCAAGCCTTGTAGACTGCGGCTGTAGCGCCCATATTCATATGAGCTAGGTGCCGAACCGGGCCTGGCAATAGACGGTCGCTTGTAATCTGAGGACATGTCAGCATGACAAAGTTAACATTGGCTTCCTATCCCCATCTTTTGGGGTTTGAGCAGCTCGAAAGACTGCTGGAGCGCACGGCGAAAAGCTCTGATGGCTATCCGCCCTTTAATATCGAACAAACGTCGGAAAATTCCTACCGAATCACGCTGGCTGTGGCGGGCTTCGCTGAGGAGGATCTTTCCATCACGGTTGAAGATCGCCAGTTGGTGATTCGTGGTCGCCAAGGCGATGATGGCTCGGACCGGATTTACCTGCATCGCGGGATCGCGGCGCGGCAGTTTCAACGCTCTTTCGTGCTCGCGGATGGTGTGGATGTGGGGCAGGCGCATTTGGAAAACGGGCTATTGCATGTGGATCTGAGCCGCGCGCAGCCCGACACAGTGGTGCAGACCATTCAGATCAATGCAGGTAAGAAAGGATAAGGCCATGCAAACCCCTTACGATTTTGGAGCCGAGCCCGAGCGTCTTGTCTATGTAAAGGCTGTTGAGGCCGCCAGCCTGCCGCAAGAGGTTCAGGCGAAAATGAACGGGCTAGAGCATCTTTACGCGGTGCATAGCGCAGATGGCGCGCAGCTGGCTTTGGTGGCGGATCGCAAGCTCGCCTTTGCATTAGCGCGGCAAAATGATTACCAGCCGGTTGCGGTGCATTAACCTCTGCACCCGTGGGGGTTTTGCACCCCCACACCCCCGCAAGGTATTTGCTGGCCAAATGAAGGGGGGGGCCGTGTGCAATAGAGTATACTCTTTTCCTTGCCGCGCTAGAGGGCTATGTGAGCGTCTAGTTTCGGAGAAGTGCATATGACAGATCGGTTTCGCATCACACTTGGGCAAGAAAACCCTTGCGTCGGAGATATAGCGGGCAATTGTGATATTGTGCGCCGCGTTTGGCAGGCGGGCAAAGAGGCGGGCAGCGATCTGGTTGCTTTGCCGGAAATGTTCATCTCGGGCTATAATGCGCAAGATTTGGTGATGAAGCCTTCTTTCACTGCTGCCTGTATGGTGGCGGTTGATGCTTTGGCGGCTGAATGTGCTGATGGGCCTGCGCTGGCTATTGGCACGCCTTGGGCCGAGGATGGGCAGCTCTTCAATGTCTATGTGATTTGCAGGGACGGCCAGATTGCGTCCAAACAGCTTAAGCATAATTTGCCTAACGATGCTGTGTTTGACGAGGTTCGGGTCTTTGATGCGGGGCCACTGGGCGGCCCTTACTCGGTTGGCAACACGCGTATAGGCTCACCCATTTGCGAAGATGCGTGGCATCCAGAGGTGGCTGAGACGCTGGAGGAAACCGGGGCCGAGTTTTTGCTGGTGCCCAATGGCTCGCCCTATAGCCGGGGTAAGTTCGATGCACGTCTCAGCCATATGGTGGCGCGGGTGGTCGAGACCGGCCTGCCGCTGATTTACCTCAATATGGTTGGCGGGCAGGATGATCAGGTCTTTGACGGGGGCAGCTTTGGGCTGAACCCTGGCGGGGCGCTGGCTTTTCAGATGCCGGTTTTTGAGGCGCAGATTGCCCATATAGATCTGGAACGTGGCCCGGATGGCTGGCGTATTCTTGAGGGGAGCAAAGCCACCACCCCCGATGAGTGGGAGCAAGATTACCGTGTGATGGTCACCGCTTTGCGCGATTACCTCAGCAAATCCGGCTTTGGCAAAGTGCTGCTGGGCATGTCGGGCGGCGTTGATTCTGCACTTGTGGCCACGATCGCAGCGGATGCGATTGGGCCAGAAAATGTGCGCTGCGTGATGTTGCCGAGTGAATATACCGCGCCGGACAGCCTTGAGGATGCCAAAGCTTGCGCGCAGGCTTTGGGCTGCCACTATGATTATGTGCCAATTGCAGAGGGGCGCGCAGCCATCACCAACACGCTCGCGCCGCTTTTTGATGGGCTTGCGCCGGATCTGACCGAAGAAAATATCCAGTCCCGCCTGCGCGGGCTGCTCTTGATGGCGATGTCTAATAAGTTTGGCGAGATGCTTTTGACCACGGGCAATAAATCCGAAGTGGCCGTGGGCTATGCAACGATCTATGGCGATATGGCGGGCGGGTATAATCCGATCAAGGATCTTTATAAAACCCGCGTGTTTGAAGCCTGCCGCTGGCGCAATGCCAATTATCGCCCTTGGATGCGGGCTCCGGGCGGGCAAGTGATCCCTGAGCGCATCATCACCAAGCCGCCCTCAGCGGAGCTGCGCGAAGATCAAAAGGACAGCGACAGCTTGCCCGATTACCCTGAACTGGATGCGATTTTGCAAATTTTGGTGGATCAAGATGGCTCCGTGGCCGATTGTGTGGCCGCTGGCTTTGAGGCGGAAACCGCCGCGCGTATTGAGCGATTGGTCTATTTGAGCGAATATAAACGCTTTCAATCGGCCCCTGGCGCACGGCTTAGTGAGCGTGCCTTCTGGCTTGATCGCCGCTATCCGATTGTGAACCGCTGGCGCAGCAGTTAGAGTAGAAAACGATCATGCTGAGCCAGTCTTCGCGGCCTCTCGCTAGTCCATCGACCCAAGCAAATTGCAATGAAATTTGCGAGGAAAGTTGATGGATAAACAAAAGCCTAGTCCTCTGCTTTGTCCGTCAGAACGCGCGAAGCAGAGGACTAGGCTCGAACGCGAAGACTGGCACAAGACGATTCAGCTTGATCTGTTTTCACTCTAAGCGGTGAGCAAAATCATCACCCCAAGCCCCCAAAGGCACATCATGAAATGGGTGTATTGCGCGCCCTCATGCCCGAACCAATAGCTGAAATGGTTGCCGACAATCAGCATGCCGGCCCAAACGGACATAAAGACTGTTGCCCCCAAGAGCGCGACGGCTTTTGCCGTATCCTGCGCGAGCAGGCCAAATAATGCGAGGGCCAAAAGAACCGTGCCAATACTGAGCACCAGGCAGGCCAGCGCCTCAACGATCACCACCGCGCGAAAGGCGAGCAGCTGGGTTTTGCGGCGCGTCACGGCACGATGTTGGACGGGCTCAAAGGCTTCGGGGTAGTCGGCTTTTATGCGGCGCATTTCCATCACTTCGGCGGTATAGGACTCGTTCTGTGAGGGGTAGAGGATATTGTCGCGCACGCCGGTGAACATCCAAACCGCAATGCTGCCGGTGGCGACAAGCTGAGCAAAGAGCAGGGCGAGGTCAAACATGAGGCGTCCTTTCAAAACGCCTCATGTCTACGCAAGATGCCGGGTACAGAAAAGCCCCAGCTTAGAACCAACGCCCGGTTGCGGTCAGATACAGGCAGTCATCATCGCTGGTGTCTGAGGCCACGCCCGTTGCAAGCAGCGCGAGGCGCCAATGCTGATCTGTGCCCGCCACGCCTCGGATCGCGCGGATATTGCTCAGACGCACTGGATCATTTGGGAAATCGGCGGCATGGCTGAGCGAAACCGCGGGATCGGCCGCGAAATCTGCGGCAAAGGCAAAGCTCTGCAGATTGGTCGTGGTCACATCGATCAGCACTTTCGCCGTGCAGATCTGGGTGCCATCGGCAAAGCGCACATACTCTCCATTTGCATTTGAGCCCCGCTCGATCACCGCCCCTGTGGGAATGCCGGTCGCCTCTGAGACCGTGCCGAGCAGATTGCCCGGGCTATAAGCATAATCGGCGCGGGCCAGGCGGGCAGCGCTCACATCGGTTGGGGATTGCTGCACCGATTGTCCGCTCACGGTTGCGCTTGCCCCATCAAAGCGCAAAGCCTCAACAAAGCTGGCCCCATCAGCGCTGACCTTGATCGAAAAATCATCGCCGCCGATAATGCCCATTTCCGCCCGGCCCGACCAATTGGACTGAAACAACAGGCTGGCACTCTCAGCAGCGCTGGCCTTATTCACCTTGATCTGATGCCCGCCCCCCTCATGGGTGAAAAGCGCGGCTTGCGAGGATAGCGCAAAACGGTTCACCGTATCGGCGCTTGTGTTAATGCCCAGGGAGCTAGGCGTGCCAGTGCTCGCAGCGCTCCAGCCCATGCCATCATAGACGATCTGGGTGCCAAGCTGCTCATCCCAGGCAATCCATCCGGTTTGGGGCGACGTAAAGCTCCAGGCCCCGCCCTCATATTGCGCCAGTTTTCCCTCTTGGCCAAGAAAATCTCCGGTGGCTGGGCCGGTGACGACATAGCGCGCACCCTCTGCCTCAGCCCCCGTTGGCGCGGTTGCTTGGCCTAGCACGCTTAGCTGCACCACACGATCAAGCAGCGCGAGCGCCTCATTATGGGTCACATGTTTCTGAGCCTGGCCGTTCTGGATAAAGGGCAGCGAAAGGTGGATGGAATTTTGCGTCATGGTATCCCTCAGAGATCTGCGACATGGTCGGGTATTTGAGGGCTAACTTGCCGTAATTTCCTAAAAATCTGCCTACGTCACCGTGCGCCCGAAGAAACCCTATAGGCAAGCGCATTGGCGCAGCCGCGCAGGCCGAAATCTGGCACATTCACCAGATACACACCGCATTCAGCGCGCAGCTTGCTAAAGCGCCCCCCGGCGGCGAAGATGTCGAAAAATTCTTGATCAAAGAGCCAGGGATTTGCCTGGGCCACGCCGCCCACTAGGAAAACGCCGCCTTTGCACATCGCCGTCATGGACAGGTTTCCGCACAGGCTGGCGAGGTGAGTTCGGAAAATGTTCAGACACATGGTGGCTTCGGGCTCATGTGTTTTGGCGCGCGCGACTATCTCTGCCGCTGGGGTGCCGCTTTGCCCGCCGCAGGCCTGATAGAGCAGGGGCAGCCCGGTGCCGCTGATCATGCCTTCGGCTTCAACACTATAGGTTTGGCCGATTTGCACCTCGGGCCACAGACGGATGAAGGCTTCAAAGATCGGGATTTCCGTAGCATCGCGCGGGGTCAGCGCGACATGGCCGCCCTCACCAGAGACGACCATGGGGCCATGTGGGGTGTCGGCCAAAATCCCAACGCCAAGCCCTGTGCCTGGACCAACCACAGCGCGATTCCCCGGTTGAATAGGTCCGCTTTGCCCGATGGGGGTGACATGCTCTTGACGCACAGAGGCGAGGAACCAGGCGGCCGCTTCGAAATCATTGATCACCAGAGCCTCTTGTGCCCCTGTTGCGGCTTTGATCTGATCGGGGCAGAGCAGCCAGCCCCCATTGGTCAGCCGAATCTGCTCGCCGATCACCGGCCCTGCACCCGCCGCGATGACTGCGCGTGGGGGTTCGTTTTGCGTGGCGGCTATCTCACCCAGGCTCCGGGCCACATCGCGCTCCGGTGTCATGGGCAGCTCCCAACGCTGGGTCAGCTCCGCGTTTTCCACCCGCGCCACGCGCATATTGGTGCCGCCGATATCCGCGACCAGATCATAGCTCATGTCCCTCTCCGCAGGCGCAGGGCGTTCGTGACCACAAAAACCGACGAGAGCGCCATCGCCCCGGCCCCAAGCATAGGGGAGAGCTGCCAGCCGAAGGCAGGGTAAAACAGCCCCATCGCCACAGGGATAAGAGCCGCGTTATAGCCAAAGGCCCAAAACAGGTTCTGGCGGATATTGGCGCGCGTGGCGCGGGCGAGTTTTAGCAGCTTGGGCAAAACGCTTAAGTCATGGGTTTGCAGCACCACATCCGCCGTTTCAATGGCTACATCCGTGCCTGTGCCAATCGCGATGCCGACCTCAGCCTGTGCTAAGGCGGGCGCGTCGTTGATGCCATCCCCGACAAAGGCAACCGGGCCTGTCGCCTGTAACTGCTCCACCACGGCGCGCTTGTCTGCGGGCAGAACCTCGGCATGCACCATTTCAATCCCCAGCTCTTTTGCCACATGATTTGCAACCGGGGCTTGATCGCCTGAGATCAGAACGGGCTCAAACCCGGCCTGTTTCAGGGATTGGATCATCGCTTTGGCCTCAGCGCGAATCGTATCGGATAGGCCAAAAGCGGCAAGCACACGGCCTGAGCGCGCAACGATCACAGGTGTGGCGGCGGCGCTTTGGATGTCTTGCAGCGCTTGGGTTAGGCCGCTGAGGGACATACCTTGCTCGGTGAAAAGCCGGGGCGCGCCGATCAGGATCTCATCTCCGCCGATTTGTCCACGCAGCCCATGTCCGGGGATTGCCTCAACCCCTTCAACCTCTAGGAGCGTGCCGGTATAGGCGGCGCAGAGGGCGCGGGCGATGGGATGCTCGCTTTGTGCCTCGATGGAGGCGGCGAGTTTTAGGGCCTCGGCGGTTTCCCCATAGCTATGCGCCAGTGAAAGTTGGCCTGTGGTCAGTGTCCCGGTCTTGTCAAAGGCGATGGATTGAACGCGCGCCAGATGTTCGAGAGCCGCCCCTTGCCGCAAAAGTGCCCCCATCTGCGCGGCGCGGCCAGAGGCGACGACGATGGATACCGGAGTGGCGAGCCCCATGGCGCAGGGGCAGGCGATGATCAGTACCGAGACCAGTGCCACAAGCGCCTGGGCCAGCGTGCCCCCAGCCAGTAGCCAGCCAAGGCAGGACAGCACAGCCAACGTCATGACAACGGGCACGAAAACCGAGGTTACCCGGTCAATCATTGCCTGCACGGGCAGTTTTGCACCCTGTGCGCGCTCGACCATTTGCACGATGCGGGCCAGGTTTGTGTCTGCGCCCACGGCGCTGGCTTCATATTCCAGCGCGGTATTTTGCGCCAACGTGCCCGCAGAGACAGCCGCGCCAGGGGATTTGAGCACTGGGATTGGCTCGCCAGTGAGCATCGCCTCTTCGACATAGCCTTGCCCGCTGGTCACGTGCCCATCAACCGCGATGCGCGATCCGGGGCGCGCTAAAAGCCTATCACCGATCCTGACCTCTGAAAGGGGAGCCTCGGCCCAGTCTCCATCCCGCCAAACTGGGGCGGTTTCGGGTTGTAGATCGACCAGTGCGCGGATTGCTGCACCTGCCTGGCCCTTTGCGCGCGCCTCTAGGGCGCGTCCTAAAAGGATCAGCGTGACAATGACTCCGGCAGCTTCGAAATACACCGCGCGGCTCGCCTGAGGCACAAGGCTTGGCAAAAGCAGGACCACCAGCGAATAGGCCCAAGACGCCCCCGCCCCCAGTGCCACCAGCGCATTCATATCCGGAGCGCGCCGCGCAAGAGAGGCAAAGCCTGCGGTGAAAAACTGCAAGCCGGGCCAGAAGAGAACGGTTGTGATAAACAGGGCCTGCAGGCTCCAAGACAGGCCTAGCCCGATATTTGCGTGGACCCAGTGATGGAACGCGGGAAAAGCATGCCCGCCCATTTCCAGAATAAACACGGGCAGGGTGAGCGCGGCGGCAATCCAGAACTTGCGCCAGATCTGCCCCGCATCCACATCCACGCGCTGCATGGGATCAAGCAGCACCTCTGCTGCATAACCGCCTTTGGTGAGAGCCTCAGCGATCACCTGCGCGGGCGCGTTGCTGTCCATCTGGGCCGTTCCGCTGGCGAGGTTCACCGCTGCATGGCTCACGCTGGGATGGGCCTGTAAGATCTTTTCCACCCGCCCCACACAGGAGGCGCAATGCATGCCAGTTACGCGAAGTCGGATCTGTTGGGCCATAAGGTTGAGCGCCAGGAGCTAGAGAGCGGTTGCGTCAATATTATCAATCAAGCGCACGCCCGCAAGCCAAGCAGCGACCAAAAGACGGCTGGGCACAGTGGCGGTGTCCAGCGGGCGCAGATCGTCATTGGCGCGCAGATCCAGATATTCGACCTCGGTAAAGCCTGCGCGGGTGATCTCGGCAATCGCTGTCTCTTTCAGCTCTGTGAAAGGCGTGCCCATGCGAAGCTCTGCGGCAATGCGTTCTAGGGCTAGGTGCAGCGCCGGGGCTTTTACGCGGGCGCGGTCAGAAAGCAGCAGATTGCGCGAGGACATAGCAAGTCCGTCTTCTTCGCGGATCGTCGGGCAACCGATCACATCGACCCAAAGGTTGAGATCTTCGGCAAGACGGCGCACCACTTGTAGTTGCTGGAAATCTTTTTCGCCAAAGAAGGCATGTGTCGCGCCGCTCTGTCCAAAGAGCTTGGCGACAACCGTTGCCGCCCCGTCAAAATGCCCAGGGCGATGCGCGCCGCAAAGCACATCTGTGAGCCCAGTCACGGAGATAGTGGTGGAAAAGGCGGGCGGGTACATGGTAGCACCATCTGGCACCCAGATCGCATCTACCCCATATTTGCTGAGCTTTTGTGCGTCTTCCTCTTCTGTGCGGGGGTAGTTTTCATAATCGGACGGTGCGTTAAATTGCTTGGGGTTCACAAAGATCGTCACGATCACGCGGTCACATTGCGTTTTGGCTGCGCGCACCAGCGAGAGATGCCCATCATGCAAAGCGCCCATCGTCGGCACAACGCCGATGCTTTGCCCGCGCACGCGCCAGGGGCTCCACATCGCGTGCAGCTCAGCGAGGTCTCGGATGATGGGCGGCGTCATGATTTGGGCTCTGGCGCATGGGAGGCGAACACATGCTCTGGCCCCGGGAAACGGCGCGCGCGCACATCGCTTGCATAGGCCTTAGCTGCGGCTTTGGCATCCGTGCCGAGCGTGGCATAGCGTTTCACGAATTTTGGCTTAAAGGCGGTAAAGAGCCCCAGCATATCATCCACCACCAGGATTTGCCCATCGCAATTGGCAGAGGCGCCAATGCCAATGGTCGGGATGCTCAGCGTCTCGGTGATCTCATCGGCCAGCTTGGCCGGGACTTTTTCCAGCACGATCGCAAAGGCCCCGGCTTGCTCGGTCGCGCGCGCATCTGCCAGAATGGTTTGTGCCGCCTCATCCCGGCCCTGAACCTTATATCCCCCCAGCGTGTGGATCGCTTGCGGCGTGAGCCCCACATGCGCCATCACAGGAATGCCGCGCGCCACCAAAAAGGCGATAGTCTCAGCCATATGCACCCCGCCTTCCAGCTTAATCGCGCCTGCACCGGTTTCGCGCATCAAGCGCGCCGCGCTCTCAAAGGCTTGCTGAGGGCTTGCCTCATAACAGCCAAAGGGCAGATCCACGACCATCATCGCCGAATGCAGCCCCCGCCGCACCGCTTTGCCATGCAGGATCATCATCTCTAGATCCACTTCAAGCGTGGAGCTGAGCCCATGTAACACCATGCCCACGGAATCGCCCACCAGCACAAAGTCGCAAACCTCATCCAAAAGCTGCGCCATGGGCGTGGTATAGGCGGTGAGGCTGACAATCGGGCGCGCGCCCTTCATCGCCTTGATATCGACCGGCAGGGGGGCTGTCTTTTTCGCAGTGGCGCTCATAACAGGGGCTTTCCTTTTTCTTGGCGCCCTTTATCAAGCTAGCACGCGGCCAGGGCGGTGGCACCATGCCGCAGCCGCAAAAGGAGCAAGACATGATCCATCACCCCAATGGCAGCCGCGTCGCAACGCGCGCGAACCCTGATTACTTCACTGGCGAGGTCTGGATGACGCCAGTGATGACTGTGCCAGAGCCAGGACGGCTGCAAGCGCTCATGGTGCGGTTCAGCCCCGGTGCGCGTACGGCTTGGCACACGCATCCTTTCGGGCAAACGATTTATGTGATATCGGGCAAAGGGCTGATCTGTCGGCGCGGGGAGACACCAAAGGTCATTCTGCCTGGCGATACGGTCTATTTTGAAGCCGGTGAAGAGCATTGGCATGGCGCGGCCCCCGATTTTGCTATGTCACATATGGCGATGCAAGAGGCGGATGAGACCGGCTCGGCGGCAACATGGCTAGAGCAGGTTTCCGATGCGGATTACCTGCGGTAGATCTGCGTGCCGTTTACGTCCCTGAAAGGTAATTGCGTCATGTCTGAGTTTAAGATGAGGACTCACCTAGGGTAGATTGTGCAGCTATATTTCCCAACGAATGTAAGGATTTTGATGCTTTGGACCTTTGACAGTGCCCGCTCGCGCTGGCAGGTTGCCGAGAGGTCAGGAATGCAACAGGACGTTAGACCATGCGCTTAAAAGATCTTGAAATCATCGTTACCGCACCACCCGCACCGGGATGGGGTGGGCGCTATTGGATTTTGGTCAAACTCACCACGGATAGTGGGATCACCGGTTGGGGCGAATGTTATGCTGCTTCCGTCGGGCCAGAGGCCATGGAAGGCGTGATTTGGGATGTGTTTGACCGTCATATGGCGGGTGAAAGCCCTGAAAACATAGAGCTGATGTTCCGCCGGGTCTATTCCTCGGGCTTTACGCAGCGCCCGGATTTGACGGTGATGGGTGCCTTTTCCGGCCTTGAAATCGCGTGCTGGGACATTTTGGGCAAAGCGCGCGAGCGCCCGATTTGGGCCATGATTGGCGGGCGTATGTGGGATCGGGTGCGGTGCTATACCTATCTTTACCCGCTGCCCCAGCACGATATGACCGCCTTTTGGACCAGCCCCGAAATGGCTGGGGAGGCTGCTGCAGATTGTGTGCGCCGCGGCTATACAGCGGTGAAATTCGATCCTGCGGGCCCTTATACGCTGCGCGGCGGGCATATGCCTGCGGTCAGTGATATTGTGCAGTCCGTGAATTTTTGCCAAGCGATCCGCAAGGCTGTGGGGCCTCGGGCGGATCTGCTCTTTGGCACGCATGGGCAATTCACCACAGCGGGCGCAATCCGGCTGGGCCAAGCGCTTGAGACCTTCTCGCCGCTCTGGTTCGAAGAGCCGATTCCCCCCGATGCGGTGCATGAAATGGCCAAGGTCGCAGATGCGGTGCGAATCCCCATCGCCACCGGAGAGCGCCTGACCACGAAAGCCGAATTTGCCGCTGTTCTGAAAAGCGGGGCCGCTACGATTTTGCAACCAGCATTGGGCCGCTCTGGCGGGATTTGGGAGACGAAAAAGATTGCGGCTCTGGCCGAGGTTTATAACGCGCAAATGGCACCACATCTTTATGCGGGCCCGGTCGAGTGGGCCGCGAACCTGCATCTGGCGACCTCAATTCCGAATCTGTTGATGGCTGAGACAATCGAAACGCCCTTCCATGCGGCGTTGATTAAGAACAGCATTCAGGTCGAAGAGGGGTTTGTGAGCCTCAGCCACGCACCGGGTCTTGGGATCGAGGTGGATGAAGAACTGGCCCGCGCCCATCCTTACGAGGGCAGCGGGCTGCATTTGCAAATGCAAGAAGAGCCCTGCGATTACGTGAACGGAAACGCGTTTGAGGGCGGCGCGCCCGCGCCAAAACCGGCTCCGGCGGATATTCCAGAGCCGGCGGACACGCCCTAAAAGAAGGCTTGCAACCCGGTTTGTGCGCGCCCCAGGATGAGGGCGTGCACATCATGAGTGCCCTCATAGGTGTTCACGGTCTCAAGGTTCACCATATGGCGGATCACCTGGAACTCCCCGGAGATCCCATTGCCCCCATGCATGTCGCGCGCGTGCCGGGCAATCTCAAGCGCCTTGCCGCAATTGTTGCGCTTTACAATCGAAATCATCTCGGGCGCGGCCGCCGCCTTATCCATCAACCGCCCAACCTGCAAAGAGGCTTGCAGCCCCAGCGTGATCTCCGTTTGCATATCGGCAAGTTTCTTCTGGAACAGCTGCGTGCCCGCGAGGGGTTTGCCAAATTGATGGCGGTCAAGCCCATATTGGCGCGCCGCATGCCAGCAGAACTCCGCCGCGCCCATGACACCCCAACTGATACCATAACGCGCGCGGTTCAGGCAGCCAAACGGCCCCTTAAGACCTTGCACATGCGGCAGCAACGCATCCTCGCCAACCTCGACCCCATCCATCACGATCTCGCCGGTGATAGAGGCACGCAACGAAAGCTTATTGGCGATCTTGGGCGCGGACAGCCCCTTAGCGCCCTTTTCCAAAACAAAGCCGCGAATTTTGCCACCGTGGGCGTCCGACTTAGCCCAAACCACAAACACATCTGCGATGGGCGAATTTGAAATCCACATCTTCGAGCCGGTCAAAACATAGCCGCCCTGCACCTTTTCCGCGCGCGTTTTCATGCCCGCAGGGTCCGAGCCCGCATCCGGTTCCGTAAGCCCAAAGCACCCAATCAGCGCGCCGCTGGCCAGCCCTGGCAGATATTTGCGCCGCTGCTCTTCGGAGCCATAGGCATAGATCGGATACATCACCAGCGAGCTCTGCACGCTCATCATGGAGCGATACCCGCTATCAACCCGCTCAATCTCGCGCGCCACAAGCCCATAGGCCACATAGCTGCCGCCCAGCCCGCCATATTCCTCGGGGATCGTGGTGCCCAGCAGCCCCATTTCGCCCATCTCGCGGAAAATCTCGGGATCGGTTTGTTCGCTCTCAAAGGCCTCAATCACGCGCGGGGCCAGCTTTTCAGTGGCATAAGCACGCGCGCTCTTTGAGATCATGCGCTCGTCTTCGCTCAACTGATCGGAGAGGCGCAGGGGATCTTCCCAGTCAAATTGACCAAGATCGGGCGCATCTTTGGCGCGCAGGCTCGGGGTTTGGTCAGTCATCGCGGCACTCCCTTTGCGATAGATTGTTAGGTTCGGCTTAAAGCTCTGAGCTAAGTTTCCGACACAGTCAATAGGTCTCTGAAAGGGTCCGTTTTCGCCGCAAAAAGGCCGCTGTTTGCGGGCAAACTCACGCATATCTTCTTAGGAGGGGCCTTATGCGGATTATAAAACTGGGTTTCGGGGCGGTTTTGGCATGCAGTGCGGCTTTGGCTGTGCAGGCGGAGGAGCTTGGGGTGATGCAGGCCGGCGTCGGCTATTTCCCCGAGATCTCATATGCCAAGCCTGGCGATACCATTGTGTTTGCCAATTTCAGTGGAAAAGTGATCACCATTGTCGGCCGTGATGGCGCCTGGGTTCTTGGTCCTTTGGCGAATGGGACACAAACGCCCGTAACGCTCACAGCTGAGATGGGTACAGATTATTTCACGGCATATGGGTCTTGCGCCACAAGCACGGAGTGCAGCGAGCCAAATCCCGCTATCGCCTATGGGACGGTCGAAGGTGCGAGCGAAGTTGCAGCGATTAGTTTCGATCCGCCGCCGGTGCATTCACAATAGGGCATGGCGGCGCATCTATTCAGCGGCGGCCCATAGCTCGATCTCAACGACAAATTCGGGCCGGGTAAAGCCCGAGACGATCATAAGTGTCGAGCTGGGCAAAACGGTGATATCTGCGAGCCATTCATCGCGCGCCGCCATATATCCTGCCATATGCGCGCGATCGGTCACATAGGCTGATAGATGCACCACATTTGTGCGCGCCATGCCCGCCCCGGCCAAGATCACATCAAGATTGCGAAAGATGAGCATTGCCTGCGCGCGGGCCCCCTCTGGCGTCTTGCCTGCACTGTCCACAGCTAACTGACCCGAACTGCGCAGCCAGCGATGCCCGGCCGGGACTTCGACCCCGTGTGAATAGCGGGCAAAGGGCGGGGCAAGGTCGGTTGGTGTGATGGGGCGCATAGGGCTTGCTCTTGATCTCAATTCCTGCCAGCATCTTGCGCATATCTCTGGCACAGATCAATCTCAGGGCCGCATGTTTCGCAATCCAAAAGGGAGGGCAGCGGATGCGTGTGATCTGTTTGCGCCATAGTCATAAGCGGTTTGAGGCGTGCAAAGCCACAGGGCGCGTGCTTAATTCGGGGATAGCCCATCAGGCCGAAGCGGGCGGCGCCTTGCAGATGCGCGCCATTCCCAAACCGGAGGCCGCGTGATGCAAGGATTTTGGGCCGATTATCCCAGCAGTGCCTTTCGCGATCTGCCAGCGGATCAAATCGCCGTTCTGCCCCTTGGCGCGATAGAGCAGCATGGCCCGCATTTGCCGCTCTCGGTTGATCGCGACATTATCGAGGCAGTGATTGCCCGCATGCTTCCCTTGCTCATGGCGCGCCAAAACGTGCTGATCTTGCCCACCCTGACAATGACAAAATCGAACGAGCACAGCAATTTTCCAGGCACTTTGACGCTCTCCGTTGAAACGCTGCTTGCGGTGCTGCGCGATCTGATGGCCTCACTGGCGCGGGCAGGGGTGCAGCGGCTGGTGTTCTTTAACGGTCATGGCGGCAATACCGCGCTGCTTGAAATTGTTTGCCGCGAGGGGCGCGTGGATCACGGGCTGATCACGGCGCAGTGTTCTTGGTATCCCTTTGCGGATCTCAGCGGCTTTGATCCCAAAGAGCAAAGCTATGATCTGCATGCTGGCGAGAGCGAAACCGCAGCCATGCTGGCCGCAAAGCCCGATTTGGTCGATATGAGCAAGGCGCAGAATTTCCGCACCGCGATGCAAGATTGGGAGGCCGCAGGGCATCAAACCGGCCTCACAGGGCAGGCCGCGCGCCCCGGCTGGATCATCGAAGATTTGAATGCGGACGGGGCCTGCGGGAATGCGCTGGCGGCAAGCGCGCAGAAGGGCGAGCAACTCTTAAGCAGCGCAGCGCAAGGCTTTGCCGCTTGGCTTGCCGATTTCCAACGTTTTGAGCCGCGCCGATGAGCGATGTTCTTGTCCCCCTATCTTTGATGCAAAATCCGGGCGATTTCGGCGGCGCGGTGCAAGGTGAGTGTTTGCGCGGGGGGCCGATTTGGCGCGAACAGCGTCTCGTGGGGCTCAGCCCTCCTGCGGGTGGGCGGGCTCAGGTCGTTATCCCAAAGCTCACCGAGGCCCATTGCCATCTGGATAAATGCCACTCTCTGCCGCGCATGCAGAATGTGGGCGGTGATTTAGCAGCAGCGATCAAGGCCCAGATGCAGGACAAGACCCATTGGACGGCGAATGATCTGCGCGCCCGTGCGGGCCAGGGGCTGGCCGAGCTTAAGGCCGCAGGGGTTGCGCAGATCCGTTCGCATATTGATTGGGGGCAGGGCGCTGCGCCGCCGCTGAGCTGGTCCACTCTCACCGAGTTCGCCCCGCAGGTGCAATGGTCGCCCTTAACCGGGATTGAGCAAATGGCCGAGCCGGGCTTTGCGGGCGCGCTCGCCAAGCTGTGCAAGGACGTATTGGGCAGTTTCATTCTCGACCATGACCCGGCTAAGATCCGGGCCGGCCTTACCCAAATGATCCGTGCCGCCGATGCACGCGGGCTCATGCTGGATTTCCACGTCGATGAGGGGCTTGGCGCCTATAACGGGCTTGAGATGATTGCCGATGCGCTGATCGAACATGGCTTTCAAGGGCCGGTTTTGTGCGGGCATGCGGTCAGCTTGATGGATCGCGCCCCCGATGATTTTGCCCGTATCACCGAAAAACTGCTGCAAACAAATATCACGATCTGCGCTTTGCCAACGACAAACCTCTATCTGCAAGGGCGCGGGACGGGTAGCCCAGATCGGCGCGGCCTCACCCCGCTAAAAGATCTACACCGCGCGGGCGTGCCGGTGATTGTGGCCTCGGATAATGTGCGCGATGCGTTTTGCCCTTTGGGTCAGCATGATCCGCGTGCGGCTTTGCATCTGGCCTGTCTCACTGCTCATCTTGATCCACCGCTTGGGCAATGGCTGCCTTTGATCACACATGGCGCGCAGCGTGCTTTGGGGCGCGCGCCGATTTATATTGATGGGGCGCGGCGCTCTGATTTGCTGAGCTGCGATGTGGCGGACCTCGCCTCCCTCATCGCAGGTCATGCCCCTTTGAAAGGACACTCCCCATGAGCTCAATCTCCGGAAAAACCGAGCATATCGACTGGGCGCGCGTGGCCGCAGAGCTTGCGCCTGTGCAGATCATCGACACGCCGGTCTTGGTGAAAAAGCGCAGCCGGGATTTCTTTTGGTATTCGCCGATTTTGGATGCGGAGCTGAAAAGCTGTTTTGGCGATTTGGTGGCCTGTCCCAGCACACCCGAGCAAATGGCGCGGTGCCTCTCGGTGGCCTATAAACACGATCTTCCCGTTGTGCTGCGTGGCGGTGGGACCGGGAATTACGGGCAAGCTGTGCCCATAGATGGCGGGCTGATCATTGAAACCACCGGCATGAATAACGTGCTTGAGATCGGGCAAGGCTTTGTGCGGGCTCAGGCGGGCGCTTTGATGGCCGATATGAACGCAGCCCTTGAGCCAAGTGGGCAAGAGATGGCCATGTTCCCCTCAACCCAAGATATCGCGACCGTGGGCGGATTTGTGGCGGGGGGTAGTGCTGGGATCGGCTCAATCGCCAATGGCGCGCTGCGCGATCCGGGCAATATCATTCGCCTCACCGTGATGAGCGTGGAGGAGGTTCCGCAAACCCATGTGCTTGAGGGCGAGGAGGCGCTGCTTGTGCATCACGCCTGGGGGCTGAACGGGGTGATTGTGGACGTCACTTTGCGCACCGTGCCCCGTGAAAACTGGGTAGGCTGTCTCGCGACGTTTGACGATTACGCGCAGGCTTACGCCGCCGGCTATCAAGTGGCGCAGGATCAAAGGGTTCGGGCCAAGCTGATTTCAACAGTGGATGCACGCATCGCCGGGTATTTCCCCAAGCTTGACGGGCATATTCGCGAAGGGTGCGATTTGATGGTCAGCTTGGTCCCGGCCGAGGAGGTTTCGGTCTTCAAAGAGGTCATCGGCAAAGCGGGCGGGCAGGTGGATCTTGCGCTCAGCGAGGCGGAGCGCATCGCCAAAGGCCTGCCCCATGTGTTTGATTTTTCGTATAATCACACCACGTTGCAAGTGTTGAAAGCCGACCGCTCTGCCACCTATCAACAAATCGGTTGCCCGATTCCGCCGGATGCTGGCGCTATCGGCGCGCTGCATGCAAAGATTGGCGATGATGTCTGGATGCATCATGAATTTTCCCTTGTGGGCGGCGAGATAGTCACCTTCGATCTGCCAATCATTTGGTTCACAACCCCAGAGCGGTTGGCGCAGATCAATGCCACCTATGAGGCAAACGGCTTCACGGTCTATGACGCCCACACTTGGCGGGTTGAGGGCGGCGGGCTGAAACCGGATTATCGCCATCTGGCCGAGAAAAAGCGCATGGATCCCAAAGGGCTGCTCAATTCGGCGAAATCAAAGTTCTGGGCGGATTTGGCGCATTTAACCCCGGAGGAAATTGCCAATTTGGAGGTGCAAGATGCAGGTTGATGCGACAACACTTAACCCTTTGTTCGGCGCGACGGTGACGGGGGTGGATCTCAACACCGTTTCGGATGCGGAATTTTCGCAGATCAGGGCGCTTTTCGAAGAGCATTCCTTGCTGCTGTTTCCCGGTCAGGAGCTCAGCGATGCGGGGCACAAGGCGCTAGCCCTGCGCTTTGGTCCGCTGGAGGATCGCTCGTCCCCGGATCTTAAGGCGAAATCCGATTTCAAAGTGCCCGAAGTGTCCAATATCCGCGAAGATGGCAGCATAAGCGATGCGATGGATCTGCACACGCTGCACCTCAAGGCGAATATGCTCTGGCATGCGGATAGTACCTTTCTGCCGATTCCTGCACTGACAAACATCTTAACTGCGCGCATTGTCACCGAGCAGGGCGGCGCAACAGAGTTTGCCAGCACTCGCGCTGGTTGGGCGGCAATGCCTGAAGACATGAAGTCTCAACTTGAGGGCGCATCGTTCTGGCACCGCTACGCACATTCGCGGGCAAAAATTTCGCCTGAACTGGCAAAATTAGAAATGTTCACAAAATGGCCAGATCAATGTTGGCGGGCGGTTTGGGAAAATCCTGTAAATGGACAAAAAGCGCTTTATATCGCCTCTCACACATTCGCGATTGACGGAATGCCCGAAGTGGAGAGCGTAGAACTTATTGAAAAGTCGATGAATTTCGTCACTCAGCCAGAGTTCACATATTCCCACCACTGGGCTATTGGAGATGTGATGATTTGGGATCAACGGGCCGTTTTGCACCGCGCGACACCCTGGAATTATGAAGAGCCGCGCAAACTTAGCTCGATTTGTGTGTCTGCAACATCGCAAGATGGGGTTGACGCCATGCGCGCGATACGTTGAACTCTGAGCGTCTCCTCGCCCCATCGGGGCTGAAACCAAAAACATGAGATGAATCACTGCGCTGCGGCCACTGCCTCAGCACAAACAGAGAGGAAGAAAATGGATTTTCTGACCCGCACTGGCAAACCACTGCCTAAAGCAATCACCGATTCGGCGAAAACAGTTGGCACCGACGAGATCTCTCGCCGTGAATTCCTGGCCACAGCCAGCACATTTGGCGCCACGGCCGCCGTTGCCTATGGCATGCTTGGCATGGCCGCGCCAACTCCTGCAAATGCGGCAGGCCACAAACAAGGCGGCACCGTGCGCATCCAAACCGAAGTGCGCGGCCTGAAAGATCCCCGCACCTATGACTGGTCGCAGATCGCGAACTTCTCCCGCGGATGGCTTGAATATCTTGTGACATACGAGAATGACGGCACATTCCAGCCCTCATTGCTGGAAAGCTGGGAGATCAATGGCGATGCGACCCAGTACACGCTGAATGTCCGTAAGGGCGTGAAGTGGAACAATGGCGATGATTTCACCGCAGAAGATGTGGCGCGCAACATCGCGGGCTGGTGTGAAAAGGACGTGGAAGGCAACTCCATGGCCGGTCGTTTCGCGACATTGATTGACGAAGAGACAGGCAAAGCGCGTGATGGCGCGATCGAGGTCGTGGACAGCCACACCGTTAAACTGAACCTGCCTGCTTCTGACATCTCCTTGATTGCGGGCATGGCGGATTATCCTGCGGCGATTGTCCACTCCTCCCACAACCCAGAAGACATGCTGTCCAACCCAGTTGGCACCGGTCCTTACCTGCCGGAGAGCCTGGAAGTGGGCGTGAAATCCGTTCTGGTACGCAATGAGAACCACACATGGTGGAATGCGGGCAATGGCGCTTGGCTTGATCGTATTGAAGCCATTGACTATGGCACAGACCCGGCGGCTTGGGTTGCAGGCGCGGAAGCGGATGAAGTTGATATGCTTTACTCCGTGGATGGCGATTTTATCGACCTTATGGGCACGCTTGATGGCTGGGCTCAGCATGAGATTGCCACAGCGGCGACCGTTGTGATCCGTCCAAACCAGCTGGCCGAAGTTGATGGCAAAAAGATCTACGCCGATAAGCGCGTGCGTCAGGCACTGCAAATGGCCGTTTCAAACGACATCTTGCTTGAGCTGGGCCTAGGTGGTCGCGGCGTCACAGCCGAAAACCACCATGTTGCGCCATTCCACCCAGAATATGCTGAGCTGCCTGCCCAGAAAGTAGACGGTGCAGCTGCCAAGGCTCTGATGGATGAAGCGGGCATGGGCGATTTTGAGCATGAGCTGATCTCTATCGACGATGGCTATCGCAAAGACACAACCGATGCCGTTGCCGCTCAGCTGCGCGATGCGGGCATCAATGTGAAGCGGACCGTTCTGCCTGGCTCCACATTCTGGAATGATTGGGCGAAATACCCGTTCAGCTCCACAAACTGGAACCACCGTCCTCTGGGCGTTCAGATCTGGGCGCTGGCCTATCGCTCTGGCGAGGCATGGAACGAGTTCGGCTGGGCCAATGAAGAGTTCGATGGAATTCTGTCTCAGGCTCTCGCAACCGCTGACGTCGAAGCGCGCCGTGCCCTGATGGCAAAAGGCGAAGCACTGATCCAAGAAGAAGGCGTGACCATCCAGCCTTATTGGCGTTCGCTCTATAACCACACCAAATCCAACCTCGTTGGCGGTGCGCATCACATCTCTTATGAGATCCGCCCAGCTCAACTGGCTTGGACATAAACTCTTAGCAATAAGAAACGGAAAAGGGCCGCGCCAGTCGTGGCCCTTTTTCTTTGGGGGAGATTTGCTTGATGAGCACTCTTATAGACGTGATGGATCTGGCACGAGCGCGTAGTTTACGGGCCGGTTTGGGCCCGCTCCTATCGCTTGGGGAAGGCCAGAGGCCCGGATCAGCGGCTTTGTCTTCAAGCCGAGCTGGGCTATTGAAATCTGCGCAACTGGCCCCGATATCGTAAAAGAAAAGTGAAAGATCAACGATGCCTGCTCCTAATCCCAATGCCTTGGACTTTTTGCTGACCCGCCGCTCGCGCCCGGCCAAGACGCTTGTGGCACCTGTTCCAAGCCACGACGAGCTGCGTACGCTACTTACGGCTGCTGCGCGCACGCCCGATCATGGCAAGCTAGAGCCTTGGCGGTTCATCGTGCTGGAAAAACCTGCTTTGACGCGATTGGCTGGCGTTGTGGATGCGCGCGCTGCGGCTTTGGGCTACGATGCCGAAAAAGCGGAGAAGGGGCGCGGTCAGTTTGAGCGAGGCCAGCTTTGTGTTGCGGTGATCGAGGTTCAAAAGCCCTCTGAAAAAATCCCCACGATTGAGCAAACCTATTCGGCCGGGGCGGTGTGTCTTGCGCTGCTCAATGCGGCTCTGGCCTCGGGTTGGGGGGCAAATTGGCTCAGCGGATGGCCCAGCCATGATCGCGGGTTTATGACCGACGGGCTCGGGCTGGCAGAACATGAACGCATCGCGGGCTTGATCTACATGGGCACTGAAACCGCAACCTCGCCCGAACGTCCGCGCCCGGATCTCGATCACATCGTTGATTGGGTGCGGGAATGATCCTCAGCGCCTTTTTCGCGGCTCTCGGCCAAATCGGAGATTCAAAGTTTCGCGGCGTGCTTTTCAAGGGCATTGGCCTGACGCTCTTGATGTTATTTGCGGTGACAACCGGGTTTGTCTGGTGGGTGAGCTGGCTCATTGGCGACAGTATCGCGCTGCCTTTCATCGGGGAAATCACTTGGGCGGCGAATGCGCTCAGCTGGGCGGCGCTCTTAATGATGTTCGTGCTCTCGGTGTTTTTGATGGTGCCCGTTGCCTCGCTGATGACGTCGATCTTTCTGGATGAGATAGCGCAGGCGGTCGAGGACCGGCACTATCCCAGGCTGCCACCCGTGCCAAAACAGCCACTCTCTGATGCGGTGCTTGATAGCGTGAGTTTTCTGGGCCTACTTATCGTTGCAAACCTGGCGGCGCTGGTGCTGTATCTGATCTTTTCACCCCTAGCGATTTTCATCTTTTGGGGCATGAACGGGCTATTGTTGGGGCGCGAATACTTCACCCTGGCCGCCATGCGCCGAGAGGGGCGGGCGGGGGCCAAAGAGTTGCGGCGCAAACATCTGGGCACAATCTGGCTGGCAGGAACGCTTATGGCGATCCCGCTGACTGTGCCCATTTTGAACCTGATTATCCCGATCTTAGGCGTGGCCACCTTTACCCATCTTTATCACCGGCTGGCAAATCAGCCGGGATAAGGTTCGCCAAAGACCTTGAGCAGATTAATATCGTCGATCGTGATCCAGCCCGATATGATGATCCCGGCGATGATCGCCCAGAGAACAAGGGCGAGCCCGGTTGTGATCCAGGCTTTCTTTTTTAGGTTATGCACCTCGGGGCTGCCTGCATGAGTGCCCGGCACGATTTCGCCCCGATCGCCTTGGGTTTGGATCCGAATAGGAATGACGACCAAAAAGGTCATAAACCAAATGACCGCGTAAAGAACGATTCCCGAGGTGATTCCCATAGGCCTATACCTGCTCAAGTTCAGTGAGTGTGCCGTTCATATCTTTGGGATGCAAAAACAGCACCGGTTTGCCATGCGCCCCGATCTTTGGCTCGCCGCTGCCCAAAACCCGCAGTCCGGCCTCTTTGAGCTGATCGCGCGCGGCGATGATGTCTTCAACCTCATAGCAGACATGGTGAATGCCGCCGGAGGGGTTCTTTTCCAGAAAACCAGCAATCGGAGAATTGTCACCAAGCGGGTATAAAAGCTCGATTTTTGTGTTGGGCAGCTCGATGAAAACAACGGTCACCCCGTGATCTGGTTCGTCCTGGGGCGCACCGACCTTGGCTCCCAAAGCGTCACGATACTGCGCCGAAGCCGCCTCTAGGTCAGGCACAGCAATGGCGACATGGTTCAAGCGTCCAATCATAATTCATCCCTTCTTTGCGTTTCAATTCTTATGCGCGCAAGCGAGCAAAGACACAAGATTGCAGCCCCCTTGTTAAGACTTAATTAGGTGCGGCTTTTTAAAATTCGAGTCGCACGATCAACTAGGGGAGAGGCCAAGATTATGGATGAGTTAGACGCGTATTATATGCCTGCCCGCGTGCCCACGGCGCAGCGTCCTCTGCTTGGCTTGACGGTATTGGTTGTGGAAGATAGCCGCTTTGCCTCTGAGGCTCTTCGGCTTTTGTGTCTGCGATCTGGGGCGCGGATTCGGCGGGCGGACTGCCTAAAATCTGCGCGCCGCCATCTCCAGGTGTACCGCCCGGCTGTGGTTCTTATTGATATCGGTCTGCAAGATGGGGGCGGGGATGAGCTGATCCGTGAGCTGGTTGCCCATTCACCACGCGCGATCATTGTTATTGGAATGTCCGCGGATCTGGATGCGGAATTTACGGCACTTGACGCGGGTGCAGATGGGTTTTTGGCTAAACCCATCACCTCGTTGCCAGCCTTTCAACAAGCGATCTTGCAGCATCTCCCCATCGAGCGGCGTCCGCGTGGCCTGCGCGGCCTATCCCAAGAAACCGTTGAGCCCGATCGCCTTGCCTATCATGATGATTTGGCCCACGCGGTTGAAATCTTGGATACGTCAAAGGATGCGGAGACACTGGATTATGCGACCCAATTCCTTGCGGGGATCGCTTACTCTGCAGAAGATGATGCGCTCCATGCGGCTGCGACAAAGCTTCAAAACACAAGCAAGACCAGTGCGCGCTATGGAACCCATGTTAAGACACTCACCGGGCTTGTGAGTGAGCGCCTAGAGAAAAAAGTCGCGTTTTAGGTCGAACAAATCACAACGAAAAACCGGCGATGTGCTGCCTACAAATCTGCGCGCACGGCTTGCGCCTCTTTGATCTTTTCTTTGCGCGTTGCAATTTGGTCTTTCCATTTCCTGCGGGTCGAGCGGTGACCGATGTAAGGGGCGGCTTGAATAGGCGCAGTCGAATGCGACAGAAGATCAGAAAGCTCGCGCCTTGTCAGCCGGGCAAAGAAATAAAGCGGCGCGTATGATCCATGATAGCCGTCCACAAATACAGGCCATTTCTTGTCGCCAACGCGTATATCGAAATAGGTGAAGCCCGGCGTTTCCATAAGCATGATCAAGCGATGGGCTTCTTTCGCATTTTTCGGCTGAAACCGCACAGCATGCAGGGCTGCGCGTGAAAGCTCCCCTTCAAATTCCTGCCCATTTCCGATCAGAATGGCTTCTACTAGGCAGGTTTTTCGGTGCTGAACCAAACCAATCAGATATCGCGCTAGTGTCACAGAGCCCAGAAATACCCCGATAGAGACCAGCGTTCCGAACCCAACAAAAACAGCGCCAACCCAGCCGCTCCGCCCCTCAACCAAGCCCTCTACAAACCCAACCGCTGAGCCATCTTCCGATGACGAATTTGCCCCGGCGTCCAGCTCCATTGCGCATAGTTTTTGCATGACTTTTTCGGTGTGGTTTATGCTGTCATGTAGGCCAGTTCGATCATTGACCTGACCGCGATCTACATATTGTTTGGAATGCAGCACGAGGGCCTCAACCGATGGGTAGTAGAGCGACAGATCGGCCTGTCTAAGGCTACGCTTAAGATGCACAAGATTGATGCCACCAATGCTTTTGGTAATGCGCCGCGCAGAGGCCGGTGTTGGGTAAACGCCGTTGGCCGCGCTTTGTTTCATTTGCCAGCTGAGGTCACCAAGCGGCCGGTAGCGTTCGCATTCGGACGCATAGGCGGCAGGCGCGATCAAAAAACAGCAAGCGATCATGGTAAGGCCCGCCCGTAGCCAGATCAATCTGTGCAAAATCCAAGCGGGTTTTCGCGTCTTTGGATGTTGTGTTTTGCCGGGACGTGTCGGTTTGCAAATATGTTTCACTCGTACTACCCCTTAAATTTTTCAATTACTTGATAGCGTACTCACAACCGAAAAGCGGAAAACTCCGAATACACAACCAAGGTCACCGGAGAAAGCTACCGGAACTGGACCGATGCTCAGAATATTGTGAGAACGTTAACGAGAGGTATACAATTTGAAATTACGTTGAGTAAAAATAGAGGCCGCGCGTTCATTTCCTGTAGATTTCGTGCAGGGCTCTATTGATAAAGCGCCTCGATCTCGGCCGCATATAGCTCATAAATCTTGGCGCGGCGCACTTTGAGGGTCGCTGTGACCTCGCCATCATCGTGATCAAGTTCTTTGGGCAGCAGATAGACTTTCTTAAGCTGCTCGACCCGCGCCAAGTTCTTGTTTTGCTTTGCAACCTCGCCGTCAATCATAGCCTGCACCTGCGGGTTTTCGGCCAAGCTGCGAAAGGTTGTATAGGCAATCCCCTTGCTCTCGGCCCAAAGCCGCACCACATCCATATCAATTTGCACGAGCGCCGTGGCATAGGGCCGTTTATCGGCAATCATAATGCATTCCTTGATATAGGGGCTGGCCTTCATCGTGTTCTCAATCAGGCTGGGCGAGAGGTTCTTGCCCGCCGCATTGATCATAATATCTTTCTTACGATCAATCAGGGTGAGCGAGCCATCCTCCTCAATCTGCCCCACATCCCCTGTATGCAGCCAGCCATCTATGATGGTCTCAGCGGTTGCCTTGGGGTTTTTGTAATAGCCCTTGAACACGGTTGGCCCTTTGAACAGCACCTCCCCATCATCGGCGATCTTAACTTCAAGCGTGCCCACAGCATGCCCAACGCGGCCCATCGAGGTGCCCCAACCCGGCTGGATCGTGCCCACGCCAGAGGTTTCGGTCATGCCCCAAGCCTCGCGTATATTCACGCCAATGCCGCGCATAAAGGTTAGCAGATCTTCGGAAATGGGCGCTGCCGCCGAGATTGCAAAACGCACCCGGCCCAGGCCGAGGTAAGAGCGAATATGGCGATAGACCAGCGTATCCCAAAACGCATGGGCCAGCTTATCCCCCATGCTCCATTGATCGCGCCGTTTCGCGCCGCGCACCATCGCGCCTTTCAGGGCCAGCAAGGTCAAGGGGCGTTTGATTGGCCCAGCGGTTTGTGCCTGCACCATGATCCCGGCTTGCATGCGTTCCCAAATCCGGGGCACACCGAAAAACACCTGCGGCGCGACCTCTCGCAGATCCAGGGTGATCGTGCGCAGGCTCTCTCCGAAATTCATCACGAATTGTTTGGAAAGCGCGTTCATCACCGTAACGGCTTGCTCCGCAATATGGCACAGCGGCAGGTAGCTCAGCACATTGGTGCCCGGCCCATGCGCGGCAAACACATCGCGCGCGACATCAAGCCCGCCATAGATATTTCCATAAGAAATCTCCGCCGCCTTAGGCAGCCCCGTTGAGCCCGAGGTGAACACCATCAGCGCCGTATCATCTGGCTTAATCGCGGCTTTGCGCGCGCGGATATCATCCAAAGCCCCCCGCTCCAGCGCGGCGCGGCCAATCTCTAGCAGCTCGGCCCAGGATTTCAGATTGAGATAGCTCTCATGCTGCAAGCCTTTGGGGTCAAATACGATGAGCTGTTCTAGCAAAGGCAGCTCGCCCTCAAGCTCTAGGATCTTGTCAAATTGCTCTTGGTCTTCGATGAACAGGATCTTGGTATCCGATGCACCGGCCAAATGCCGAATTTCTGGCGCAGGAGAGGTCGGGTACATGCCCACCACAACGCCGCCCGCCGCGCCAATTCCAAACTGTGCCTGCACCCATTCTGCGCGATTTTCACTCAGGATCCCAGCATGATCAAAAGGCTCAAACCCCAAGGCACCAAGCCCCGCTGCCGCCGCATGCATGATTTCTTCAAGACCGGCCCAGCTCACCTCTTGCCAGATCCCAAACTCTTTTTGCCGCATTGCAACACCATCGGGGATGGTCCGCGCATGATCTGAGAGCATTTGCACGGTCGATACGAAATTCTCAGCGGGTGCATCAAAAGCCATCGTTTCTCGCTCCTAACTCAGCCAGCGCTTGCGGCGTTTATAATGTTTCACATCGCGGAAAGATTGGCGCTCGCTGCCCTCACCCATGCCCAAATAAAAGCTCTGAATGTCTTTGTCATTGCGCAGTTTATCGACCGCGCCCTCCATCACAATCTGCCCGCTTTCCATGATGTAACCGTAATCGGCCACTGAAAAGGCCACATTGGCGTTTTGCTCCACCAGCAAGATCGCCACCCCATCCTCCTGGTTCAAGCGCTTAATCGTGGTGAAAATCTCTTCGACGATCTTTGGGGCCAGCCCAAGCGAGGGCTCATCCATCAAAATCAGCTCTGGCTGCGCGATCATAGCGCGCCCAAAGGCCAGCATCTGCTGCTCGCCCCCCGATAGATAGCCCGCGATCTGCGATTTACGCTCTTTGAGCCGGGGGAAAAACGCATAGACCTTATCATAATCGGGCTTGGCCTGGCGCTGATCCAAGGCATAGGAGGCGGCAATCAAATTATCCTCCACCGTCATCTCGGCGAAAATCCGCCGCCCTTCACGCACATGAAATAGCCCCTGCTGCACCAGCCGGTCGGGCTCAAGACGCAGGATCGACTGTCCCTTAAACGCAATCCGCCCCTCGCCAATATCGCCATTTTCCAGTGCCAAGAGATTGCTTGCCGCTTTCAAAGTTGTGGTCTTGCCCGCCCCATTGGTGCCCAGCAACGTAACGATCTTGCCGTCGGGAACCTCCAAAGAGAGCCCGCGCAACGCCTGCACCGTGTGGTGATAAGTGACTTCGATATTCTCAATCGTCAGCACGCCCAGCCCTCTTCATTTGGCTAAAAATACCTTGGGGGAGTATGAGGGGGCAACGCCCCCTCACTGGCCCTAGACTGTCAACCAATCCGATGTTGGGTTAAACAGCCCGCTTTCCGGGTCATAGGCATAGACCCGCCCGGTGCCGATTGCGTTGTTCTTCATTGAGACAGGCCCGCCAAAGAAGCCGCCGCTATCCCAATCAGAAATCCCGCTGAGCGTTTCTGCGATATTATCCGCGGTGAGCTCTTTGCCCGCGCTTGCTGTGTCGCGGAAAGATTTCATCGCGATTTCCAGCCCGCACATGGTTTGAAGCGCCCAGGTGGACATATAGTTTTCAAGCGGTGTGCCCGCGAACATCTCTTTGGCAGCCGCCGCATAGGTTTGATAGCGCGGCGCATCTGCTTGATCCCAGAAATAGCGATAAGGCATCACACCCTCATAGCCCGCCAGGAAGGGCCCGGCCTCTTTGGTGATACGATCTGCAATCAGCTTTTCCATACCCCAGAAGGTGCCTTTGAACTTGGTGGGCAGGCCGAACTGACGTGCCCCGCCAATCAGCTGCGGCCATACGCCGGTCACATAGCCCTGTAAGATGCAGTATTCCGCACCTGATTGCGCCAGTTTGGTCACATGGGTTGGGATATCCGCGCCTTGTGGTTTGGTGCTTTCTTCCAGCACGACTTTGATCCCCAGCCGCTCAGCGGTGGCGCGGCCATGCTCGATTGGGTCGCGGCCAAATTCGGTGTTCGAGTAAATGAAGGCCACCGTTGAGCCGCCTTCTTTCTTGATGTTTTCCAGAAGGATGTCGAACTGGCTCTGATAGCTTGGGCCGGACATGTATTGATAGGGGTGCGTGCTTGGGTTCGCCAGCTCGGAGGCAAACGAGGTCGAGCCCATAATCCGCGCATTCTCGCCTTTTAGCTCAGGGGCGATTAGTTTCATGGCGCCAGTGGAGTCGGCGAAATAGCCAATCATGGAGGAACCATGCGAGGCCAGCGCGCGTTGATAATTGGCCAGCGTGTTCTGCGGCACATAGCCTGAATCTTCTGTGACAAAGCGGATCGGCGTGCCATTGATCCCGCCCTCGTCATTAAAGAGCTTTTGCGCCATGCCGAACGCTGGGGCGACCAGCTGGCCTGCGGTTGCGAACGGCCCGGTGAGGGGTAGGGACGCGCCCAAGATATACTCTTTGGGCTGCGCTTTTAGGATCATCGGTGCGCCAATCGCGGCTGTGGCAGCGGCGGTGGTGCCCAAGAATGTCCGGCGGTTCAGTGTCATTATGTCGGTCCTCCCGTTTGGTTATCCGCGCGCAAAGGGCCAGCGGTTCAAAGCCCGTAGGTTGCGGTCGACGATATGGTTGATGCCCAAAGGCTCTTTGAGCAAGAAAAAGATGAGCAAAGCGCCAAAGACGATCTCTTGCAAAGGCGCGGCATAGCGGGCCGAGGCGGTGTTGCCCCCAGTAAAGCCGCTGGCGATCACTTTGATCAGCTCGGGCACCAGAACGATCAGGATCACGCCAAAGACGGGGCCCATGGTGCGGCCCATGCCTCCGACAATCAGCGCTGCGACCAGTTCTAGGGACAGGTCCAGTTCAAACTGTTCGGGCAGGATACGGGCAAAGAAATAGGCCAAGAGCACGCCAGCAAGGCCGCAATAGGCGGCGGAAAGAGCAAAGCTGGTGAGCTTGTATTTCAGCAGGGAAATGCCAAGGATCTCTGCCGAATAATCTCGGTCGCGAATGGCGATGAAGGCGCGGCCTACGCGGGTACGCACCAGGTTTTGCGCGGCCAGGATGGCGACAATCGCAACCACGGAAATCAGAATGAACATCTCGCGCTTGCTATCAAGCTGCCAGCCCAAGATATTTGGCGCAGGCGTGTTAATGCCCACAACGCCGCCGGTCCACGGGGCAAGGCTGTCATGTTCGACCAAAAAGATCACAATGAAGCTGGCCGCCAGAGTTGCGACCGCCAGATATAGCCCCTTCACCCGTAGCGAAGGCAGGCCGACAATCACGCCGATCAGCGCGGTAAAGGCGACCGCAATAGGCACAACCACAAAGACCATCACAGGTTCAGGAATGATCCCGGTAAAGAGATTATGCAGAGCTGTGACGGAATAAGCGCCAATGGCGACAAAGGCCCCATGCCCCAGGCTGACCAGCCCCGTATAGCCCGTGAGGATGTTGATGCCGACCACAGCGACAAGCAGAATCCCCATCTTACAGGCAATCAGGATCACATAATCATTGGCAAACATCGCCAGCGCCGCGAGGGCCATGAACGAGCCATAGACAAAGGCCTGTTTATAGGCGTTATCGAGCACCCGCTCATCTGCGCCATAGGTGGATTTGAGATTGCCGTTAATCATATCCGTTCCACCTCTTTAGAGCCAAAGAGCCCATGCGGACGAATGAGCAAGACCACAAGAACCGTCACATAGGGCACGATTTCGGCCCATTCTCCGCCAAGCTGCCATTGAGTCATGGCTTCCAAAACCCCAACCGCCATAGCGGCAAGAAAGACGCCCACATAACTATCAAGCCCGCCCATCAGCACGATGGCGAGCACGGAAAACCCAAACAGCCCCAAAGTCGGTGACACCCCATTGCGCGTTGCCAGAATCGCGCCTGCAATAGCGCCGGTGGTGCAGGCTAATACCCAAGCGCGGGAAAAGACTTTGGGCACGGATATACCCATCGAATAGGCCGTGGATTGATCCTCTGCCGTGGCACGGATTGCAACGCCGCCCTTGGTATAGCGCACAAATGCCACGATCCCGCCAAAGAGAATAAGCGCGATGATCATGTTCACGAGATCCGCTCCGAAGAGGAAAATAGTGGTGCCAAAGGCCTCGAAGCGCACGGGCGTATTGGGCGCGATATGGGGCACGAAAGCGGCATCCGCAGTCCAGATAAGCGATGAGGCACCGGACAAGATCGAAATCAGTCCGACGGTCACCATAATCATCGCAAAGATGCTTTGCCCCATAAGAGGACGCATCAAAACGCGCTCCACCACACGGCCTAGCAAAGCATTTGCGAGCAGCGCGCCAAAAATCCCCAAAAGAATGCGCGGCAGATTGGACACCCAGTCAAGCACCGCGCCCATGGGCGAAAACATCGGCAAATCAGCTTTCATCGCAACAAGCCATTCGGGCTGCCAAGAGGGGAGCCAGCCAGGGGCCCAAGAGGCACCAGGGAGCAGGACAGCAAAGGTAAAGTAGAAATACGCCCCGAACATGATCAGGTAGCCATGGGCGAAGTTCACCACCTTGGTCGCCTTATAAACACTCACAATCCCCACGGCGATCAAGGCATAGATCGCGCCGGACATCAGGCCATTGATGGCAAATTGCAGAAACTGTCCCATTACGCCGCTGCTCCTAAATAGGCTTCGATCACTGCGGGGTTGGCGCTGACCTCTTCGGGGGTGCCGCTGGCAATTTGCTGGCCGAAATTGAGCACAACGATATGGCTGCAAATATCCATGACCATATGCATATCATGCTCCACCAGTAGGATCGTCGTGCCGAACTGTTCTTGCACATCCAAAATGAACCGCGCCATATCGGCGGTCTCTTCGCGGTTCATGCCCGCGACCGGCTCATCCAGCATCAGCACCTTGGGTTGCATGGCGAGTGCGCGGGCCAGCTCTACGCGCTTTTGTAACCCGTAAGGCAGCATGGTGATCGGGTATTTGCGGATATGGTCGATCTCAAGGAAATCAATCACCCGCTCTTCGATGTCGCGCCGCAGCTCCAGCTCCTCTTTGCGCGCCGCTCCAAAATAGCGCAGGGCCTGCCAGACATTGGTTTTCAGCCGCGTGTGCCCGCCCAGCTTAATGTTATCGAGCACGGTCATGCCGCGAAACAGAGCGATGTTTTGAAAGGTGCGCGCCATGCCAAGCTCTGCCCGCTTATCTGGCGAGAGCCCCGCAAGATCCCGGCCGTTAAATGTCACCGACCCTTGGCTTGGCTTATAAAACCCAGAAATCGCATTAAAGAGCGAGGTTTTGCCCGCCCCGTTCGGACCAATTACCCCGGTAATCTGTCCGGGGTGCGCCGCAAAGCTCACCCCTTGAAGGGCCTTGATCCCCCCAAAACTCAAATGCAAATCACTGACTTGCAGCATCGGCAAAATCCGTTGCTTTATGGGCCACTTGCGTGACCGATCCTCCCTCAAAGATGTGGTCTGCACGTCTTGGATTGCGGCAGAGCTTCACATCTCACTTGGGGTAACTCTAGCGTGGAAACGCACAGGCGCAACTGTCTTCTGCGTCATTTTGTCAATCTCTAGCGTAGCTTGACGCGGCGTTATGTTGGGTGAATGCAATCCAGGATAGCCTGATAGCTTGCGCTGGCGGGGTCGGGCCAGTCTGCCTTGCGCGATCTCCAAAGCGTGGCTTGCGAGCGCAGAACCAGCCCGTCATCAAGGATCTTAAGGTGATTGGCGCGCAGCGTTTCCCCCGAAGAGGTGATATCTGCAATCGCCTCAGCGCTTTGATTCTTGATCGTGCCCTCAGTTGCGCCTTGACTATCCACCAGAACATAATCGGCCACACCTGCGGCGCGCAGAGCTTCGCGGATCAGGCGGTGATATTTGGTGGCGATGCGCAAACGATGCCCATGCGCGGCGCGAAATTGCGCGGCAACCGCGTCCAGATCATCCAGCGTGTTCACATCGCTCCAAGCCTGCGGAACCGCGATGATCAGGTCAGCGTGCCCAAAGCCCATTTTCTGCACCGGCTCCACGAGCTGCTCCCAGAGCGCCAGCTTTTCTTGCACAAGATCGGTGCCGGTGACGCCCAGATGGATGCGCCCGGCGGCCAGCTCGCGCGGCATTTCTCCGGCAGAGAGCAGTACCAGTTCGACCCCGTCCACACCGCTGACGGCACCGGCATATTCGCGGTCCGAGCCAGTGCGCTCTAGCGTGATCCCGCGCGCGGCGAACCAGGCAAAGGTCTTTTCCATCAATCGCCCTTTGGAGGGAACACCGAGTTTCAGGCTCATGACTTGCCCCCTAGCTCTAACATCAATCCAGGGCGGATCACACCGCCAACAGCCGGAATTGAGCGCCCCCGCCCAAGCCGCGTCGTCAGCGCATCATAGCGCCCGCCGCTGGCAACCGGGGGCAGGTCCGGGCGCGTTTCTGCATAAAAGCCAAAGACGAACCCATCATAATATTCCATCGAGGTGCGCCCATAGCTGGCCTCAAAATCGAGCGTATCCACATCGACCCCGCGCGCGGACAGGGCCGCGATACGTGTCTTAAATCGCTCAACCGCCCCAGAAATCTGCGGCAGATCCAGCGCGATATCCCG